>JASLYC010000001.1 GCA_030739975.1 Gammaproteobacteria bacterium
AGTTAACTAAACCAAAACCAGAGTCTATTTCATTTTTCGGTAAAATAAAATCATTCTTCGAATAAACAGGAAAATAAGTGAAAATTAAACAGATAATTGCTAGAGAAATCCTTGACTCTAGAGGTAATCCTACAATTGAGGCAGATGTCATATTAGAAAGTGGAGTAATCGGCAGTGCTATGGTGCCTTCTGGGGCTTCGACAGGTCAAAGAGAGGCTCTAGAACTTAGAGATGGTGACAAATCTCGCTACCTAGGTAAAGGTGTACTAAACGCAATATCATTTATTAACACTCAGATCAACGAATGCTTGCAAGGGTTTGATATTTCCAATCAAGAAAAAATTGATCAGGCAATGATTGAACTTGACGGTACTGAGTCCAAATCAAAGCTTGGTGCTAATGCTATACTATCTGTTTCACTTGCATCTGCACATGCAAATGCAAAGCAGCAAAATATCCCACTGTATTCAAGCTTTGGAAAATCAAGCGCTCTCACTTTGCCAGTTCCAATGATGAATATTATTAATGGTGGTGAGCACGCCAATAATAGTGTTGATATTCAAGAATTTATGATTATTCCTGCTGGCGCTCCAAGTTTCAGAGAATCTTTAAGGTACGGTGCAGAGGTTTTTCATCACCTTAAAGCGGTACTAGAAAAAAGGGGTATGAATACAGCTGTAGGCGATGAAGGCGGTTTTGCACCTGATCTTGCCTCTAATGAAGATGCAATAAAAGTTATCCTCGAGGCTATTGAACAAGCTGGCTACGAAGCTGGCAAAGACATATTTATTGGTATTGATGTGGCAAGTTCTGAATTTTATTCAAACAATAAATATGAATTAACATCTGAAGGAAAGTCACTTAGCTCAAGCGAGTTTGTTGATTACCTTGAAAATTGGGTTAACAATTACCCAATAATATCTATAGAAGATGGTATGGATGAGAATGATTGGGATGGGTGGGACTTGTTGACAAAAAGGATTGGAAATAGAGTTCAGCTAGTTGGAGATGACTTGTTTGTAACAAACAGTAAAATTCTCTCAAAAGGAATAAATAATAATATCGCTAACTCAATATTAATAAAAGTTAATCAGATAGGAACACTAACTGAAACATTTAATGCAATGTCTATAGCATTTAATTCAGGCTATACATGTGTTATGTCACACAGATCTGGTGAAACAGAAGACACAACAATTGCTGATTTAGCTGTTGCCACTTCATGTGGTCAAATAAAAACTGGCTCACTATCTAGGTCAGATAGGTTGGCAAAATACAACCGCCTACTTCGAATTGAAGAGCAGTTAGGTGATAAGGCTATTTACCCAGGTCTTGATGCATTTAATCATTTGAGATAAACTCTAAACTTTAAACTACAAGTTAAATAAATACTTATTGGAAACGCTTACACCTTTTTGGCTTAGCATTGCCCTTATTGGGCTAATACTGTTATCTGCCTTTTTTTCTTCTGCTGAAACCTCAATGATGGCTATTAATCGCTATCGTCTAAAGACTCTCAGCGCAAAAAATAACCGTAAAGCTAAGCGCACTGAAAAACTTCTCTCAGATATGGATCACCTAATAGGGACCATTCTGCTTGGAAATAATTTGGTAAATATATTCGCCTCAAGTGTAGCAACCGTTTTAGCAATAAAGCTTTGGGGCGAAGGTTCAGTAGTATATTCATCTATACTTTTAACATTTGTTATATTAATTTTTGCCGAAACCACACCTAAAACCTTTGCTGCAAAAAATCCAGAAAAAATAGCTCTCCCTGTGTCATACGCAATAAAGTCATTAGTGAAACTTTTCAGACCTTTTGTTTGGCTTATTGCTAAAGTTTCTAATGCCATTCTTGTTGTTTTTGGAATAAAGAATAACAAAAATACTGAAAAACTAAACTCAGAGGAATTGAGAATGGTTATTGACGATGCAAAACCAATAATTGCTTCAAATTATCAAAAAATGCTACTTAATATTGTTGACCTAGAAAAGGTAAAGGTAGAAGATATCATGATACCTAGGCATGAGCTAATAAGCGTTAATATCGATGACCATGAAGAGATACTAAAGCATTTAGAGCGTACACAACACAACCGTTTATTGGCATATGATAAATCTCAAGACAATATTACTGGCGTAATTCATATGCGAGATATTGTAAATTTATATGCTAGAAATGAGTTTAGTATTGAAGCTTTTTTGGGACTAATTCGTAAACCTTATTTTGTTCCTGAGGGCACCAGCCTTGCAAATCAATTAGAACATTTTCAAAAACTTAAACGTAGACTGGGACTAGTAGTTGATGAGTATGGAGAGGTAAGAGGTATGGTAGTTTTTGAAGACATACTTGAAGAGATTGTGGGTCAATTTACATCTAATCAAAGCGAATCAATTAAAGAAATTTCTAAACAGAAAGATGGCAGTTATATAGCAGATCCAAGAATTAGCATAAGGGAGTTAAACTCTATCTTATGTACAAACTTGCCGGTAACAAATGCTAAAACACTAAATGGTCTTATCCTTGAAGAGCTCCAAACTATACCTACTAGAGATGTAAGTATAAAAATTGATGAAGTATTAATTGAAGTAATGCAAATATCCGACCAAACAATTAAGTTGGTTAGGTTAAGAAAGGTATAGCCAATCTTATATTATAGATTGTCCCATTCTAACTAGTTGAGACTCATCTAGAGTAAATTTGTTGCTGTTATTGGGCATAAGCATAATAACTGTTGAGCCCATATTAAACCTACCTATCTCATCCCCCTTCTTAAACTTTATTTGCCTATCTTTGTAATCATATATCTGCATTTTTTTCTTGTATGGAGGAGTTATTTGACCATGCCAAACAGTCTGCATTGAGCCGACAAATATTGCACCTACCAAGATTAATGCACATTGCCCAAACTCTGTTTCAAAATAGCAAACTACACGTTCGTTTCTAGCAAATAGACCGTCAACTCTATTAGTAGTATTGCTGTTAACTGAGAATAAGTCACCAGGAATATAGGTCATTGAATTTAGCACACCATCATAAGGCATATGGATACGGTGATAGTCCTTAGGAGAAAGGTAAATTGTCGCAAAAAAACCATTGTTATATTTTACTGACCTAGAATCTTCTGCCAAAAGCTTGTTGACAGTAAATAAATGCCCTTTTGCTTGTAGTATTTTGGAGTCTTTAATATGCCCAAGCTGAGATACAGAACCATCTACAGGACAAACAATCTTGCCATCTTCTATAACTCTAGCTTTAGTTTTTAACTTGCGAGTAAAAAATTCATTAAAATTTTTATAATCCTTAGCGTTATCCTTTACTGCCTCAGATAAATCTACTTGGTATGACTTAATAAACCAACTGATAAAATTATTTTTTATGAATGTGTTTTCAATTCTAGTAAAACGAAACATCATTCTCGAAAGAAGATGTTGGGGTAATAAATATTGTAACCATACCATTAGCTAACTTTGTTTTTAATATATTCAACGGCCTGACTAAAACCTATTTCAATTTTTTTATCATTGTTTCTAGCTTTGTATTCTATATTTCCATTATCTGCATGGGTATCGCTAATCACCAATCTATGTGGTATTCCTAGAAGCTCGGAGTCTGCAAACATAATACCTGCCCTCTCTTTACGATTATCAAGCAACACTTCAATGTCAGCCTCAAGAAGTTCTTTATATAGCTTATCTGATAGATCTTTAACTCTGGTTGATTTGTTGTAGTTGATTGGAATAATTACAACTTTAAATGGAGCTATCGACTCTGGAAAAATAATACCCCTATCATCAAAATTCTGCTCAATTGATGCCGCCAATACTCTGGTCACTCCAATTCCATAACAGCCCATAGACATTACTACTGACTTGCCATTTTCTGCAATCACGTTAGCATTCATAGCTTTTGAATACTTAGTTCCAAGTTGAAATATATGGCCAACCTCTATACCCCTTTTTATAGCCAACTTGCCCTTACCGT
>JASLYC010000002.1 GCA_030739975.1 Gammaproteobacteria bacterium
GCAGCGCAGATCTCATCATTACTGACAAGTATCACCTGTTTAACTATATCTTTAATATAAGAGAACGTCTTTTCACCTATCTGCTTAACAGCGACACCGTCAGCGAAACGACCGACCTCTGGCAATACCGCTCGTTCACCGGTCTTGATTGCCTGATATAGGGTAGGAGAGTCCTCAGGCTCGACCCCGATTACCTCTATTTCTGGTGCACAAACCTTGAGATAGGTTGCAATACCAGCTATCAATCCACCGCCACCTACTGGCACAAAGACCTTATCAATATTGTCTAGCTGTGAGAGTAGCTCTTTCGCTACTGTGGCCTGACCAGCAATTACATCGATATCGTCAAATGGATGGATAAATGCCATATCGTTTTCTTTTTCGAGCTTTTTAGCGTAACGATAAGCGTCATCATAGATATCGCCATGCAGTACCACCTTGGCTCCTAGCTGTTCGACCGACTGGACTTTAATTTTTGGGGTAGAAAGTGGCATCACAATTACCGCATCTGTGCCGACCCTTTTTGCCGCCAAGGCGACCCCCTGAGCATGGTTACCTGCAGAGGACGCTATTACTCCTTTTTTTAGCAACTCCTTTTTTAGTCCAGAGATTTTTTGATAGGCACCCCTTAGTTTGAATGAGTGCACACTCTGCTCGTCCTCCCTCTTAAGGTAGACATTGTTGGATAACCTTTTAGTTAGCTGATTGGCAAGAGACAGAGGGGTAATATTGGCTACCTCATAGACCCTAGAGTTGTTAGCCATTTCAACAATTTTTTGCATGCAGCTCCCTTAAATATTCTATATCGACAAGAGTCCTTTTAGTAGCATCACCGCTAATCAGGCTAAACTTGTTATCTTTATCGCCAAGATGGTCAAGCACAACCAAAGCCTTATCGAGATTATCCTCATTAGTATACTCATTAACTGTGAGTACTGACTCTATACCTGCAGATGATGCTGATAATAGACCGTTACGTGAATCCTCGATAGCCAGCGTCTGGCATGGTTCTAGGTTCATTTTGTCGAGTACGTAATTATATATATCTGCAGCAGGCTTCTTTTTTGGCACAACATCACCTGCACCTATAACCTCAAAGCTGGACATGTATTCATGGCCTAGAGTACTAGTTATAAGGGCATCTACATTGGCTGGTGTAGTGGTAGTGGCTATAGCCAGTCTTAGTTTTTGCGACATAGCCTCATCTATTAACCTCTTAACCCCAACCCTAAGTGGCACAAGCCCATTAGAGATAAGCTCTAAATAGTTGCTAGTCTTTTGTTTATGGATTTCACTAATAAAGCTATCTAGATTGTCGTGATAAAAGTCCTCCTTGTAGCTATCTAAGTAAAACTTTATCCTCTCCTTGCCTCCAGTAACGCTCAACAGATAGTGATACATCTCGTTAGACCAAAACCAGTCCAGACCCATCTGCTCGAATGCCATATTAAATGCCTGCAAGTGTCCATCCTTCTCGGTATTTGCAAGGGTACCATCAACATCAAATATGAGCGCCTCTAGATCCATAATATATTACTAGTTTTATAAATAATTGACTAAAAATATTGCTATTTTAATTTAGTTTAGGTATAACCATTGTTTTTTTAACATTTATGTAATATGTCAGAACCAAACTTTCAAGATATTCCCTCTTACAAGACATCAAGTGGCGAGGAATTTATGAGTTCAAATCAGCTCAATCACTTTAAGTATAAGCTCTCAGCATGGAGACAGCAACTAGTGACTGACGCGGAAACTACTATAAACCATATCCAGGAAGATTCGACTCAGGTTGCAGACATTAATGATAGAGCTACACTCGAGGAAGAGTTCGCTTTAGAGCTAAGAACAAGAGACAGGGAAAGGAAGCTTATCAGCAAGATTGACAAAACTTTGCATGTTATCGAGTTGGGAGATTATGGTTACTGCAAGACTTGTGGAGCAGAGATTAATTTGTTAAGGCTTGAGGCTAGACCGACTGCAGACGAGTGTATTGATTGTAAAACTATAGCTGAAAAGAAGGAAGTATAGAGTAGAACCTAAAAGTGCCTATATGAGCTACAGTCGGCACTAAAACCATCAACAATAAGGCCTCCATTAGGGGTGATAACGCCTATCTCGCTTAGTTTTATCTTTAGATCGCTCTCGATTTGATGGACATTTTTTTTATTTCTTTTGTCTACACTAAAGCATAGCTCGTAATCGTCCCCACCAGCTAGAGCGATACACCAGTCCCCTGTCGACTCGATATATTCACTAACCTCTTTTGATAAAGGTAACCTGTCAGTGCTGATTCTAGCGCCCACTTTGGAGCTATTTAGGATATGCGAAAGGTCCTGCTCTAGGCCGTCTGATATGTCGATACATGAGTTTGCAATACCAACCAAACTGCGACCAAGGCTTAGTCTAGGCTCTGGAGTATTAAGCCGATTCATAGCGCTCAATGTTGCGGGCTCGTTTCTTTGTTTTTGTCTTAGTGCGTATGCCGCATCCCCTATATTGTTTGAAACAAAGATTAGGTCTCCTGGCTTAGCTCCTGAGCGCAACAAGGATTTACCTCTCTCGATAAAACCGGTGACATTGATAGTTATACTTAGGTGTCCCTTTGTGGTGTCACCACCTACCAAATCTATATTATATTTGTTTGCTATTTGCTTAAGACTGTTGGCAAACTCGCTTAGCCATTTTTCATCAACCCTTGGGAGGCTTATTGCTAAGGTAAAGTATTTTGCTATAGCTCCCATTGCCGCAAGATCACTAAGATTGACACTCAAAGATTTATAGGCGATATCTGCTGCCGAGTTGGAGGATGAGAAATGCACACCCTCTATCAGAGTATCTACACTGGTAACTATCTGATATTCACTATCAAGCTCTATTACCGCGCAATCATCTCCCACACCAACCCTAACTGAGTTGTCACAATTCCAGCTAAAATATTTATCAATAATTGAGAACTCGTTCACCTAAATGTCCATCCATGATGATAGAAAATTTCACTACCAAGTTGTTGATAATAATTAGTCATGGGTGCAAGTTTACACCATAACTAAATCATTACATATAGGCGTTCTCTTTGTGCGAGTGATCGGTCACATCTTGTACCGACCTGATTTCTGGATAGAGGTTCATTAATTGCGCCTCGACACCATCCTTTAGAGTAATCTTGACAGAAGAGCAGCCCTGACATCCGCCACCAAAATTTAATATAACGTCCAAATCTTTGGTTATCTCGACTAGCTCTACATAGCCACCATGAGAGGCTAACTGGGGGCTAATTTCAGTCGCTATCGTGTAGACTATCTTTTCCTCAAGTGGGGCATCATCTTTGGGTACTTCGCCCTTGGCGTTGGGTGCGGTTATGGTCAACTTTTTATTTGTACCCTCATCCTTGAGTAAGACTTCAGAGTCTTTGAGAAATTGAAAGTTGTTTTTGTCGATATAGGTATTGAACCCTTTGTATTCAAATTGCTCATAGTTGTTATCCAGGTCCTTCGGATAACAAAAGTTAAAAGTTACTGTAGCTATAGGAGTTCCGGCCTTCTCAATGTCAACCCTGAGGGCCAAATCTTTATTATCCTGCTGCTCAAAAAGGTCCGCCACATAGGCCTCAGCTTCATTACTAATACTGAACATTCTATCTCCAAAAAGTTATATTATCTATCAATCTAGTTGAGCCCAAAACAACTGCACATAGTATACCAATCTGAACTGTATTATCGGTAATTATTTTAAGGGTATTAGCGTCAACGATTTCTGCATAGTCGAGCTCAAAGTTCTCACTCAGCTCTTGCCTTAGTTCGGTATTTACCTTATCTATTTGCATCCCCGAAAGGTACTTATCTTTGGCACTATTCATACAAGCTGATAGTTGGATAGCAGTAACCCGCTCTTTCTTGTTTAGGTATTTATTTCTGGTACTCATCGCGAGCCCATCTTGCTCTCTAACTATACTGTGTGAAAGTATATTTATCCCTAAGGATAAGTCATCCACCATCTTCTTTATAACGAATAATTGCTGGAAATCTTTTTGCCCAAATATTGCGATATCTGGTCTTACGATTTCAAATAACCTATACACCACCTTAGCAACACCATTAAAAAAGTGTGGCCTAGTTACACCGCACAGTATGCTGGAGATTTCTCCGACCTGATAATCAAAACTCCAGTCTTTGGGGTATATCTGCTCGCTATTTGGAATAAATACAGCGTCTGCACTGCACTTCTCAAGCTCTACAATGTCTGACTCTGTACTAATTGGATAACTATCGAAGTCCTCATTCTGAGCGAATTGGGCTGGATTTAGATAAACACTAACGACAACCTTGTCGGCTTGATTTTTCGCCATCCTTACTAAAGATAGGTGACCCTCATGCAGCCCTCCCATTGTCGGAACTAGAGCTATGGTGTGTTTTTTTTCTGTCCAATCTTTTAACAAATCCTGCAAAGATTCGATTGTTGTTGCTACCTTCATCTTAATTAATATGTATGTTCTTTGGCTGGATATGACTTATCTTTTACAGCACTGACATATGACTTGACTGCTGATTTTATGTCTTGCTCTGCAGAGAGAAAATTTTTAACGAACTTGGGTGCTTTTTTTGTATTGATACCCAACATATCGTAACAAACAAGGATCTGTCCATCACAATCAGAACCGGCACCTATACCGATAGTAGGTATAGTCAATGCCATAGATATAATTGCTGCAAGTTTAGATGGAATGCACTCAAGAACAATAGCATCGACCCCCCAAGATTCAAGCATAACAGCGTCCTCAATAATCTTTTTGGCGCCATGTTCATCTTTGCCTTGTACTTTGTAGCCTCCAAGCTCTTCAACTGACTGTGGCAACAAACCTAGATGTCCGCAAACCGGGATACCATTGTCCTGCAAAGCTTTGAAAGAGGATTCATGCTCACGCCCACCCTCAAGCTTAACCATATGGGCACCAGAATCTATCAACATGTTGGCATTTTTTAGTGTGACTTCTTTAGATATATAGCTTTTATATGGCAGGTCAGCAATAATTAGTGCCTGTTGTGAGCCCTTTGCAACATTACTGGTATGGTAGCAAATATCTTTCATGCTAACACTTAGAGTGTTTTCTTGCCCCTTAATTACATTTCCTAGAGAGTCTCCTACTAACAAAACATCAACACCGCAGTATTCAAAGAGCTCTGCAAAAGATGCATCATAAGCGGTCAAACAGGCAATTTTTTCTTTTGACTGCTTGAAAGATTTTAGTTCTGAAGTTTTCATAATTTTATTAGCTTTGAGGTGTCTATTTTATCAATTAATCCTGTCAATGAGCCTAATATTGGAACTATTAAGTTTGGCTCAATTTCTTTTAATGGAACCAAAACGAAAGCCCTATTCATCATTTCTGGGTGTGGCACTACTAGCTTCTTTGAGGCTATAACTTGTGTACCATAAAGAATAATATCTAGGTCTATGGTTCTTGGCCCCCATCTTTCATCTCTGACTCTATGCTGTTTTGACTCAATCCCCTGACATACATACAAAAGTTCAAGGGCGCTCAGATGGGTTTTTACTCTACATACAGCGTTAATGTAGTCTGGCTGATCGGAACCATCAAGTGGCTTTGATCTGTACAGACTTGAGAGACCACTGACCTCGATATCTGTGGTATCGTTTAAGGCTACAAGGGCTCTTTTAATTTGTTCTTTTGGGACTTCTAGGTTAGAACCTAAGCCGATATATGCTAACAATTTATAAGGGTCCCAACATGTTCTCCATTAAGGATACGGCTAAGTACATCTTGCTCTCTTCCGGAGACAATATGGGTGGTGGTATCGGACTCACTAGCCTGCTTTGCTGCGATAACCTTGGTATACATACCGCCTGAACCTAATATGCCTCCCGATTTAGATGCAAACTTGGTTAATTTATCGTCACTAACATGAATGCTGTGAATCATTTTTGCCTTATCGTTGTGTCTAGGGTCGGAGTCAAATAGGCCCTGCTGGTCTGTAAGTATGATTAATCTATCGGCATCAACAAGATTTGCAACCAGTGCTGCCAATGTGTCGTTGTCCCCAAACTTAATTTCAGAAGTTGATACGGTATCGTTCTCATTAACTATAGGTACAACCCCGTGTAACAATAAATTATCCAAGGTAGCAGAGATATTTTCATACCTATCTTCGTTGGTGAGGTTGTCTCTTGTTAGTAGTATTTGCGCTGTATGAACATCGTGCTTTGAAAATAGCAATTCGTAAGACTGGATTAATCCCATCTGTCCAACAGCAGCAGCAGCCTGTAGTTGATGAATGTCTTTAGGCTTCTCTTTCCAGCCAAGCCTATTCATACCTTCAACAATAGCGCCACTTGATACCAATATAACGTCGATATTATTAGCCCTTAGGTTAATAATTTGTTCCGCCCATTGGGCGATAAGTTTTTGATCGATACCCTTACCGCTATCTGTTAATAGCGCAGAGCCAACCTTAATAATCCATCTTTGTTTTGACATTATTACTTTTTATTAAATTAAATAATCCATAAACCAACTCCTTACAGCCCATACCGTTAAGGGCAGAGATATTGAAAACCTCTCCACCATAAGAAATATCTTTTATAAAGCTCTCTATAAACTGGTCTCGCTCTTTTTGATTTAGTAAGTCAATCTTGTTAATTGCAATAATCCTTGGCTTGTTAGCTAGCTCTTGGTCATACTTCGCTAGCTCTTTTTCTATAGTTTTGTAATTATAAACTGGGTCAGAACCATCAGCAGGCATTATATCTATTACATGTAGCAAGGCTCTAGTTCTTGACAGATGCCTTAAGAACTCAAACCCTAGCCCTACACCTTCACTGGCATTTTCAATAAGTCCAGGAATATCAGCCATAACTAAATGCTTGTCGTTAAGCGATACAACACCTAGGTTCGGATGCAGAGTGGTGAATGGATAGTCAGCAACCTTTGGTCTAGCACTTGATATTTGCCTAATCAGGCTTGATTTTCCGGCATTCGGCATACCCAACAAACCAATATCTGCCATAACACTCATTTCCAGACCTATCTCTCTAACCTCGCCAGGGGTTCCTGGTGTTGTTTTTCGTGGAGCTCTATTGATACTTGACTTAAAACGAGCATTACCTAGACCATGAAATCCGCCCTTGGCAACTAACACAATCTGTTCATGTAGGGTAATCTCACCTATCATCTCGTCGGTCTCTAGGTCATATATTTTGGTCCCAAGAGGCATATCTACTGTTAAGTGGTCTGCAGACTTACCGCGCTTGTTTTGCCCAGATCCAGGCTGACCATTCTTCGCCCTGAAAAGTCTATTAAAGCGAAACTCGCTTAGAGTGTTAAGGTTTTCTTGGCCACGAAAATATACATTACCGCCATCGCCGCCATCACCGCCATCTGGGCCGCCATCAGGTATATATTTTTCCCTTCGAAATCCAAGGCAACCGGCACCACCCTTGCCAGCCTCAACCCGAATAGTTGCAGAATCAACAAATTTCATTGGAACTCTTTTAAAAACCGCTAAAATATAATCAGCAAATTATACCTTTTATCGACACCAAAAAATGAATCGAAACCTATACAGCCTGTTGGGATACATGATGCTACCATTTAGCCTTGTTAGGTTATTATTTAAAAGCATCAATAATCCTAATTACAGGCAAAGAATTGCTGAGAGATTGGCCATAATTGTAAATGTTCCTGTCCCTATTATTTGGGTCCATTGCGTTTCTGTCGGTGAACTGAAAGCAGCAACCGTACTTATTGATCAGCTTATAGACAATCATCCAGACCATAGAGTGCTAGTCACTAGCACAACACCCACCGGCTCTAGAGCAGTAACGCAGTATTTTCAGCAAAGGGTCTTGCACTTTTACTTCCCTTACGATGTACCGATAATTGTTAATAGATATATCAACAAAATCAACCCATCGATATGTATCTTACTTGAGACCGAGATTTGGCCTAACTTAATTCATTCACTAAACAAAAAAGAGATCCCAGTAATGCTTGTTAATGCTCGCCTATCTGAAAGGTCATTATCAAAATATCAAAGATTTGCTAAGAAACTAAGCGAAAAAACACTTAACCAGTTAACCCTAATAGCTGCCCAAAATATTAACTCGGCTAAAAGGTTTATTGAGCTTGGTGCTTCAAAAGAAAAGGTTTTGGCTGCTGGAAATATAAAGTTTGATCAAAAACTAATAACAGATATCAGCACTACTAAAGAGATTAGTGCCTTTGTAAATAAGCCCAACGTTATAGTCTTTGCAAGCACACATAGGGGAGAGGAGTCAAAAATAATTCGCAGCTATATTGATAACAAAGAGTCTTTAAAGGACTCACTATTGGTTATCATCCCAAGACACCCTGAGCGATTCAATGAGGTATATAAATTAGCCAAGAAAAACAAGCTAAATGTTGTCAAACGCTCAAGCAACAAACCTGAAAAAGATGCACAAATATTGCTCGGCGATTCTATGGGCGAGATGATGTCATATTTTAAAGTTTGTGATATTGCCTTTATTGGTGGAAGTCTAAACAATACTGGTGGTCACAATATGCTAGAGCCTGCAGCACTCTCAAAGCCCATAATATTCGGTCCCAACGTATTTAACTTTTCTGAAATTTCGTCCTCACTGGTGTCACAAAATGCAGCAATACAGGTTAAGAATGAGGGGGAGCTTTTTGTGGTAATTAAGCGCTTAATAGATAACAAACAGGAAATGCAAGAGTTAGGAAAAAATGCCCACAAATTCTTTAGCCAACAGAAAGGCGCAAGCAAACTAATTAGTGATAGAATCAAATCCTTGTTGCAATAACGATTATCTCACTTATCCAAGTTTAGAACCTTTTCTATGTATTATCACTCATTAATTTGCTTAATATACAATTCACTATCATTGACTAGAAACTCTTCAGATTTTTTGTCCATCTGAACTTGGATTTCATTAATTTTAGTTATTGTTTCTTGGTCCATCTTTTTGATCTCTTGGGTTATCTTCATTGAACAAAATTTTGGACCGCACATTGAGCAGAAATGGGCAGTCTTAGCGGCCTGTTTTGGTAAAGTTTCATCGTGATATGAGCGAGCAGTATCTGGGTCAAGTGCCAAATTAAATTGGTCCTCCCACCTAAACTCAAATCTAGCCTTAGATAAGGCATTGTCACGAATTTGTGCACCCGGATGACCTTTAGCAAGGTCTGCAGCATGGGCGGCAATTTTGTAGGCAATAATACCCTCCTTTACATCATCCTGATTAGGTAACCCTAAGTGCTCTTTTGGGGTCACATAGCAGAGCATAGCGCAACCATACCAACCTATCTGTGCAGCACCTATAGCTGAGGTTATATGATCATATCCAGGAGCGATATCAGTAGTTAATGGACCCAAAGTATAGAAAGGCGCCTCGCCACACTCTTTAAGTTGTTTGTCCATATTGTCCTTAATCATTTGCATAGGGACATGACCAGGGCCTTCAATAAATGTCTGAACATCGTGCTTCCAAGCTATCTTAGTAAGCTCTCCCAGTGTCTCTAATTCTCCATACTGAGCGGCATCATTTGCATCTGCTATGCAGCCAGGACGTAGACCATCTCCCAAAGAAAAGGTGATGTCATAAGCCTTCATGATTTTGCAGATATCTTCAAAGTGGGTATAAAGGAAGCTCTCTTTGTGGTGGGCCAAACACCATTTAGCCATAATTGAGCCACCCCTAGAAACAATACCGGTCACTCTATCAATAGTTAACGGAACATGCTTTAACCTTACACCAGCATGAATTGTGAAATAATCAACCCCCTGTTCGGCTTGTTCGATTAGTGTGTCTCTATATATTTCCCAGGTCAAGTCTTCGGCAATACCGTTAACTTTTTCTAGTGCCTGATACATCGGAACAGTGCCAATTGGTACTGGCGAATTACGAATAATCCATTCACGAGTTTCGTGAATATTTTTACCAGTAGACAGGTCCATTATTGTGTCAGCGCCCCAACGAATACCCCAGACCATTTTTCCTACCTCTTCATCGATAGATGAGCCTAATGCTGAATTACCTATATTGCCATTAATCTTGACTAAAAAATTACGCCCAATAATCATTGGCTCTGTTTCTGGGTGGTTTATATTGCATGGTATAACTGCGCGACCTCGTGCCACCTCATCGCGAACAAACTCAGCAGTTATAACGTCAGGTATAGATGCTCCAAAGCTTTCCCCTTGCTGTTGTCCTATTTGGTCTTTGTAGTCTTGCCATTTACAATTCTCTCGAATCGCAATGAACTCCATCTCAGGAGTTATTATTCCTTTTCTGGCGTAATGCATTTGGGTAACATTTTTGCCTTCTTTTGCTATTCTTGGCATACGCAAATGTTCAAAGCGTAGTTTATCGATTTCCTTATCACCTAGCCTTATATTTGAGAAGTTTGAACTCAATACATCTAAGTTTTTTGTATCACCTCTCTCCTCTATCCATTTAGTTCTGACACCGCTAAGACCCTTTCTAAAGTCAATTACTGCTTCAGGGTCGGTATAAGGTCCAGAGGTATCATAAACACAAATAGGTTCATTTTTCTCTGCTAAATCTCCGATAGTATCGTTCAAGGTAATTTCTCTCATTGAGACTTTTATATCTTCCCTTGAGCCTTTGATAAAAATTTTTCTTGAGTTAGGAAATGGCTTAATAAAAGCGTCACTAACGCTTGACATTTTTTTATGGGTTTCGCTTATTTGATGCATTGTTGTATAATCTGATAAATTAATAAAATATAACTTGAAATGGCTATTTTAACTCATAGAATGCGTCGCATGAGAAAACACGATAATACTCGTAAACTTATGCAAGAAAATACACTAACGACGAACGATTTAATCTACCCGATTTTTATCGTTGAGGGCAATAATCAGCGTCAAAGTGTTGAATCTATGCCTGACATAGAAAGACTAAGCATAGACCAATTAATAATTGATGCTGCTGAAATTGTTGAATTGAATATACAAGCTGTAGCGCTATTCCCAGTAGTTCCGCCTGAAAAAAAATCTCTTCAAGCTGAAGAGGCATATAACCCAGATGGTCTATCACAAAGGGCAGTCAAAGCACTTAAAGAAAATTTTCCAGATCTCGCTATCATTACCGATGTTGCTCTAGACCCTTTTACTACTCATGGTCAGGACGGCTTAATAGACGAGGACGGTTATGTTCTTAATGATGAGACTATAGATGTTTTAGTTAAACAAGCGCTATCCCATGCCCAAGCAGGTGCTGACATTGTTGCGCCATCTGACATGATGGACGGCAGAATTGGCGCTATACGCGATGCTCTTGAAGAGAATGGTCTAATTTATACCAAAATATTAGCCTACTCAGCAAAGTACGCTTCTAGTTATTATGGACCTTTTCGTGATGCTGTAGGTTCATCCAGCAATCTAGGATCTTCAAACAAATTCACCTACCAAATGGACCCTGCTAACAGCAATGAGGCCCTAAGAGAGGTAGCTCTAGATATAGACGAAGGAGCTGATATGGTAATGATTAAGCCTGGCCTACCCTATCTAGATATCGTATTTCAGATTAAACAAAATTTTGCTATGCCTACTTTCGCTTACCACGTTAGCGGAGAATACTCTATGCTAAAGTCTGCAAGCAAGAATGGCTGGATTGAGGAAAAGCCAGTTGTTCTAGAAACACTTATGTCCTTTAAAAGAGCTGGTGCTGATGCAATTTTAACTTACTATGCCAAGCAGGCTGCTAAGTGGATAAAATAAAATAAAATTATGTAGTTTTAGTTTACAATATCACCTAGATTGTTTACTTTCATTGAATTTTCAAGGCGTTATGGAAAAAAAATCAATATTCGTGTCGGTACTACTAATTATTGCACTAATATTTAGTTATATTTATTTCAATAATAAAATCGACGAGATACAAAAAAATAATAGCGATCAGACATCAAAGTTAAGCTCTGACCACAATCAACAGATAGTAAATCTAAATAACGAAATACAGCAGTTACGTTCAGAATCAGCAGAAAACTCTAGCATTAAGGTATCTGATTCCGGGTCAACAGACTCTAAAGATAAAGCTATAGCAAGCCTGAAAAATGAAATACAGGGGTTGCTGGAAAAATATACAAAGGACCACGCTAATACGCTAGATAGTGAAAGAAAGTCTCAAGATTTATTGGCAAACCTTAGAAGTAATATTGCAGAGTTAAAAAGCACAATTAAACAAAAAGATGCATTGATTGACACAATTAAAATTGATACAGCTAAGACCAGTAATGAGCAGATATCTTGCCCAGAAGTAATTCAGGACAATCAATCTTGTGGAAATATTGCTGAAGTTGAGATGCAGTTAATTGAAAAAAATTCACAACTTATTGAGTCGCAAAAGAGTCTCTCACTTGCTAAAAGCAATGTAGCCATCCTGAAAGATGAAAAAGTTCGTGCAAAATTAGCATTTGAAAAAGCTAAACAGCTATCAAAATCTATAGTGGAGTTGGAAAATAAACTACAACTTAATGGGCAAAAACTTGACAATGCATTAAACACTCAAAGTGAACTTAAGATTAGTGTCAATACAAAAGATGAATTAATCCAAGATTTAAAAAATAAGCTATATTTATCCTCAAAAAAATTATCTAAGTCTGAATCTACTAACAAATTAAACACAAATAAGTCAAATAGGGAATTATTAGATATAAAAAATAAACTACTTGATGCAAAAGCAGATTTAGTTCTATCTGAAAAAAGAGTATCGATGATGAAAGATAAGCTTGCCGGTATTAAACAGACACTAGCCCTATATGAAGAAACATTATCTACCTTCAAAAAAACTTTATCTCAACAAAATAGATTAATTGTTTCTAATAGCATCGACAGAATTAAGGAGACGGAACAATTATATGGAGTGACATTTGCTGTATATCTTGCTGGTTTTACAGAGGATGAGGTAGAAAATTATTGTCTTACCATAAAGGAAACAACTGATCTTGAGGTAGAGGTTTTCGGTAAGGTCGCTTCTTTAGATGAAGAAACCCAAGACGAATATAGGAAACTTTGCTCAAGCGTCGATTAATTAACTAACCCTGTTCTTTATCAAATCTTTAACCACTTCAGGCTCTGCAAGTGTTGAAGTATCACCCAAATTTTCATAATCATTCTCGGCAATCTTGCGCAAAATTCTACGCATAATTTTGCCGCTTCTTGTTTTAGGCAAGCCAGGGGCAAACTGAATCTTGTCGACAGTTGCAATTGGACCTATCTCGCTCCTTACTAGTTTGACCAGTTCTGTTTTTAGATTGTCTGATGGCTCTACACCGCTCATAAGTGACACATAAGCATATATACCTTGACCTTTAATTTCATGCGGCATACCAACAACAGCAGATTCACTAACACTTTCGTGAAGCACTAGTGCAGACTCTATCTCAGCTGTACCCAATCGGTGACCTGAAATATTTAGAACATCGTCCACTCTTCCAGTAATCCAATAATATCCATCTGCATCACGCTTAACTCCATCGCCAGCAAAATACTTGCCAGGAAATGTTGAAAAGTATGCTTCCATGAATCTTTCATGATTGTTATAAAGTGTACGCATCTGACCAGGCCATGATCTAGCTAACACTAGAATGCCTTCTGCCTCCCCTTCTAACACCTTACCCTGCTCATTAACAACCTGAGGTTCTACCCCAAAGAATGGCCTTGAAGCTGAGCCAGGTTTTAAAGGTGTGGCATAAGGTAATGGGGTTATCATATGGCCGCCAGTTTCTGTTTGCCACCATGTATCAACAACTGGGCACCTCCCGTCTCCGACAACATTGTAGTACCATTCCCATGCCTCGGGATTGATTGGTTCGCCAACGGTACCCAAAATTCGTAAACTTGAACGAGAGGTACTATTAACGAAGTCATCTCCAGCACCCATAAGTGCACGAATAGCTGTTGGTGCCGTATAAAAGGTATTGACCTTGTGCTTATCAACAACTTGCCAGAAACGTGAAGCATCAGGATAGGTTGGAATGCCTTCAAACATTAAGGTAGTCGCTCCATTAGCTAGAGGCCCATAAACAATATAGGAGTGCCCTGTCACCCAACCAACATCAGCGGTACACCAATAAATGTCTCCTTCTTGGTAGTCGAAGGTGTATTTATGTGTCATTGCTGCATAAAGTAAGTAGCCACCAGAAGTATGCAGAACGCCTTTAGGTTTTCCAGTTGACCCTGAAGTATAAAGAATAAATAGCGGAGTCTCAGAATCGAAACTCTCACAAGGACATTCAGCTGGCAGTCCGTCAATTAATTCATGGTACCAGACATCTTTGTCCCCCCAATTAGTCTCGTTATTTGTACGCTGAACAACTACCACAGCGTCAACACAATCACAACCATTCACCGCCTTATCGACATTAGTCTTTAGTGGGACTGGTTTACCGCCACGAATACTTTCATTTGCAGTAACTACCACCTTACACTGTGAATCTATAATTCTATCTCTAAGTGCTTCTGGAGAAAATCCACCAAAAACTACAGAATGAATCGCACCAATTCTGGCGCATGCCAACATAGCAACGCTAGCCTCGACTATCATAGGCATATAAAGACAAACCCTATCACCCTTAGTGACGCCTAGTTTTTTGAGTCCGTTTGCGAAACGACAAACCTTTTCGTAGAGCTCCTGATAAGTTATCGATTCACTTTCGTCTGGGTTATCGCATTCCCAAATAATCGCAGTCTGGTTAGCCCTTTCTGGTAGATGACGATCAAGACAGTTGTAAGAAACATTGAGCTCACCACCACTAAACCATTCAATCTTGCCTTTATGATAATCAACATTTGAAACCTGGTCCCATTCCTTAGTCCAGTGCAAAAATTCTTTGGCTTGTTTAGCCCAAAATCCGTCTGAATCATTAATAGACTCAGTGTACATAGATTCATATTGCTGTTCATCGCATATAGCTGCGACATTAGGTTTGGCGACAGGATATTTTTTCATAACGATATTTAGGTGATTAAGTGAATTATGAATAATACCTAGATAAGGTATTTATGTGCAAAAAAAAATGACGCCTAAGCGTCATTTTATTACATGGTGAAATATTTATTTAATGCATATATAAGCAAATAATTACTCTATTTCCGTTATTTCATCAGCGTTTTCATCGATTACTTTAGCAGAAAGCTCTTCCTCAATTTCCGCCATCTTTTCACCATCTGCAGCTTTTTCTTGGGCAGATAATTCAACTTCCATATCATACTCTTCGGTCAAAATTGATGAATCAATAAGGCCGGCTTCAATCTCTCTAAGAGCTACAACTGTTGGTTTATCTTTTCCAACATCTAGAACAGATCTGTAGCCTCCAGAACTAAGCTGGTGTGCTCGCTTTGCAGCGACCAAAACTAAATCAAAACGATTATCAACAAAATCTAAACACTCTTCAACAGTAACTCTTGCCATAACTCAAACTCTAATACGATAAAATGAAACAATTTTACACTAAAACATACCTAATATTTCTATCATGGAAAGACTAATTGTTCTTGACACTGAAACCACTGGAATTGAGCCCTCTGAGGGTCATAGGGTGATTGAGATTGGCTGTGTAGAAATTACTAACAGAGAGATCACTGAATCTCAATATCACCAATATGTAAAGCCCGGCATAAGTGTTGGAGAGTCAGTAAGAATTCACGGCATAACAGATAGTTTTTTATCTGACAAGCCAAAATTTGAAGAGGTTGCTTTAGAGTTCTTAGAATATATTGATGGTGCCACCCTAGTTATTCATAATGCACCTTTCGATTTAGGGTTTTTAAATAACGAATTAGCGTTAATGAATACTGAACAAAGGATTGAAGATAATTGCTCTATCATTGACTCTTTGGAGCTGTCTAAAAGACAAAGACCAGGAATGATGCATAATTTAGACGCGCTATGCCGAAGATTTGAAATAGATGCCAGTTCACGTACAGTACATGGCGCCCTTCTAGATGCTCAGATACTTGCTCAAGTCTATTTGGCAATGACTGGCGGACAGTCAACTTTATTTACAGAGGCAAATATCAACAATGAAAATAACAATGGAAATGACATTATTAGGGTTGACTCAAATAGGCCAGAAATTAATATCGTAAAGGCAACCAGTAAAGAATTAAAGGAACATAATAACTATTTTGCTAACTCATAGATAATTATGCAATACAAGGACCTACGTGAATTTATTTATGAGCTAGAAAAGCACGGCGAACTAAAACGTATTAGTACTGAGGTCAATACAAAACTTGAAATTACTGAAATATGCCGTCGAACCCTCGACAAAAAAGGTCCAGCGCTGTTATTTGAAAATGTAAAAGGTCACGATATACCTGTTTTAGCAAACCTGTTTGGGACAACCAAAAGGATAGCCATGGCTATGGGTCAGGAAAGCACGGCCGAACTCAGAAACCTTGGAAAGTTGCTTGCCGATTTAAAGCAACCTGATCCACCTAAAGGTGTCAAGGACGCAATAGAAAAATTACCCTTACTAAAGCAAGTTCTTAATATGCCTGTTAAATCCATCGGTAAAGGTCAATGCCAAGAGAATATTATTAGCGGGGAAGATGTAGATTTATATAAATTGCCAATTCAAACCTGCTGGCCAAAGGATATCGCTCCTCTAATTACTTGGGGATTAGTCATTACTAAAGGCCCAAACAAAGAGCGTCAAAACTTAGGTATCTATCGTCAACAGG
This sequence comes from Gammaproteobacteria bacterium, assembly GCA_030739975.1. Lineage (GTDB taxonomy): Bacteria > Pseudomonadota > Gammaproteobacteria > PS1 > Pseudothioglobaceae > SZUA-1055. The sequence continues at coordinate 16,731 of JASLYC010000002.1, forward strand.
TTATTTCTAAAAACAAACTTATAATGCGATGGCTTTCTCATAGAGGTGGCGCCTTAGATTACAAGGATTGGTGTAAACAAAATCCAGATAAACCTTTCCCAATTGCTGTTGCCCTTGGGGCCGACCCTGCAACTACACTCGCTGCAGTAACTCCTATACCAGACAGTTTAAGTGAATATGCATTTGCAGGCCTCTTGAGAGGCAAAAAAACAATTGTTTGTTCATGTATAGGCAACAAACTACAAGTGCCAGAGAATGCAGAAATAATACTAGAAGGTGTAATTAATCCTAACGAGATGGCAGAAGAAGGACCGTTCGGTGACCATACAGGATATTACAACGAGGTAGAGCAGTTCCCGGTCTTTACAGTAGAAAGAATTACCTATAGAAATAACCCTATATATCATTCAACATACACAGGCAAACCGATAGATGAGCCTGCAGTTCTTGGTGTTGCTCTTAACGAGGTTTTTGTTCCATTATTACAACAGCAATTCACCGAGATTACTGATTTTTACCTGCCCCCAGAAGCTTGCTCATATCGAATGGCAATTGTTAGCATGAAAAAACAATTCCCAGGCCACTCAAAAAGAGTGATGATGGGTGTATGGTCATTTCTGCGTCAGTTTATGTACACTAAATTTGTTATCGTTGTAGATGAAGACATTGATATACGTAACTGGAAAGAGGTTGTTTGGGCTATCTCAACAAGAGTAGATCCATCCAGAGATACAACTCTAATAAATAACACTCCAATAGACTATCTTGATTTCGCATCGCCAGTATCTGGGTTAGGCTCAAAAATGGGTATTGACGCCACCAACAAGCTTCAAGGAGAGACAGATAGGGAATGGGGAAAGGCTATTGAAATGGACAAAAATATTGCCCTCAAGATCGACCAAATTTGGGACGAATTAGGCATTGACTCAAGTAGTTAACAAAGTATAATTATTGTTTTTTCGGAGTGTAGCGCAGTTTGGTAGCGTATCTGGTTTGGGACCAGGTGGTCGGGGGTTCAAATCCCTCCACTCCGACCATACTGTACATTTAAGTGCGGTTTATGCGCCCATAGCTCAGCTGGATAGAGCAACGGCCTTCTAAGCCGTAGGTCAGACGTTCGAATCGTCTTGGGCGTGCCAAAAAAGTATATGGCGGGAATA
>JASLYC010000003.1 GCA_030739975.1 Gammaproteobacteria bacterium
GCTCCTGTGGCTTATTTCGGCTTTGGGCTTACAGTCAGAATTGGTAGAGCACGCCAGAGAAGACGCAAAAAACAAAAAGTCTATGGCAGGTAGCTGCGCGGCTATTCGAAGGGTAGTGCCTTGGCAGACCTTGGAAAAAACCTTACTTGGACTCGAATAACTAGATAGACTACGGTTGTGTAATCTCATGATTGAAGTTAATAAGTAGATATAATGTCCTCAATTAAAAAATACTGCTAATTAGTGTATTTTTAACAAAAATGTGAGTAGAAAAGTGAGTGTAATAATTACTTAGTTATAGCTGATTGCATATGTACCAACGATTTTAGGTAGTTGTTCGAATCCCTCTCTCTCCGCCACAATCTAGTTTTTTATTTTCTATTAGAGATTACTTGGTTCCAAAGATTTTGTCGCCTGCATCACCCAAACCAGGAAGAATATATCCCTTGTCATTTAATGAATCGTCTATAGCGGCTATAAAAAGATCGACTTCTGGATGCAGGTCTGAAACTCGCTTTAGACCTTCAGGTGAAGCAACCAAAAAAAGTCCAATAATTTTTTTACAGCCTTTTTCTTTAAGCAAATCAATTGTCGCCAATAGCGTTCCACCTGTTGCCAACATAGGATCAATGATTAGAGCGGTTCTTTTATCAACATCAGTGATAATTTTGTCAAAGTATGCCACAGGATTCAAAGTTTCTTCATCCCTATACAGGCCGACCACGCTAACCTTTGCGTTTGGTATTAATTTCAGAACCCCATCCAACATTCCTAAGCCTGCCCTTAGTATTGGTACCACGGTGAGCTTTTTGCCACTTAGCATTTGTGCTTTTATTGGCTCTCCCTGCCAGCCATTGATTTTGCAATTATCCAATGGCAAATTTCGACTTGCTTCATAAGTCAACAAACTTGCAACCTCATTTGCAAGCTCACGAAACTGTTTAGTACTTACCCCTTCCTTTCTTAGCAAGGCAAGTTTATGTGCGATTAACGGGTGATTGATATCATTTACCGGCATAATTAATCCTTAATAAAAATACTACCCTATGTTGACTAGTTTCAAGTTTAACATCTATCAGACAAAATGTCGCTATGAGCTTTAATGAAAAGTTTTTTTCGTTATAAAATAAATGAATTTTCTGTCTCGGTTTGTATTACTTTGACACAAGAAGATATAATGTTTGATTAAATTACTAATTCAATATTTACTTTTTTAAGATGAAAGGGAAACATGATGAAGTTTGGTATTTTAGGTGAAGCTAAAATAGCTCGTAATTATCTTGCGCCAGCAATACTTGAAGCAGGACACGAAATAACGCATATTGGCCGCAGAAAACCCACTCAAAAAAAATTACCGGAGATTTACATGAATGCATCAGAAACTAACTACGATGAGTTGTTTTCTGAGCCATCTATCGATGCAATATATATCCCTCTCCCAAACCATCTTCACGTGCCATATTCTATAGCTGCCCTTGAAGCCGGAAAGCATGTGCTTTGTGAAAAACCCGTTGCACTAAATTTAGACGAGTTAGCTCAACTAGAAAGTGTTGCCACTACTAGTAAATTGTATTTTCAAGAAGCCTATATGATTAGGTATCATCCGCAATGGCATTGGTTACAAGAACTAGATATCGGAAATATTGAGACTGCACATTTCATTTTTAGCTACCCGCATCAGCCGAAAGGAAATTATCGTAATAGTAGTAGTTTTGGCGGAGGCCCTCTTTACGATATTGGTTGCTATGCGATTCTTACTGGTTGCCTACTTTTTGATGGCACACCTGAAGTCGTCTCGGCTATCGCAAAGATGGATGGTAAGTTTGATGTCGAGAAGCAGGTAGACGCAATCCTGAGATGGCCAAATGGAGAGATTCTTAACTTTACTGTTTCTGGGGATGCAGCGCTTTGCCAAAGCCTACACGTGCTAGGTGATAATGGCTGGGCAAAACTTGATGTGCCGGTCAACCCACCTGAGATTACACATGCGTACTGGTCAAAAGGTGGTCTGGAGAAGGGCGAGAGAATTAGCTTTCCCAGGTGCGACCAGTACAAACTTATGATTGATGATTTTGTGGCGCAAGTTCAATCGAAAACAACTCCAGATTTTTCAGTTTCTGGTGTGATCACGAATGCTATTAATCAAATCCAGGTAATGAGCGGTATTTATAGATAAATCTTATTTAACTAGATTCTTAAATAATTCATTTAAAGTTAAAAGATTACCGCTCGAATAAGTCACAAAATATTGTCATGCATGGTATCTTTATACGGCTATGAAAAAAGACACACCATTTGTTATTGCAGGACGTACTTTTCAGTCCCGACTATTAGTAGGGTCCGGAAAATACAAAGACCTAGAAGAGACAAAATTGGCCACAGAAAACTCTGGCGCTGAGATTATTACGGTTGCAATTAGACGGACCAATATAGGCCAAAATAAAAATGAAGAAAGCCTGCTCGATGTAATTTCACCAGAAAAATACACAATCCTCCCGAATACTGCAGGATGTTTCAATGCTAAAGATTCTGTCAGAACTTGTCAACTGGCTAGAGAACTGTTGGACGGTCATAATCTTGTCAAACTGGAGGTTTTGGGAGATGAGAAAACGCTGTATCCAAATATAGTTGAAACAATAGACGCTGCAAAAATACTCGTTAAAGATGGCTTTGATGTAATGGTATACACCTCAGACGACCCTATAGTTGCAAAAGAGCTGGAAGCTATTGGTTGCTGCGCAGTGATGCCACTAGCATCCCTTATAGGTTCAGGCCAAGGAATCTCCAACCCATACAATATCAAACTCATCAAGCAACAAGCCAGTGTTCCTGTCCTAGTCGATGCGGGTATTGGTTGTGCCAGTGATGCTGCTAAAGCTATGGAGTTAGGCTGTGACGGGGTATTGATGAATTCAGCTATCGCAAATGCCAACGATCCTCTATTAATGGCGACCGCCATGAAACACGCAATCAAAGCAGGGAGAGAATCATTTTTGGCTGGCAGAATGATGAAAAAAGCGTATGCAAGCGCCTCGTCACCGATGGAAAACCTTATTTAATTTAGTTGGTCAACCATTGGCCATAAGTTCTTTAAAATAAAACCATGAATTTCTCCGAAAAAATCAGTGCTATAGAGCAAAACGATTTGCTGCGCATAAGAAAAACCGCTCAGAGTGCGCAAGGCACTAAAATGTTAATCGACGGCAATAAAATCATTAACTTTTGCTCTAACGACTATCTGTCACTGGCTGATCATCCTCAAGTAAAAGAGGCTCTGATTGATGGTGTTAATCGCTTTGGTGCAGGTTCAGGCGCCTCACATCTGGTAAGTGGCCACTCCGAAGCCCATCATTTGCTAGAAGAGCTGTTGGCAGAACATTTAGGCCAACAAAGGGCTTTGCTCTTTTCTTCTGGCTATAGTGCGAATCTTGGTGTCTTCTCAGCTCTGAGAGATGATATTGAATGGACTCTTCAGGACAAACTGAATCACGCCTCTTTGATAGACGGCAATCGATTGGTTGGTTTACCTGTAAAGCGATATTTACACAATAACATCGACTCTCTTAAGGCAAAATTAAAGAGACAAAACGGCAAAGGTCTGGTCGTTACTGATCATGTTTTCAGTATGGACGGCGACCAAGCTGATTTAGACCAGATAGATGCAATTATAGATAAACCAAACACCCTATTGATGCAAGATGATGCTCATGGTTTTGGTGTATTTGAACCTAACATCCCAAATCAATCCATCTACATGGCGACTTTAGGCAAGGCTGCAGGTCTAATGGGCGCTTTTGTTTCTGGTGAGGAAGATTTTATTGAATTCTTGATTCAAAAATCGCGCCCATATATCTATACCACAGCTATCTCTCCAGCTATCTGTATGGCTGCAGTTAAAAGCCTGGAATTGATTAAAAGGGGTGAACAAAAACAAAAGCTCTTTAGCAATATAAGTTATTTCAGGAGTTGTGCTGATTCATTAAAAATTGAATTTGAACATTCACAGAGCGCCATCCAGCCATTAATTGTTGGCTCAAGTGATAAGGCGCTGAACTACAGCTCTAGACTTTTTCAAGCCGGTTTTTTTGTAAGCGCAATTCGTCCTCCAACT
>JASLYC010000004.1 GCA_030739975.1 Gammaproteobacteria bacterium
TTATTTGCAGTTATTCCAACATCTGATGCTCTAGAAATATAAGCCTTATAAACCTCCTCCCTTAAACTCTCATCTTCAGCATATGTCATAAGGTCAAGATAAACTGGAATCTGTAGGTTTAATTCATATTTATCTCCATTCTTTATTTTTTCAAGCTGATCATCACCATAACCCTTAAGGCTATTCTTACTTACTAGTTTTTTCCATTCATTAGTTGATTTTAGTGAGTTATTCATAAACTTATTACTCAGCAAAGACAGTCTTTCTTTAATTTTCATCATTCTTTCATTGTCCTTACCTTTTAGGGCTACTCCAGACAATTCAAAGTCTTTAATAGATTCATTAATAATATGTCTCTGTTGCTTGTTTAATCTTAGTTTCTCTACCCTCTTATATGCTTTATATAGGTCTTTGTTGGAGGCCATTTCGCTATAATATTTTGAAATTATTGGCAGAGTCTTTTCGTACTCTTTATTAAATTCATCGCTATACATTACTGAGTTGATGTGAGAATTTATACTGGTTGATTTTCCAATTTCATGGCTTATTAAATCTAAAGGCTTTACAACGCTATCCCAGTCAACACCTTTGCTTGCTAATTCAGCGTCTTTAAGGCCTAAGCTAGTTAATTCTTGGATATCTTGTACTATGTTTTTTGTAGAGAAATTAGGAGTCAAACTGTTTGGCATCTTTTAACCTTTTTTATGAGAAATGCTTAAATTGTAATTTACCAATAAGTGTATATACAGCAACGTTAAATGGTTATAGTTAATGTGGTGGAGGGAGAGGGATTCGAACCCTCGGTACGTTACCGTACACCCGCTTTCCAAGCGAGCAAATTAAACCGCTCTGACATCCCTCCGAAACTCGTTGTACTACCTAATTTTCATCCCAGGATTTGCATCTGAATCTGTAGACAATAGATGAATAGACTTGCCATCACTTGCTGCAAGCACCATGCCTTCTGAAACTCCAAACCGCATCTTTCTTGGTGCAAGATTTGCAACCAATACAGTTAGACGCCCTTCTAGATCTTCAGGGCTATAATGTTCTTTAATTCCAGCAAAAACGTTTCTAGTGCTCTCTTCCCCAATATCTAGAGTTAATTGAATAAGCTTATCTGCACCATCAACGCTTTGGGCCTTTACAATTTTTGCTATTCTTAAATCAATCTTGGAAAAATCTTCAATCTGAATCATGCTATCTTCCTTGGTTTCATTGTCATTGTTAGTATTATTAATGTTATCTCTTGAAAACTCAATAACCTTATTTATCTGGTCGTCTTCTATGCGTGTCATCATCGGTTTAAATTTATTAATTTTATGATTTGATAAAGGTTGTTTAATTGCATCCCAAGTTAGTTCATCAATATTTAAGAATTCTTCTGCTGCAGAAGACATAACCGGCAATACAGGTTTTAAGTATGTCATCAATATCCTGAATAGATTTATTGCAAGGGATGTGACCTCATGCACCATGACATCCTTGCCCTCCTCTTTAATCAATTTCCATGGCTTATGTTCATCAATGTATTGGTTAGCTTTATCCGCCAGTTTCATAATCTCACGCATTGCCTGATTGTAGTTTCTTGATTCATACATTTCGGCAATTTCTTTGCCTTTATCTGCAAATGAACTATACAAGTCAGACTCAATAGAATTCTCTGACAAGGTGCTTTCATAGTTCTTAACAATGAAGCCTGCAGACCTTGAGGCAATATTAACAACCTTACCAACCAAATCAGAATTAACTCTTTGCTTAAAGTCTTCAAGATTTAAATCAATATCATCAATCTTAGATGTCAATTTATAAGCGTAATAGTATCTTAAGTATTCTGGATTTAAGTAATTTAAATAAGTTCTTGCTTGAATAAATGTGCCACGAGACTTACTCATTTTTTGTCCATTAACTGTTAAAAATCCGTGAGCGTAAACAGCATTAGGGGTTCGGTAATTAGAGCCCATTAATATTGCTGGCCAGAACAATGCATGAAAATACACTATATCCTTACCAATAAAGTGATACATTTCAGTCTTTGAGTCTTTATTAAAGTATTCATCAAAATCAATCCCAGTGTCATTGCAAAGCTTTCTAAAGCTACCCATATATCCGATTGGCGCATCAAGCCATACATAAAAATACTTATCTTTAACATCGGGTATCTGGAAGCCAAAATAAGGGGCATCTCTAGAAATGTCCCACTGTTGTAATCCCTGCTCAAACCATTCAGAAAGTTTATTGCTTATCTCAGGCTGTAAATGTCCAGCATTAGTCCACTTTTTTAATCTATCTTCAAACTGCGGTAAGTCAAAAAAGTAGTGTTCAGATTCTTTGGTTATTGGAGATGCTCCAGAGACTACAGATTTAGCGTTTTTAAGCTCTGTAGTTGAGTAAGTTGCTCCACATGATTCGCAGTTATCACCATACTGATCTGCGGCTCCACACTTAGGGCAATCACCTTTAATAAATCTGTCCGGCAAGAACATCTTTTTTTCAGGGTCAAAGGCTTGCGAAATGACTCTCTTTTTAATAAAACCACCATCATTTAATTTATGATAAATCCCCTCAGAGACTTCCCTATTTTCTTCAGAATGGGTAGAGTGGTACTGACTAAAATTAATTGCGAAATCATTAAAATCAGCCTGGTGACGTTCACTTACAGAAGCAATCAGCCTCTCTGGGTCAATACCTAACTCGTCTGCTTTTAGCATTATTGGCGTTCCATGAGCGTCATCAGCACAAACATAATGACATTCATTTCCCATCATTTTTTGATACCTTACCCAGATATCAGTTTGAATATACTCCAACAAATGGCCAAGATGAATTTCACCATTGGCATATGGCAAAGCTGAAGTTACTAGGATTTTCCTTTTAGACATATTAATATTAGTATTTAATGATATCAAGTTACGTTAAAATAGCATCATTTTACCGACTGGAATAGAACAATGGCAGATTTAACTAAAGACCAAATTGAGAAAATACTATCAAGTGTAAACGATGCATATACAGAGCAAGATATTATTTCATCAAATACCGTTGATAGTATATCTGTTGATGACGGTTGTGTAAAAGTCAACGTCGTTCTTGGTTATCCAGCAAATAGTTATCATGCAAAATTAGAGTCAGACATAATAAATGCCTTGAAGTCGTCAGGTATTACTAACTCAAAAGTTATTATCGATACCAAGATAGCATCATATTCAACTCAAAAAGGAGTAGAAGCTATTCCTGAAGTTAAAAATATTATTGCAATCGCATCAGGCAAGGGCGGAGTTGGTAAATCTACTACTGCTGTTAATTTAGCGCTTGCTTTACAATCGCTTGGTGCTAAGGTGGCTCTTCTGGATGCTGATATATATGGGCCATCTCAACCCAGAATGTTAGGTGTTAGCAAATTGAAACCTGAAACGACTGGAGAAGGCAAATTATTACCTATCCTTGGGCATGGTATGCAGTGCATGTCTATTGGATTCCTTGTTGATGAAGGCTCTCCAATGATCTGGCGTGGACCAATGGTAACACAAGCATTAGAGCAAATGCTTAGAGACACTCTATGGCGTGGTATTGATTATATGATTATTGACCTACCACCTGGGACTGGTGATACACAATTAACATTAAGTCAAAAAATTCCAGTAAGCGGCTCTATTATTGTTACAACACCTCAAGACATAGCTCTAATTGACGCTAACAAAGGTTTAAAAATGTTTGAAAAAGTAAACATACCAATTCTTGGAATCATTGAAAATATGTCGCTTCATATCTGCTCAAAATGCCAACACGAGGAGGCAATTTTTGGATCTGGAGGCGGAGAGTCAATGGCCAAAGACACCAAAGTTAATTTCTTAGGCGCTTTACCACTTGAGATTGATATTCGAACTGATGTTGACGAAGGAACACCTACAGTAGTTAAAAGTCCAGAAAGTAGAGTCGCTGAAATATACAAAGAAATAGCCATGAAAGTTTCCGCAAAACTAACACAACAAGAAAAGGCTGTAAGTGCATTTCCAAGCATTACTATTGAATAAACAATAGCAATGCTTGGAATAATTTTGGGCCCTTCTCAAAATTATTGCATTTTTAGGTATTGCAAAAAGTTTTCCCTACTGAGATAGAAAAATCAATGATTCTCCGAGACTTGATTAATTGTGTATTTTGGAATTTCTATAACTAAATCTGTATCTCCAACTATAGCCTGACAAGACAGCCTTGAATCAGGGTCAAGACCCCAAGCTTTGTCCAATAAGTCGTCCTCTATTTCATCTGACTCATCTATATCGTTGAACCCTTCACGAATATACACATGACAGGTCGTACAAGCATTTGACATCTCGCAAGCGTGCTCAATTTCTATATCGTTTTCTAATAAAGCATTACAGACACTTTGCCCTTTTTTGACCTCTATAACTAACCCTTCTGGGCAAATTTCTTCGTGCGGTAATACAATTATTTGGGGCATATAATTCTCAATATTTAACTAAACAATGGTCATTTAAAATTCATCTACATTGTGCCCTTGCATGGCTTTCATTACAGATTTATTCATCCTAATTTCAACAAACTTTGCACTGACTTTTTCAAGGTTTTCTATAGATTTAATTATCAAATCTTTATCTTCAGTGGTGCTCAATATTTCTAGTTCATCTCTTGCCTCTGTAATTTTCTTAATCATATCAATATCTAACAAATTTTTATCCTGCTCTAGGGCAGAATCGATTGCTTCTATCGTTCTGATAGAGTCTACCTGAGCTTCATGTAGTAGTCTTGTTTTAATATCAACTTCGGCGAACAATATTGACTCTTTAAGCATTCTTTCCATGTCTTTGTCATTCAAGCCATATGAAGGCTTTATCACAACGTCTGCATTTACTCCAGAATTTTCTTCAGTGGCACTAACAGACAATAATCCGTCCGCATCAACTTGAAATATAACCTTTACCCTTGCACTACCGGCAACCATTGGCGGTATTCCTCTTAATTCAAATCTGCCAAGAGACCTGCAATCTTGTACTAGTTCTCGTTCACCTTGCAATACATGAATCTCCATGGCTGTTTGGCCGTCCTTAAAGGTGGTAAATTCTTGTGCTCTGGTTATAGGAATAGTTGTATTACGATGAACAACTTTTTCAACCAACTCACCCATAGTTTCAAGCCCAAGAGAGAGAGGTAGTACATCTAAAAGTAGCATATCGTCTTTAGTTTTGTTGCCAACTAGAATATTTGCTTGAATTGCGGCGCCTTTTGCTACAACCTCATCAGGATTGATGCTGCATAAGACAGGTTTATTAAACACGTCCCCAACCGACTCTCTTACTAATGGCATTCTGGTTGAACCACCAACCATAATAATGTCTATTACCTCACTCACATCAACGTTTGCATCTCTAATTGCTCTTTTGCAAAGTATGATTGTGCGATCCACTAGTTTTTTAGCCATTTTTTCAAATTTATCTTTACTTATACGGTAAGGAGAATCTATACAGTCAAATTCTGCAAAATCACTTTCAGCCAATGTTTCTTTAGCTGTGCGAGAAAATTGTTTAATTTTTTGCTTCTGTAAAGGAGAAAGCTCTTCAATTGACAGCTCATTAATACAATCATCAATAATCAATTGATCAAAATCATCTCCTCCTAACGAAGAGTCTCCTCCAGTTGATAGCACCTTAAAGACACCTTTAGAAAACTTCAAAATTGAAATATCAAAAGTTCCTCCACCAAGGTCATAGACCGCATGAATGCCTTCTTTTCCGGATTCCAGTCCGTATGCTACAGCCGCAGCAGTTGGCTCATTCAATAAACGCAAAGTGTTAAGACCGGATAGTTTTGCCGCGTCCTTAGTTGCCTGACGTTGAGAGTCATTAAAGTAAGCCGGAACAGTGATAACAGCGTCAACTACATCTCCGCCAAGAGACTGTTCAGCTCGACATTTTAAAGATGCCAAAATTCCAGACGAAATCTGTACAGCTGAAAGGTCTCCCATAGCTGTATGAAATAAAACATTGTTGCCATTTTCTACTAGCTGATATGGGCAATTTTTAAACTCTTTAGCTTCTTTATAGCCAAGCCCCATAAATCTTTTTACCGAAACGATAGTGTTAGTAGGGTCAGTTTTTGCATATGGGCATGCTTCACAGCCAACGGTTAATTTGTTATCCTTGCCGCAATGAACAACTGAAGGCATTATTGCTTCGTTATTCTCGTCAGTAAGAATTGTGCTTGTTCCACTCTTAACACTAGCAACTAGAGAGTTGGTAGTTCCCAAGTCTATACCTATAGCTAGTTTATGCTCATGTGGGGCGCTGGATTGGCCTGGTTCTGAGATTTGTAATAGTGCCATAATGTAATATTAATTATTAAAATTAAAAGCTAAAGCCACTCATCCATAATTGCTGTAGAGTGTTCCTTCAATTGAATATAAAACTTTAGCTCTCTGACTAAATTCTTTACTTTTTCAAAATCATTTAGATTAAAAAGCTTATCTAATTCTTTTATATTTTTATTAACTTTTTGTGAAACATTTTCAATAAAGTCATCAAGCGCGATCTCATCTTTATTATTTGCTATTGACTCTAATTGTTCTCTTAATTCAATTTGGCTAATTAAGAAATCTTTATCCATTTGCGTATCTTTCTCATCAAAAGCTTTAATACCCTTTAATTCTAAAAGGTAGGTTGCTCTTTTTAGTGGTGATTTTAATGTATCAAACGCAAAATTAATAAGAGAAGTGTTTTGCAGTGCAGCTGATTTTTCATTGGCACTTCTATTTACAAACTTATCTGGATGGAACTTTGATATTTGGACTTGATACGCAGCATCTAGAGCGCTGTTATTGAGAGAAAACCCTGCATCCAAAGAGAATAGCTCAAAATAGTTCTGCATGACTCTTATGCTTTATTCTAATTACACAGTAAATGATTCGCCACAACCGCATTCGGCCTTTGCATTTGGATTGTTAAATTCAAACCCTTCATTTAACCCATCTTTAACGAAATCAATTTCGGTTCCATCCAAATACACTAAACTTTTAGCATCAACAATTACCTTTACATTGTTAACTTTGAATACTGAATCATCTTCATTTATAACGTCAACAAATTCAATGTTGTACCCCAATCCTGAGCAGCCAGTTGTTTGTACTGATAGACGTATACCGATACCTGAACCCCTGTTGACAAGATAATCGTTCATGCGTTCAGAAGCTAAATTTGTTAATGTTATTGACATTATCTATCCTGATTTACTTTTTATATCATTAATTGCTGCCTTTATTGCGTCTTCAGCAAGCACTGAACAGTGAATTTTAACTGGTGGTAAGGCTAACTCCTCAGCGATATCTGAATTCTTTATCTCGGCAGCCTCATCCAAAGTTTTTCCTTTCACCCATTCAGTCAATAGTGAGCTAGAAGCTATAGCCGATCCGCAACCATAAGTTTTAAATTTAGCATCCTCTATAACACCGTTATCATCAACCTGTATCTGTAGTCGCATAACATCTCCACAAGCTGGCGCTCCTACCATTCCAGTGCCAACGTTTTTAGCATCCTTATCCATTACCCCTACATTGCGTGGATTTTCATAATGGTCTAGTACTTTTTCGCCGTATGCCATGTATATCTCCTAATAAAACTTCAATATTAATATTATAGTTAGTTATTAACCTTAAATTTTCAACAAATTAATGTGCTGTCCATTCAACCTTGCTCAAATCAATCCCCTCTTTGTACATATCCCAGAGTGGAGAAAGGTCGCGCAATTTCTCTACCTTTTGACGTACCAGTTCTACAGCCTTGTCAATATCATTTTCAGTAGTAAAACGACCAATACTAAATCGAATTGAGCTGTGCGCTAATTCATCTGAAAGTCCAAGCGCCCTTAAAACATAAGAAGGCTCCAAGCTTGCAGATGTACAAGCTGACCCAGAGGAGACGGCAATATCATTTATAGCCATCATTAGTGACTCCCCCTCAACATAATTAAAGCTAATATTTAAGTTTCCAGGTATTCTTTGATTTAGGTCTCCATTAACAACAACCTCTTCCATATCGCTAAAACCTGCAAGTAAACGGTCTCTTAGTTTGCTTATTGTTATGTTTTCGTTTTTCATTTCTTCTTGGGCTATAGCGAAAGCCTCCCCCATACCAACAATTTGGTGTGTTGCAAGGGTGCCAGAACGCATACCCCTTTCATGTCCACCTCCATGCATTTGAGACTCAATTCTAACTCTTGGTTTGCGGCGCACATATAATGCCCCAATACCCTTTGGTCCATATATCTTGTGAGCAGAGAAACTCATTAGATCAACATGCAGCTTTGACAAGTCAATGTCAACCTTGCCTGCAGACTGTGCGGCATCAACATGAAAAAAGGTTTTACTTTCACGGCACAAATTACCAATCGCTTCTATATCTTGAACTACTCCTATCTCGTTATTAACGTGCATAACTGATACTAGTATTGTGTCCTTACGGATAGCACTCTTTAAAACATTGAGGTCTAATAATCCGTTCTCTAGTGGGTTAAGATAGCTTACCTCATAACCCTCTCTCTCTAGTTGTCGGCAGGTATCAAGTACTGCCTTATGTTCTGTTTTCAAGGTAATAATATGTTTGCCTTTGCTTTTATAAAAGTGAGCAATGCCTTTTATTGCTAAGTTATCTGATTCAGTTGCGCCTGATGTCCAAACAATCTCTCTAGGGTCTGCCATAACAAGGCTGGCTACCTGTTCCCTTGCCTTATTTACTGCCTCATCAGCTTGCCAACCATAATAGTGAGATCTAGAGGCGGGATTTCCAAAATCCCCTTCCATAGTTAAATACTTTATCATCTTTGATGCTACTCTCTTGTCGACAGGCGTTGTCGCTGAGTAGTCCATATAAATTGGCGTTACCATTTCTATTTATATTCCTTCGTTAGAGTTATATTCGTCTATTACTTGTTGCAGAGTTCTGCTCCTTAAGAATGACCTTATTTGGTCACTCACTTCACACCACAACTTGTGTGAAATGCACTGCTTTCCATTATTACAATCAGCCATACCTTTGCATCTTCTAAGGTCTATGTTCTCGTCTACAGCCTCTACTATTTGAGTCAAATTAATTTCTTCAGCAGCACTATCCAACAAATATCCACCGCCTGGACCTCTAACACTTTTAACAAGAGAGGCCTTTCTGAGTTTAGAAAATAACTGCTCAAGATATGAAAGCGAAATGTTTTGCCTGTCCGATATTACTTCAAGCGTTACAGGTCTACCAGATGTATTAGTAGCCAAATCTAACATTGCAGTAATTGCATATCTTCCTTTGGTTGTTAATTGCATACAGTCACCTTTATTATAAAAAGAATACTATTATATATAACCCACTAATTTAGTCAAGTATTACACGCATACTCAAGTTACTTACATTCTATTTCTAGATTATCAACAGAATTAGATGCAACGTTTTGTATATCTAACTCTTTAGATACCTTAGATAGCTGATCATCCATATCGTGTAGATGTTCTAAAATAGAGTTAATTGCTTTAGAAGTAGGGTCGTCTGCCTCCATACTGACAACTGCATAAGCATCAAAATGATCTGGATCAGTTGAACCACTCTTTACTATTTTTCCAGGAATTCCAACAACAGTTTGGCCATCCTCAATATCCCTAACTACAACAGAATTAGAGCCAACCCTTACATCGTTACCTATAGTTATAGGTCCAAGTATTTTGGCTCCAGCACCTACCACAACATTATTTTTTAATGTTGGATGCCGCTTAACTCTATCCCAGGTAATACCTCCAAGTGTTACTCCATGATAAAGCATACAGTCGTCACCAATTTCTGCTGTTTCTCCTATCACAACGCCCATACCATGATCAATAAAAAATCTACGGCCAATCTGGGCACCTGGATGTATTTCAATGCCAGTAATCCAGCGCGCAAAAGTTGAAATAAATCTGGCCAACCATTTGAGCTTAATACTCCATAGCCAGTGTGTTAAGCGATAAATAATCATCGCCTGAACTCCAGAGTAACATGTAATGATTTCAAACACATTTCTAGCTGCAGGGTCGCGATCAAAAACGCTGTTTATGTCTTCTATAAATTTCATAGTAATATTATATCATAATGCACTAATATCAGAATACGCATCAGCAACTATAATTGATAGCTAAGTATATTGAATGACTAGTATTTGATACTCGATTTGAAGCGCTTATAGTTAAATAAATATTGCTCTGGCTTAGTTTCAATTAACTCTTCAATTGCTCTATTCATTAAGGTCACATCATCCTTTATATTGTTAGATTCCGAAAGTACATTTATTGGCTTTAAATTTAATATATAGCCATTTCCATGGTCTAGCCTTTCAGCCCAAGTCATAAGCACCTGTGCATCATTTTTTCGTGCAAGCTTTACCAATAGTGTCATTGTTCTAACGTTTTTGTTAAAGAATGGTGCCAATATGCTACCCTCTTCTCCCGGATCTTGATCCGGAAGTATCCCTATTAGTTTGTTATTGCTGAGTGCCCTTTGAAGTTTAATTACACCCTTTTTGTCAGCACTAGCCATCTCTAAATCACCCTGATGCCTTTTAGAAAATAAGAAGCTTTCAAATCTATCACTTCTTAATTGTTTATATAAAAATGTAACAGGTCTAGTCAATGATATTACTCTGCCGGTAATCTCCCAACAACCAAAATGTGGTACTAGCAGTATTGTTGGTTTGTTAGAATCGAGAAACTCTTCGCCATTTATTTTGTTGATGTGCTGTGAATTGTTGGCGAAATTATTAAACCAAATGACGCCTGACTCTGTTAGCCCTTTGCCTATCTCGATTAGAGTTTTTTTTATTAATTTGTTTTTTTTGTCTCTATCTAGATCTGGAAAACAGAGTTCTATATTTGTGCTAACGACTCGCTTGGGATCGCTAGAAAAAATATAAAAAATACGACCAATCATGGAACCTAATTGATGATTCAGAGGTAATGGCAGTATGGAAAAAAATCTGAGTAATAATTTAACCATCTACCATACCCTTGGTTTCATCAAGCATCGGCCTCATAGCGCTCAACAAATTTTTATATAAGTTGGGTGTGCGTTTCTCTTCTCTAAGAATATGGAACAAACTAAGTGAATCTTTGCCGCCAGATACAGCGAGTAAAATCTTGTCTCCATACCTTGTCATTTTAAAATCATTAATTGCACGCCCTACTGACTTAACTAGTAGTTTTGGTATTGTTATTTTAGTGCAATTTTTTTTATTCATAAAATAAGTAATATATTTGATTTAATGGTAGAACCATTGTATTTGTCTATCTATTGTTTTTGCGCACTGTTTTTCAGCTAATGACAAAGTACAGAATGTTTTATTGGTCCTGATAATTTCTATATCAATTTCTATAAGTATATCGTCCCTCAAAATGCCAAGAGTAATTGTATCACCTAAATTTCTAGAATCTATATTACTTGCAAGGTCTTTATAAGTGACCTTTAGTTTGTCTACAGAAACAACTGTATCTCCAACATATAAACCGGCCATCTGTGCACTAGAGTTGTCAAAAACATGACTAACCAGAGACAACTCTTTGTTCTCCTTAATGTTAATTCCAAAGCCCGAAAGGTCGTCCTTTTTGTGCTGAAAACTACATTCAATCCCTACATATTTAAAAGCGCTATCTAAGGGCAAATCCTTGACCCCATAAACATACGAGCTAAAAAATTTGGAGAAATCTTTGTTTGTAAGTTTTTCTAGTACCAATTTAACGGAACTATTTTCAAGCCCATTTTCCCTAAAGTTGTCCCATATATACCTTACAATATCGTCCAATGTTTTGGTGTCATTTGTGGCCTTCCTTATCTCAATATCAAGTACAAAAGCTAGAAGTGCGCCCTTAGAGTAATAACTAACTATGGAGTTGGCCGCATTTTCATCTTGTTTATAGAATTTTGTCCATGCATCAAAACTGGATTCTGCAATGGACTGTTTATATCTGCCATTACA
>JASLYC010000005.1 GCA_030739975.1 Gammaproteobacteria bacterium
CAATGAACTTTGCAATGAATGTTCAATGAAGTTTCCTTCTCAAATTACCCTCTCAAATGCACTTGATGATACAATGTACTCAAAACTGATTAATACGAAAATCTGATGTGTCCTAGTCGTTTTTGCAAGTGTAACTTTTAAACAATTTAAATATCAAGATTAAAGAAATCTAATCGTAATAACCAACTTCTATATTATCATAATATATTTGTTGAGTAATATTTGTCTTATCACGATATGGACCAAACCGCGCTACAATTTGTTCTTTAGGATTTAAATCATTGTCGTAATTTATTTTTTTTAATTTACTTAATAACAATTATTTATTCTTACAAATCACCTGCACTGTAGCAGCTTTTGATTCGCTGACAATTTGACTTACATCTTTTGAACTATTGTCTTTGCTTTCTTGGTAATTTACTCTGTTTAAATCCATAAAGATTTTTACCATATTTGACTTTATTGCAAAGTTAACGTTCTGTGCTGGCCTGTCTCCTGTAATCTCTGATGATCTTTCTAGCCTTGATACGATAACTCCAATAACGTTACCGTTATTATCTAGAAGAGGACCGCCACTGTTGCCTGGCTGAACTGGCGAGGTCAATTGTAGTTGAGCGATATTGTTTCTAAAACCGGTAAGTGCAGCAATATTACCTGTGGTAACTTTAATTGAAGAGCCTAAGTCTGATGAAAAAGGATAGCCCAATGTTATAGAGGACTCTCCAGTAGATAAAGGTTTGCGATCTCTAAAGGATAAAAAGTGTTTACTCGGTTTACCGGTAGTTAGAATAGATAGGTCAGTTTTTGCATCAGTATCAAAGATAGCCACTTTGGACTCATAGTTCTTGTTTTTTACTGAGATCTCTTCACAATTTTTTGTGACATGGTTATTAGTAATTATGTGATTGGGTGTGACAAAAAAACCTGACCCTGATGCTGATAATTCAAGTTTAACCTCTTCGTCTTCTTTGTCCTTGTTTAGTGCAGCTTTTTTATACCATTTGGCAGCTTTTTGATAATTCTTATCCATATCATCGTTACCATAATAATACAAATTGCCAAGGCCTATTTGGGAAAGATAATCATCATTATCGGCAGCTTTTTTGTACCATTTTAATGCCTCTTTATTGTCTTCAGCAACATGTATTCCAAGGTCATAGAAATTGCCAACCCAATATTGGCCTTGAGCATTTTTTAGCTTGGCTGCTTTCATAAACCAATTGAACGCTTTCTCCTCGTCATGTTTTATGAGCTTGTTGTCGAAATAAAAAATACCAAGATTTAAGTAGGCTTTTTCGTTTCCTTGGTCAGCAGCTTTGTTGTACCACTCAAGAGCTTTTTGTAAATCTTGCTTAACGCCAAAACCTTTTTCATATAGTACGCCCATCTTGTTTTGAGAGTCTGGATAACCTTGATCGGCAGCTTTCTTTGCCCAATAAAACGACTTGTTCATATCTTGCTTGACTTTTTTACCTTTATAGTACAGATCTGCTAACTCATTTTGAGCCCCATCATAGCCACCCTCTGCGGACTTTATGAAGTACCCTAGTGCCTTATCAAAATCTTGGTCTAATCCCAAACCCTTTTCATGCATTTGAGCCAACCTGTAGTAGGACTCTGCATATCCAAGTTTGGCAGATTTTGTATAGTTCTCTATAGCCTTTTCATAGTTCCTTTCGACTCCGTTACCTGAGACATAAGACTCAGCAACATCATAAATCGATTCAGGGTTTTCTTGCTTAGCCGATTGAGATTCCCAATAGAATGATTTTTCCTTATCTCTGTCTACACCAATACCTAAAAGATAGCGGGTTGACATTGCTTTTTGTGCAAATAAATATCCAAGCTCCGCTGATTTTAAATAATAACTAGAAACTAAGCTGTGTTGCTTTGTTCTAGAAATCTCACTAGTCAAAAAACCTAAATTATATAAAGATGGTGCGTGGCCTTTTACTGCGCCCTTTTTGAAATATTCAATAGCCTTGTTAAAGTCCCTTTTAACTGTATAACCATAGGTATAGTTTAGTGCCAAATCAAAGTCTACATCCCTATCAGATTCACTTATTTTGCCAGTCAAAATATCAATCTTGTATTGTGCCTCAGAGTCACCCTGTTTGGCAGACTTTTGGTAATACTCTATAGCCTTGTTTATGTCCTTTTCAACGCCCTTACCATATTCATAAATATGGCCTAATTCAAACTGCGAGTTGGAGTCATTTTTTTTGTCGGCACGGGCAAAATAATCAAAAGCTTTTTTATAGTCAGTCTGAACTCCTAAGCCGTGCATATATTTCTTGCCAACCCGCCATAAACCCCATATATCCTCTGTATGCTCTATCACCTTTAATTGCCATTTAAGTGAGAGCTCTAAATCTATCTCAGTGCCCTGCCCATAATGATACAAATCAGCAAGCTTAAGTCTTGCGTGTGTGTTGGGTTTTTTTGCCGCCTCAAGATATGCCTTGAATGTTTTTTTGTAATCGTTATCGATATCCTCTGGTGCGGTAAAGTAAACCAAACCCAATGCATCATAAATATCTAGATCTGGATTATCCTCAAGCGCTTTTTCAAATTGATAGATGGCAGTTTTATGGTCTCCCTTAGAGAAAGCATCGATGCCTTCATTGTAGCCAGCATGAGACGACGAAAAAACTAAGGTCAATAATAAAGATAGCAAAGTTTTCATAGTAAATTAGGTCTATAGACCAGAATCATAGTATTCAAATACTGCATCTGAAAGAACTTTAGACCTAATGAAAATTTGCAGCGCTACATCTCCATCTGAATAACTTTCGTTGCATTGAATTGCAAAGGCGTCACCGGAACTATTAAAGTGATAGCCTGAGTATATTTTGAAATCAGAATAAGATTCTTCGAAATATTCAAAATCAATATTATATTTTTCTTCTAATCTAGACGATAAATCTTTTCGTACTGCTTGGCATATAGTTAAATTATCAAAAGATTCATGACCAGTAACTCTATGAACTTTATTAGCATTATCTAAGGTAACCCAGTAATTAGACACATAGGGGCTTTCTTTTTTAATTTTATCTGTCATTATTAAACTAAAAAAACCATCAATAGTTTCATTATGTTTTAGTTTATTAGAGTTTATGTAATTGCTAGTGACATATTTTTCTGCATTGTCGTTTAGAGTAATCCCAAAAAGACCGTCTAATTATTTTCCAGAAGAGTTAAATGAAATCAGTGTTGAGAATATTAGTATGGTTAATTTTTTCATATTAATTACTATTGTATACCAATGAGGAATATGTATCTAAAGATGTTTCTTATTTTTGCTGAACATAATCATCTCTTGTTCCAATTTGTTACAGTATTTATTATCTTTAAAAACTGTAAAGTTAATGTTAAGAGTATGTGTTATTTTTGTGCACGAAATTTAGATCAAGAAGAGCCTCAGAATAATCACCCCTACCCACCCCTTGAGAGGTAAGTTAATCGGGGAACCGGGTTAGGTGTGAAATCTATAGTGCAGATGAATTGAGATTGGTTATTTAACTGTCTTTTAATGTAATGTATTATTTACATAATGTTTACTATATATTACTTAAAGTTGATTATATATTACATAAAGTATGTTATACTTTACATATCAGATAATCTATGTACATCAATATGAATATAAAACTTAGAAATACTTTAGGAGAAATAACCGGAGCATCAATTGCGTTGATTTATATATGACTAAGAAAAAGATTCACATAGAAAATTCTGTCAGAAAGCTCAGATTTAATAATAATGAGATGACACAACAAGAGCTTGCTGATTTGGTCGGTATTTCTAGGCAAACAGTGGTTGCCATTGAGAAATATAAGTACACCCCATCCCTAGAGTTAGCATTCAAAATTGCATTAGCATTCAGCAAAAAGATACAAGAAGTTTTTTATATTAATCAATAATTTTCCAAGGAGGAAAATATGAAACAATATCCACTAGACCTAAAGTTTGATCACTCAGAAACATCAAACACATCAACCGCTTTTATTTTAGTAGTGCTGGCAACTCCGGTTGTTATTATTCTCGCTATGATCTCTCATTATGCTTGGATGTATAACTAACTTTGGCCTCACCCTTTGACTTGTTGAGGGTGTCAACAATAATTAAAACTGAGTTAGATATGGAATATATTTAATTAAATATTGATATGCTTTAGTAGATATTTCAATATAATATATTTTGACTTTAATCAAAAAAGGAGTAGATATGTCTTATAAAAAAATGATGACTGTTTGTGCAGCTTTACCTTTTATTTTTGCGCTTGCGTTTATTTCAATGCCTGAATTTACAACTCTATTGGAATTCCCTGGAACCGAGGGTGATGCTCTTGTATTGGGTATTACGATGCGATACTTAATAAGTGGAACAATCTTGGCTTCTGCTTTTTTGTGCCTAATGTCAAGAAATGTTGAGGGTAAAAACAATCAATCATCAATTCTATTAGGGGCGACACTAGGATTTGCCTCTGTATGTATTGTCTGTCTTTTGGTCACACTGAATCGCGAAGCATTTTTAGTCCCGCCTATTATTGCTACAGGATTAGTGTCAGCAGCTTGCTTTTGGTCACGCTCGAAGCTGAGCTAAATTATTAGCTACTTTTGGTTCTAAATTAATAGCTATTGTAGGCTATACAAAATTTTATTGAGAAGCCTCTGCAGAGTCGCCATCTGTAGAGTGCATAGTAGGTGGGAAGAGCAAAAAGTTTACCCCAAGAAAAGCCTCAGGATAAACACCTCCACCCACCCTTTTTCAAGACAAGTTACTCAGGTGAAACTGGGTTAGCTGTGAAATCTAGTTAATTTGATTAATGTAAAGATTAACTAGTATGATTTACCTCTACAGAGCCAACCTTTGCATCAATAGATAATATATCTGGGTTGTTTAGGATTTTCTTTCGTGCAGCCGATGCTCTTTCTAATGTTTCATTGTTAGGAAACAAACCAACTCCTATGACTATGTTACTATCAGCCTTTACTGTTAACAGTTGTTCTGCTTCAGGAAAATCACTTACTGCATTTTTTGCATATTGCGCTATAAATTTATCTGCCGCTTCTTCTGAACTAAAAGTGACTGTGGTAATTCTTGCTACTGACATACATTACTCCATAGTTTAAACAGAAAATTATATATCACAACTACTTGTATGTGAGGTATAGTAAATTTGATTTACCCTTTAACTAGGTATTACTGACCAGATTCCGCTGCAAGTTCTGCTTCCAATGCAGCAAGTTCATCTTCCAAAGATTGCTCTTCTGCCTTTTGTTCTTCGCTAACAGGGGCTTTTGTAACAATTATGCCATCTACTATCTTTGCAACATAGGGATGTAATATCTCAAAAGTAAAATCACCATGATTTAGTAAAACCACGCCATCAGTCTTACGTGACATAGAGCTCGATAAATACAAATCAATATCTCCGTCTTTGTCTAGGTCTCTAAATCGAATGTCTTCAATAAAGTCATTCCATTCATTGCCTTCGTGGGTAGCTATATAGTCATCTGGCGCTTCAACTAAAGGGAATATTCCGTGGTCTTTAAACTTCTTCTTACCCAAGTTTTCTATGATTTGTATTGCTGTGCCAACATAAAGTTTTCCTGCTCTACTATAAACAATATCTAGGTCACCATCATTATCCAAATCAGCTACTGAAACCTCAGGCACTGCTCCCCATTTCTTTTTGTGTTGAGGTAAACGGGTTTTATTATGTTTGTTAAAATTACCCCTGCCATCATTCCAAACAATACCAGTGAAGTCTGTACTCTTCTCAAATTCGTGCGCTCCCAGTAATACGTCTAAATCACCATCACCATCCATATCAGCAAGTTCTAGAGCAAAAGAAAAAATACCTCCGCACTTACGTTTATTTAGATAACCTGTGCCATCATTTATTAGACACCATAAAGCTGTTCCTGTTTTCCATTTAAGTTCTGTGATAACAACATCCATATCGCCATCATTATCAATATCGCCCGTAGCCCCGCCATGGTCAAATACTTCAAAATTGGAGTGGCTTAAGTGTGTTTCTGAGGATTCCAACCAAGTGCCATTAGGTTGGCTTAAAAAGTAGCTATCCCTAAAGCCATTGTGAGTGCCAACAGCGGTGTCAGCGATGTAAAAATCAAGAATATCATCTTTATTATAATCAGCAACAAGGGCACGGTATCCTAGCGACATTCCACTATCTTCACGATTATCAATAAGGAGTTCAGGTGAATACGTTAGTTTATTGTTAGCATCACCCAAGTAAAGCGATGGTAATGGTTTTTTTCCTTTGCACTTTCCGCCACCGCAAAGTCCGCTAGTATCTTCTCCAGTCCATTCAACATTATTTGGGTTCATAACGCCTATGTAAAGTACATCACTATATCCATCCTTATTAAAATCTGCCATCTGCCACTTATATCCAAACCAGTATAACTTTCCAGTTGGGTATGGCTTTTGTGGTGGTTTGAAAAATTCTAAATTTGGGTCATTTTCAATACTAATGCCAGCCACAGCAACGTCTACTTTAGTTGATTGTGTAGATTTTGAAGAACTATTGTTATTGTTTGAACTATTAGAAAAAGTAAGTGCCGATGCTGTGCCAATAAGGCTAATAGATATTAATAGAGTTAGTGGTATGGTTAGTTTTTTCATTTATTTGCTCATCTTTTCTTCGGATATTAATATACCATCTACATATGTATATTCCGTGCAACCAATATCATTTCCATTTTCATCCATATAGTCATAGGCAATCAATTTAATTAATTTGGCTTTAGCATTATCGATCTTGTAAGTTTCATATTCACTACTACAAGCACCACTTGAATATGTAATCTTGATAGTTTTATTCATTGAGTCAAATACTGTAGAAGAGTCCATTAAATTGAATTGAGAACGAGAATCTTTAAAGAATGGAACATCAGTCAACAAAACATACTCTCCATCACTATTCTTTTGATAGACTTCAAAGGCATCACTATGCCTTTGACCAGCATTGCTTAGACGTTTAATGAGTTCATCTACACCATCAAAATTAACGTCTTTATAAAAGGAATTTTGACAGTCTTTTGGATTTTGGTGGCAGGACGGAAAATTAAATATCATTTCACTGTATGGCTGACAGTGTTCATCGATATAGTAAATTATTCCTGTAGTAATTCTGACTAGTTCATCTTTGTCTGCAATGGCCTCTTTAATGCCAGAATTAATGACTGTATCTTCAGCTACTTTATCGTAAGCTTTTCTAGCATTCTGTAGCTTAATTCCTTCCTCTGTCATAAAGCTATTTATTGAAGATTCACGCCATTTAAGTGAGTTGTCATAGAGTTTTTCTGCATACCTTCTTTCACTCTGTAATACCGCAGATAGTATTGAAGATTTGGCTGAACAAATTGCTAGTTTGTTGCCTATATCGGACATATCTAACTCATCGTTAGCAAATACAGGTTGGGAGATAATTATTAAGGCAGCTAACAGTATGGTTAGTTTTTTCATAGTGACTACTATTGTATAGAAATGCGAAATATGTATTTCTTAAAATGAATAACCTCAGGATGACACCCTACAAAACAAGTTAATCAGAAAAAACTGGGTTAGGTGTGAAATTTAGAAAATTATTAAATCCCTCTTCTCTTACTGTTAAAAATCCCTCTTACAGTTAAAATACCTTCAACTCGCATTAAGTTATCAATAACTTTATCGGAAATTTCATTCTCCAAATCAATTAAAGTATATGCAACTTCTTCCTTTGATTTATTGATCATGTCAACTATATTTATTCCTTCTTCAGCG
>JASLYC010000006.1 GCA_030739975.1 Gammaproteobacteria bacterium
TATGGGTTTGCGTGCCGACAATTTAAAGGTTCATGTGATTATTGCAGCTTGGGAGTGGGGAGCTTATCTAGGCGAAGACAATATGAAAAACGGTATTCATATCAAAACTTCATCATTTATCAGGCATCACTCTAACCCTTCTTTGACAAGAGCTAAGGCAAATGGCAATTACATAAACTCAATGATGGCTCTTCAAGAGGCGCTGGATGAGGGTTACGATGAGGCCCTTATGCTTGACATTGAAGGCTATGTTTCAGAGGGTAGCGGGGAAAATATTTTTATAGTCAAAGATGATATTATATATACTCCTGAATTAACTTCTGCATTAGCCGGGATTACCCGTGACACGATTATTACATTGGCTAATGATATAGGTTATCAAGTTATCGAAAAAAGCATAAAGCTTGATGAGATTTATCACGCTGATGAAGCATTTTTCACTGGAACTGCCGCAGAAGTTACCCCTGTTAAGGGTCTCGATGATAAAGAGATTGGTAGCGGCACTAGAGGGCAGGTAACAGAAAAACTACAATCTCTATATTTTGATTGCGTGTATGGACGCAATGAAAGGTATTTGGATTGGCTAGCTAAGGGGAGATGTTGATGATAGTCGAAAAAGTTAGTTTCAGGAGTTTTGGGATTGTGACTAAAGATGATCTTCCTTTTCATTGCCCACCCAAAGATTCGTCTAAATGGAATATGCACCCTAAAGTCTTTCTATCTTTTGATGGAGACGGGAGGGCAAATTGTCCATACTGCGGAACGAATTATAGATTGGACCGATAGTTAAATATTCCGATATGACTAAAAACTCAAATAATGTTGTTTTGGTTGGTCCTATGGGTTCTGGAAAAACCACTGTTGGCCGTCGATTAGCCAGCGAGATGAATCGTGAATTTTTTGACACTGATCATGAAATTATTGATAAAACTGGTGTTACAATTGAGTGTATCTTTGATATCGAAGGTGAGAAAGGATTTAGGCTCAGAGAATCTAAGATGCTGGAGGATTTATGTAGCATGAGTAATGTTGTTTTGGCTACCGGCGGCGGGATAGTATTGAAGCCAGAAAATAGGGTTTTGTTAAAAAAATCTGGCCTGGTTTTTTACCTCTCTTCTTCGATTGAGCAATTATTAAGGAGAACTGCAAAATCTAAAACTCGGCCTCTGTTGGAGCAAAGCCTTGATCGCGAAAAAACTATACGCGACCTCGTTAGCGATAGAGATGAACTCTACCGAGAGGTAGCATCAAGTGTTATAGATACGACAGGAAAGCAGTTAAATGAAGTTGTTAGTATTATTAAACAGGAGATAGAAAGTGCGACCTAGAATTTTGTATCTTTTTTGTTTCTTTATCAGTTTGAAAGTAGGAGCAATCACAATAGAAGAGTTCAGTTCAGAATTAATAAAATCTCATCCATATTTTCTCCAGCAAACGCTTAGCGAAACGGTTAGCATTATCGATCAAAAAGATGCACTACTATACTCAGATTGGACAATCCAGGCAGGAGCTAGCGAATCCTATGCCTCTGGCGAAGACCAGTCTAGTAAACTCTATGATGATCGCTACATAACCGGCTACGAGGTTTCTGCAGTGAAGAAATATCCTGACACTGGTGGAAGCCTTACATTAGGGCATTCATGGGATATAACCGATACTGATTTAAACTCCGTTAATACAAACCTCAACTCTAACTCTTTTTCACTGGACTATACGAGGCCACTTCGGCAAAATAAAGGCGGCTTAAACGACAGGCTTGCAGCAGATATAGCAACGATTGACTCGCAATCAAAACAAGTCAGCCTGCAAGAGCAATCCGAAAATTATCTCGCTTCAAAACTGAAAAAATTTATTGAATTAGCACATGCGCAGGAAAAAGAAAAACTATATAGAGATAAGCTTGAGTTGAGTAAGGAACAATTGAGTTTAGCAGAAAAAAAATTCAACCAATCTTTGATTGAAAAAACTGCACTCTACCAAGAGCAAGATTCATACACCAGAGCAGACCAGCAATGGCTTCAATCTAGACTGGATTTAGCAAATTTACAGCAAGAGTTGTCCTCGCTAATTGGCATGAGTACAAATGATATGACGGTTGAGCTAGATTTATTTGAGAGGCAAGCGATTACGCAAATTGATACAGCTAATTTCGTTACAAAGTCAAGAACACTACAACAGCTCGATTTTGACAAACTTAAGCTTAAACGACAGCTTGTCACATATAAAGATAAAAATAAGGCAAATGTTAATTTGACTATGGGAATTGCAAGTCAAGGTGAACATAATAAGTTCTTTAAAAGCCTTTCAAATCGTGACTATTCATGGAATGTAGGAGTGAATGTGTCTTACCCAATTAATCCAATAAAAGAGTCTTTAGATATTCAACGTGCAGAAATCAATATAGCTCAAATAGACGCGCAGAAAAGTGAAAAAGTAATT
>JASLYC010000007.1 GCA_030739975.1 Gammaproteobacteria bacterium
CAAACTTTTTGGGCTAGATTCATAATCACTTTCATATTGTGTTCTATAACAAGGAGAGTAATTCCATACTCCTTATTTACTTTTATCAATCTATCAATAATTCCATTAATTAATGTCGGATTTATCCCTGCAGTTGGTTCATCTAGAAGAAGCATTTTTGGCTCATTCATCAAAGCCATTGCTAGTTCAAGAAGTTTTTGCTGACCAAAAGATAAATCACCCGCTCTTAGCTTCCTTTTTTGGAACAGACCAACGAATTCTAGCAACATTTCTGCTTTTGATGTTAATTCTTCCGGTATCTTCGAGAATACAGAAAATATAGTGTCATTTTTAGGCTTGTGACTAATCAACATGTTCTGAACGCAGTTTAATTTGCCATAAATTCTGGTTTGTTGAAATGTGCGTAACAATCCCAATTTTGCAATAACAGGCACCGGTAATTCTGAAATTTCCCTTCCGTCGAACTTTATCGAACCTTTATCAATTGGGTGCGTTCCAACGATAGAATTAAATAGAGTTGTTTTGCCGGAGCCATTGGGTCCAATTAATCCAGCAATTGAACCTTGTTCCACAGATAGGGAAATACCCTCATTGGCTTTAACCCCACCAAAATATTTTGAGACCTGATTAACTTCTAATATCGCGCTCATTATTTTAATTCTACCTGTGCTTTCAGGTCTTCCTCATCAACTATTTCGCCGAATTGGCTAGGATATTTTTCTCTAAGGTAACCCATAATCCCCTCTGGAAAGAAAACGACTATTACTACAATTAAAATTCCGAGAGCAACGTACTGCCATCCCAAAAAGAACGTCCAAAATCCCTCTTTAAATATATGAAAGACCGTTGCTCCAATTACAGGTCCCCAGAGAGTTCCCTTACCTCCAAGAATGGCCATCAAGACCATGAACACCCCATATGTTGCTCCGGCAAATGCAACTTCAACCGGTTCAATGTAACCAATCATATTACCCACGAGGCCGCCAGCGATGCCCACAAAAAAAGCAGAGACAACCCAACCAATAATTTTATACCGCATGGTGTGAATTCCCATTGCTTCTGCTTTGTCTTCATTATCCCTGATGGCATTTAGAACTAATCCAAACCTTGTTTGATAAGCCCACTTTAGAAAAAGAAAAGTGACCACAAATAATATCAGACAAGAAAAATAGAAAAATTCTGATCTTAACTCTGTATCACCTATGTTCTTTGGCCATGGAGGGGCGGTCATACCTTGCCCAGCACCAATTAATTCTATACCACCCGCAATTTCACCTGCGGCGATTCCTAAGCCTAATGTGCATATTGCAAAGTAATGGCCTCTTAATCCTAAAATTCCATAACCAATGATCGCCGCCACGATTGCCGGAACTACACCAGCTAAGAGTAAACCCACAAAAAAACCCTGAAAATATTGCAGAGGTGTATGTACAAAAGTTTTCTCACCACCACTTGCGGTCCATTCGTCCAGAGGAAAGAACATACCTATTTGGATGCCGGCACATAAATACATACCAAGACCAAAGAATAGAACATTACCAAACGTGTTATATCCCATTTGCCCTCCCTGCACGTCCCAAGTGAGGGCCAATACTATTAGTATCCACAAAAATGAGATCTGAAGTTTGAAAGCTGGAAACAAAAAAGGAGCAAACAAGCCAAAGGCTATTATTAAGCAATAAAAAAACAGGTTGTTTTTATTCATGTTAAATATTCTCTTTTTCTGGATAACTTAAACCTTCTGTATACAAGGATTAAGACCAGTAAGAGGAAGACCGCCCCAATTCTAAATTCTGTCCCAAGAATATAATCTGCGAACTCTTCAAAAACACCTAGTCCCATTCCAGATAAGGCAACGCCAGGTAAATTCCCTAAACCTGCTATAATCACAATCATGAAAGATCTAACGGTGTAAGGTAAGCCCACGTAAGGATGTAATGTGAAGGTAATAGCAATCAATGTTCCGGCGACTCCACACAGTGCAGCATTAATTCCAAAAGTTGCTGCATAAACTTTCTCTGTGTCTACGCCTAAAATTTTTGCGGCTCTTGAATTTTGTGAAGTAGCTCTAATAGCGCGACCTAACTTAGATTTTTTCATATAAAAAATTAAAGCTATAGCAAAGATGATGCTTACTAATGCGGAGAATATCTTCGCGTTCGGCAGTGTTACCCTTTCATCAAAAAGCATCGTTGTCCCAAAATTTGACTGAGCAACAACGACATCTGCTCCAAAAACAAAATTCATTAGTTGTTGTGCTAATATACTAATACCAAAGGTTGCCAGAATAGAAATAAATAAGTCTCTATCTACCACTCGATGAATAATAGATTTGTATAAAAACCAACCCAAAAAAAACATGATAATAGGTGAGATGATGACACCAAACGCCGGGTGAATTCCTATGGTGTACATTGTGTAAGCAATGTAGCCACCCAGAATAACTAATTCTCCTTGTGCAATATTGATGATATTCATTACACCCCATTGCAATGCCATTCCATAAGCGATAAGCGCGAATAAGATTCCTAATAAGATCCCATCCATTGCCGCTTGGACCATCAAAATCGGAACTTGAAATATTAAATAATCCATAGGACCCTGCAAAAAAGCACCTCCTCCCTAAGATTTAGGAAGGAGGTCTCAGAATTGATTAAAAGTTATCTTTCAGACCATTTAGGTACTGGGTGGACAAGCTTGGTAGATGCCCATTTCGTTGGCGCGACTACTTTATTTTCACACTTCTTGCCTTGGCATCTCACTTGAAACAGCACCATTGGTTTGGCAACGTTTTGTCCAGTGCTGCTGAATTTGATGTTCCCATAAAAAGTTTGCATGTTAGTTTTTGCTAAAGCATCTCTAACTTTTTCCGTATTGAAAGAGTTCGCTTTTTCAAAAGCAGCTTTCCACACTAATAGTGCTGCTGAAGACTCGGCAGATTGGTATGGAGGTGTGTAACCAAATGCTGCGTTATATTCTTTGTCGTACTGCATACCATTGCCAAAAAACTTATCTTTATAGGCCAGTGTTTTATGCCACTGTGCTGCACATAATGCATATTCCGACTTTTTGCCGTGTTGTTTAGCTAATTTTGAAGCGTCACAGTGCGTCATAGCCAACATCGGAACATTTACTTTCATTTCAGATATTTGCCTGATTGCAGTTAATGCTCCTTTGGAATGACCTGACAAAACGAGTACGTCAGGCCTAGTTGCCTTAACTTTGGCTAGGGTTGCAGCCATATCGTTAAGTTCCTTTGGCAATTTATCATCTATAATGATTTTCGAACCTGTTCTTTTTGCTGCATCAACAATTCCAAGTCTCACGTCTTGGGAGAATGCATCTTGCTCAAATGCCATCGCAATCTTAACTGGCTTACCACCATTCTTTTCAACAGCTAAATCAATGGCAACTTCAAGATATTGGTTTGCAGCGGATAACACAGCAAACAAATACTTATATCCTTTTGTAAATAATGACCTTGAAGCACCATTAGCTTCAACCATCGGAATTTTGTTTTCTTCGGTTACTGGCGCGATGGCTTTAGTCAAGCCTGAACTATAAGGCCCAAGCATGTACTTAATGCCATCTTGTTTAATTAGTCTTTCTGCAAGCTGAGCTGCTCTGCCAGAGTTTGACTCGTCATCGTAATATTTGATTTTAAGCTTATATGACTTACCTCCAACCTTTACGCCTCCCATATCATTTATTCTTTTAACGGCAAAATTATAGCCATTTTTAGTATGTTTGCCGTTTGTAGAATATTT
>JASLYC010000008.1 GCA_030739975.1 Gammaproteobacteria bacterium
GAAGGAAATTTGATTGGAATTATGCATTACCGTCAAATGCCATCACCACTAAGAGGAATAATGGTAGGCTTTTTAGATGACCTTTTTGTTCAGCCAGAATATCGAGGCAGTGGAGCTGTTCAAGCCTTATTTAAAGCTTTAAAAGCAGATGCAAATGACAAAAATTGGCAATATGTTCGGTGGATAACTGCAACTGATAATAATAGAGCTCGAAAAGTTTATGATAAGATTTCTGACACAATTGATTTTGTAACATATCAAATGTCAGTGGGGCAAAAAAACTAAATATATAAAGGAGCGTAAATGAAAAAATTTCAAGGAAGTTGTCATTGTGGCGAAGTTTCTTTTTCTTTTCAGGAGGAAGAAATCACTTCAGGTTTGCGCTGTACATGTTCTTACTGCGAGCGTAGAGGTTCAGCAGTGTCTAAATTTATATTATCTAAAGACGACTTGATAGTTAATGTTGCCTTTAGTAATCTGAGTTTGTATCAATTCGATACTAAAATTGCCAAGCATTACTTTTGTAATAAATGTGGAATACATCCATTTGTTGAAACTCTAAGAGACCCAGGCAAATTCCGTGTTAATCTTGGCTGTATTGATGGCATTGATGTTGACAAGTTAGAGATTGACATATTTGATGGAAAAAATTTATTGTAATTTTAAAGTAACCTGCTAGTATGCCTTTTTGGGCTATATGTTATTGTGTAGTTATTGTATTTAGTGCATTTTTTGCTATATATGCTTTCTACAAGCGTGGTCTATACTACGTTCCCGGGCAATTATTGTCTAGTCTTTTTAGTGTGATGATGTTTATGTATTACTATGATGTTTTTTTTCATAAACCTGACTCGGTAATTGTCATTCTATTTATGTTTTTATATATTCTGTACTGGGAGTGCTGGGAAAACAGAAATTTGTTTCCTTTAGTAGAAAACAAAAAAGTTGATATATCTAAATCAACATTTGATTTAACAAAAAGACCAGTAGTTAGTGGAAATATGTTTATGGCTATGGTAGCAGTTATTATTATTATTTCTTTACCATTAATATATACTGTTATTCGTCTTATAATATCTTATTATTAAAAGTTAAAAATGTTTAAAAAAAATAATATTGGACAATCAATTGGCGCTTCTCTCAGCGAGTGGAAAAACTGTCCAGTACCACCTAAACAATCAATTAATGGGCAATATTGCAAGCTAGAGCCATTATCAATTAGTGAGCATTCTGAACAACTATTTGAAGCCTTTGTTGACGACTCTGATGGACATAATTGGACTTACTTAGCTTATGGACCATTTAGCGATTTATCTTCTTTTTGTGATTGGTTGAAAGATAGTTGCTTAAAAGATGACCCTCAGTTCCAAGTAATTATTGACAAGACTAACAACAAAGCGTTGGGCATGGCAAGTTATCTAAGAATAAAACCGAATGTTGGCGTTATAGAGGTAGGGCATATTCATTATTCAAATAAAATGCAGAGAACCCGTGTTGCTACAGAAGCAATGTATTTAATGATGGCTAGAGTTTTCGATGATTTGGGTTATAGAAGATACGAATGGAAATGTGATGCACTAAATAAAAAGTCATGTCTAGCAGCCTTGCGTTTTGGGTTTACTTTTGAGGGGATTTTTCGTCAGGCAACTATATACAAGGGAAGAAATAGAGATACAGCATGGTATTCAATTATAGATTCTGAATGGCCAGCAATTAAAAAAAAATACGAGTTCTGGCTTAACCCCCAAAACTTTGACAAAACAGGTAAGCAATTAAATTCATTGATTTTTTGAAATTAGATTCCAATTTCTAATAGAATCTTACTAATTTATAGACAATATCGATATTTCAACCTAAACACTCTTAGCACGTTACTGGCTTGCTACTTGTTTTAATTTATATTGACCTGTTCTACCAATTAGCAATGTGCTTGGTATTATTTGTAGCGCTAAAATTGTTATAAATATTAATTTATTTACAAGTCTTAATATATTTACTAAGACTCATGAAATTTTAGCCTAATGATATAATTCTACAATGCGCAAAAAACCAACAATATTAAAAATTGAGACAATTGCTAGGACGCGCTTATTTAATATTGAATCTATAGATCTTAAATTTTCTAATGGAGTGGAAAGACAATACGAGCGTTTGAGGCCTCCGAGCAGTGGAGCTGTTTTAGTTATACCTATGTTAGATAACGATACAGTGCTAATGATTTATGAGTATTCTGGCGGAACAGATAGATATGAACTAGCCCTCCCAAAGGGAAAGATTGATGATGGAGAAACTCATATCGAAGCTGCCAACAGAGAGTTAATGGAAGAGGTGGGGTATGGTGCAAACAAAATAACGTTCCTAAAGACTATGACTCTTGCACCAGGATACCAGTCAAGTACTACCCATATAATGTTAGCAGAAGATTTGTATGTAGCTAGTGCAGATGGAGACGAGCCAGAGCCACTTGAAATAGTCAAACACAAACTGTCTAATTTAGATAATCTTGTATACAATGACGATTTGACAGAGTCTAGAAGTATAGCTGCTCTATACATGGCAAAAGAAATACTTAATAATTGATAGCACAAAATTTTTGTTTAGATTACTGTGGTCGAAATTCCAAAAAGTTTTTATCTAGTATCCAACGAAACTCCGTTCCCTCCAGTCAATCTATCTTTAAAAGAACCGAATGGCCTGATTGCTGTTGGAGGGGAACTTTCCCCAGAAAGATTAATAGACGCATACTCTAAAGGAATTTTTCCATGGTACAGCGATGGGGATCCAATACTATGGTATAGCCCAGAACCTAGAATGGTAATAACACCAAATAGTTTGCATGTAGCGAATAGCTTAAAAAAAATTATTCGATCAAATAAATTTGAAATACGCTACGATTGTAATTTTGAAGCGGTAATAAATGAATGTAAGAACATCAAAAGAATAAATCAAAAAGGGACCTGGATAGATAGCAATATGGTTGATGCATATACAGAATTACATAACAAAGGTTTTGCACATTCTGTTGAGACATACGAGAATGGGAAATTAGTTGGAGGTCTTTATGGTGTTGCTATAGGCAAAGTATTTTTTGGTGAGTCTATGTTCTCAATTACTAGTAATGCATCGAAAGTTGCACTCGTATATCTACTGCAAGAATTAGATTATCAATTAATCGATTGCCAAATAGAGAGCCCCCATTTGAAAAGCTTTGGGGCTTACAATGTTAGTCGCCATTCGTTCGCATTACTACTTAAAGAATTACTGTAAAATAAGGTCTTGCATAGATAAAGGTAAAAAAGCATGAGAAAAATAATAACTATATTAATGTTAGCAATGGTTCTAACTAGTTTATCTTCATGTGGCAGAATGGGTGATTTAAAGCCAGCCACTCCTGAAAATTCAAAAAACTCCAACTAGTCATTATATAAGTGAAAAATTTCCCTTTTATCAATGGAATATTGCACGCTGAATCTGTAGCTGTTACTGATTTAATGGAGCATTACGGCTCGCCTCTTTATATATATTCTAGGGCTGAGATTGAGTCTAATTGGCAACAATATAAACAAGCTTTTTCTGAGCATCCTCATTTAATATGTTACTCAGTTAAGTCAAACTCTAATTTAGCGGTTCTAAACATATTGGCGAAATTAGGGTCTGGTTTTGATGTTGTTTCGATTGGTGAGCTACACCGGGTAATTTCAGCAGGCGGAGATCCAGCTAGGTGTGTATTTTCTGGAGTAGGCAAGACCGTTTCAGAGGTTCAAGAGGCACTTGGTATAGGCATTTATTGCTTTAATATAGAGTCTGAATCTGAACTTGATAGAGTTATATCGGTAGCTGAATCTATGGGAGTTACTGCACCTATATCTATAAGAGTTAATCCTGATGTGGACGCCAAAACTCACCCATATATTTCTACTGGACTGAAAGAAAACAAGTTTGGCGTTGATATTGAGAGTGCATTAGATTTATATAGTAAAGCAGAAAAGTCAAGCTCTCTAAAGGTATGCGGGGTAGACTACCACATAGGTTCACAAATTACTGAAGTTTCACCGTTTATGGACGCACTTGACAAGGCACTTGATATGATACGTCAACTAGCTAGTGAAGGTATTAAGATTGAGCACCTTGATATAGGTGGGGGTATAGGTATAGATTACGATAACACTCAAACAATCGATATTAGTAGTTACATTAAAGATGTTATAAATAGGGTTGATGGTCTGGAAATAATTGTAGAGCCTGGAAGGTCTATTGTTGGTAGTGCTGGTATTTTTGTCACCAAAGTTGAATATTTAAAGCAAAACTCAAATAAGTCATTTGTTATAGTGGATGGAGCAATGAATGATTTATTACGGCCCTCACTTTATAACGCACACCATAACGCTATTGTTGTGCATGAAAGCGAGAATGGTATTAGCGAAACTTGGGATATAGTAGGGCCAGTATGCGAGACTGGAGATTTTTTAGCTAAAGATAGATATATGACTATAGCAGAAGGAGACTATATAGCCCTAACTTCTGTAGGGGCCTATAGTTTTTCGATGAGCTCTAATTACAATACCAGGCCACGCGCTGCTGAAGTTATGGTGTGGGAAAACAATCATACAATAGTAAGAGAGCGTGAAACTATAGCAGAACTATATAAAAATGAAAAGGTTTTAAATGACTAACCTCACTAACAATCAAAAAAAGTATTTAAGGTCATTGGGTCACAATCTAAAGCCAGTAGTTATGGTTGGTCAGAACGGACTAAGTGATGCAGTATTATCTGAGCTAGAGTCAACCATGTTAAAGCATGAGCTCCTTAAAATAAAAATTCGTACAGAAAGCAGAGATGATAAATTTAATATAGTTAATAAAATTATTGAATTTTCAAAATCTAATTTAGTTCAAGTTGTCGGGAATGTTGTGCTAATTTATCGACCATTCGATGATGAGCCGGTAATTTCATTGCCACGAAAATAGAACTCTCTATGAAAATAGCTATTAGCGCAGCAGAAACTTCAGGTGACCTGATTGCAGCCAGATTAGTTAAATCTCTAAGGTCTCACAACCCACAAATAACAGTTCAAGGTCTAGCAGGAGAAGAAATGGTATCTTCTGGATGTGAGCAGCTATGGGATCAGAAGCTAGTAAATGTAATGGGGTTTAGCGAGGTAGTTAAAAAATTGCCGTCAATATTGCGCTTAAGAAGGAATATCATTGATTTTTTTTCTAACAATAAACCAAAAGTGTTTATAGGCGTAGATGCTCCAGACTTTAACTTTAATATCGAGAAGAAATTAAAGAAGCGTGGGATTAAAACTGTGCACTTTATTTCTCCATCTATATGGGCTTGGCGAGAGAGACGCATTAATAAAATTAAAGAGTCAACAGACTTAGTCCTCTGTGTTTTTCCTTTCGAAATAGATTTATATAATAGGTACAATCAAAAAGCTGTTTTTGTTGGGCATCCATTGGCTCAAGAGTTGAGCCCAAGAATCAGACATATACCCAACAAATTTGTTTTGTTGTTGCCTGGGTCAAGGGAGAGTGAGATAAAGAGTCTTATGCCGGAAATGATTTCAGCTGTAAAAATAATGTCAAAGGATGATAAAGAGTTAAAGTTTAAGTTGGTTCTTGCAAATGCAGATATGCTCGAATTAGTAAAAACTCAAATCAAAAGTTTAAATATAGATATTTCAGTTGGAGATGCGCATAAATGGATGAAACAATCTGATTTAGCTATAGTAGCTTCTGGCACTGCAGCTCTTGAGTTAGCTTTGGTTGGAGTGCCGATGGTTGTTGTTTACAAGTTATCCACCATAAGTTATTTCATTATATCAAGGTTAATCAATAGCCAGTTTGTTTCCCTGCCTAATGTGATTGCTAATAAATTACTTGTCCCAGAATTAATTCAAAACGATGCTAACGGTAAGAATATTGCCAACCATGCCTTGAATATATTATCTTGTGACAACAAATATCTAGTCGAGGAGTTTTCTAATATACATTCACAGCTTAAATGCAATTCAATTGATGATGCAACAAGTGCAATTTTAGAGTTAATTAATGATTAGCAATATTACAGATATAGTTCAGTTAGCAATTAAAGAAGACGTTGGAACTGGAGACGTGTCTGCTGATTTGATAGAAGAGAGTGTAAGTACTGCTAATATAACCTCTAAAGATAATGCAGTTATATGTGGTATCGAATATGCTAATGAGGCTTTTTATCAAATTGATAAAAAATTAGTTATTAATTGGTCAGTAAAGGATGGCTCTAAGGTGTTTAATAGACAGTCTATATGTAGCATTCATGGCTCATCTAGGTCAATTATATCAGCGGAAAGGGTAGCCCTTAATTTTCTTCAGACCCTAAGCTCTACCGCAACTAAAACAAGGCTTTTAGTTGATAAAATATCACACACCAAGGCCAAGTTATTAGACACTAGAAAAACCATACCAGGACTGAGATTGGCACAGAAATATGCGGTCAAGTGTGGCGGTGGAGTCAATCACCGTATGGGATTATATGATTGCGTCATGGTAAAGGAGAACCATATAATGCGACTAGGATCAATCAGCTCGGCCGTTGAATTGGCAATAGATAAACATCCTAAGCTTCCTCTTATAGTTGAGATAGAAGATTTAAATCAGCTCAACGAAGCACTAAAGATTAAAGGTATAAAAAGAATTCTTTGTGACAATTTCACAAATGATATGCTTCAAATAGCGGTAGAAATGGCAAAAGATATTACACCTTTAGAGGCATCAGGAAATATTGATGAAAACAATATTATAGATATTGCTGAGACAGGAGTGGGTTATATTTCTATTGGAGCAATTACTAAGAATATTAGCGCTATTGACCTTTCACTCAGGTTTACATGAAGCAAAGAATACAGGGCTTGTTAAATCTTCTTTAGTGTTATAACGCAAGGAATTGTTATTCATATCAGTTACCCTTCCCCCAGCTCCCTCTAAAATACATACTCCTGCTGCTGTATCCCATTCAGAGCAAGGGCCAAACCTAGGGTAGTAATCATATAGTCCTTCAGCTATAGCGCAAAACTTTAGTGCACTACCTAGCTTGTTTACTTGGTCTACATTTTTCTTCTCAAGGTGTGCTAACAAATACTTATTATTTGCAGAATGCTGGCCAACCACAACACTCATTGGGTTGGAAAACTGTCTGGTAATAAGTTCCTGCTTTGTACTTGTGCTCTGTTTAATAGCACATCCTTTATCATTTGTGTAATAGTGAGTTTGCGTAACTGGGGCATAAATCATTCCAAATATTGGTTTATTATTTTTTATGTAGGCCAAACATATACAAAATTCTCCTGTCTCCTCTAAAAAGTCTCGAGTCCCATCAAGAGGGTCAATCAACCAATATTCTTGCCATGTTGAGCGCTCTTCAAAAGTAATGTTTTCTGACTCTTCAGACAGTATTTCAACATTAGGAGTTATTTTTTTTAAACCATTAATAATTACATCATGTGATATTTTGTCTACTATAGTTATAGGTGTTTTGTCTTCCTTAATATCAAAGTGTAGTTGTTTCTTATAGTAAGACATAATATTTGTACCAGCCTTACTTGTAAGTGAAATTAGTTCAGGAATTATTGCATCAAACATTCTATTAATATTGTAATCCTTAAATATAAAAATAAAGCAAATAAACGTTGATTAAATGCCAACACTATTTGTGATGGCAATGAATCAATGAATGGTGGGCCTACTTGGACTTGAACCAAGGACCAATCGATTATGAGTCGACTGCTCTAACCAGCTGAGCTATAGGCCCTAAAGGGTGATATTTTACTCTAAGAAGCTTTGTAATTTGTGGGCACGTGATGGGTGTCTAAGTTTACGCAATGCTTTAGCTTCAATTTGACGAATCCTTTCACGTGTAACATCAAACTGACGGCCAACTTCTTCAAGTGTGTGATCAGTGTTCATATCTATGCCGAACCTCATCTTTAAAACTTTTGCTTCCCTAGGCGAGAGGTTTGATAATAAATCGCCAGTGGTTTCTCTTAAACTTTCTTTGGTAGTAGTTTCGACAGGTGAGGAAAGATTAGTATCCTCAATAAAATCTCCAATATTAGAGTCTTCATCATCACCAACAGGTGTTTCCATTGATAATGGCTCTTTTGCTATCTTTAAGATTTTAATAATTTTGTACTCAGGGAGCTCCATTTCAACAGCCAACTCTTCAGGTGTCGCTTCACGTCCAAACTTTTGCAATAGTTGCCTTCTTACCCGGTTCAATTTATTTATAGTTTCAATCATGTGTACAGGTATACGAATGGTCCTTGCCTGATCAGCAATTGAACGAGTTATTGCTTGACGGATCCACCAAGTAGCATATGTAGAGAACTTGTAACCACGACGATATTCAAATTTATCAACCGCTTTCATTAGCCCTACATTGCCTTCCTGAATAAGGTCAAGAAACTGCAGACCACGATTTGCATATTTTTTTGCAATCGAGATAACTAGCCTTAGGTTTGCTTCAATCATTTGGCTTTTAGCCTTCTTAGCGCGACGGTCACCACGCCTATATTTTTTATTAATCTCCTTTAATTCTGCAACTGTCAATTGCATTTCTTCCTCATAATCAACGAGATTTTTTTGTGCGTAATATATTTCATTTTGGTCAGAAGAGCTAATTAATTCAATACATTTTGAGCCTTTTAACCAGTCAAAATTGGTTTCATTTCCAATAAATAGATCAAAAAATTGTTTCTTTTCTACTCCGGCACCTAGACACAACTTTTGAATATTTTTTTCTTGAATTTTTACCAATTCAATTCGACTTTTAACAACTTCCATCATTGAGCTAACTAATTTAGGGGCCAGCCTAAGATCAGATAAAGCTTCAGATAATTTGCGTCTATTTTCGGCAGTTTTTTGGTCTCTAAAGGTAAGCTTTTTAATATTTTTTTGATAACTATTAGAGTGTTTTTGAATTACTGCAAAGCGTTCATAAACTGCATCCTCATCAGGACCTGCATATTCAAGCTCTTCTAACTCTTCGTACTCTTCATCATCATCAAATTCACCGGCATCAAAAGCAGCCTTTTTTTCTTCAAACTCTTCGGCATCGCCTTGGTAACCAATAATAACATCTGTTATCTTACATTTTCCCTCTTCAAGCCTAGTGTGTGCTTTAAAGAACATTTCGGTAATCTCAGGGTAAAGAGTAATTCCTTTCATAATTTCAAAAACCCCAGACTCGATTTCTTTCGCAATTCTAATCTCGTCCTCTTGCTCCAAAAGTTCTACAACTCCCATCTCTCGCATATACATTCTAACTGGGTCAGTAGTTCTGCCAAACTCAGAGTCAAGAGCAGCTAGTGCAGCAATTGCTGCTTCAGCAGATGTTGATTGAGCTTTAGCTCCTGACTCAACAACTAATGTGTCAGCATCAGGAACCTCGTCAGAAACAGCAATGTCTAACTCTTCTAGAATAGATACAATTGGCTCTATCTGTTCTTGTGTCAATAAATCTTGTGGTAGAAGGTCATTAATGTCAGAAAAAGTTAGGTAACCTTGCTCTTTTCCCACCATGATAAGTTTTTGAAGTGCTTGTTTATGTGCTTTAGTAGTGCTTTTCATAAATAAATTCTAATTTGTTTTGAAAACTCTTTTTTTGAGACGAAGAAAGAATTATACATAATATCTACTCAAAAATCATAGTCTTATATTCTACTATGATTTATTGGTTGTCAACAAAAATAGTGCTTATAGATTTCTCGTCACTTATACGTTTTATAACATCAGCAAGAGTTGGAGCTATCGAAAGTTGCCTTATTTTTTTGCAATTTACAGCATCAGCTGTAAGAGGTATTGTAT
Source organism: Gammaproteobacteria bacterium (assembly GCA_030739975.1). Classification (GTDB taxonomy): domain Bacteria; phylum Pseudomonadota; class Gammaproteobacteria; order PS1; family Pseudothioglobaceae; genus SZUA-1055. The sequence goes on from JASLYC010000008.1 coordinate 9,847, forward strand.
TTGTTGTTACCAGTTCATCAAGGTCAGACTCTTCAATATTGCTTATTGCATTTCCAGAAAGAACAGCATGAGTTGCATAGGCAACAACTTTTTCTGCGCCCTTCGACTTAAGAATGCCTGCAGCTTGACAAAGTGTTCCAGCAGTATCAACCATGTCATCAATAATAATACATGTATTTCCTTTAACTCTACCAATAACATTCATAACCTCAACTCTATTAGGTTCTGGCCTGCGCTTATCAATAATGGCTAGGTCTGCATCATTAATGCGTTTCGCTGCAGCCCTTGCACGGACAACTCCTCCAACGTCTGGAGATACCACAACAACATCTTGGTAGTTCTTAGATAAAATATCATTAACCATAACTGGTTGAGCATAAATATTGTCAATGGGAATATTGAAGAAACCTTGGATTTGGTCAGCATGAAGGTCAACAGTAAGGATTCTATCAACTCCAGCAGATTCAATCATTTTTGCTGCCAACTTTGCGGTAATAGGCACTCTTGTAAGGCGTGATCTTCTGTCCTGTCTGGCGTATCCAAAGTAAGGTACAACAGCAGTAATTCTTTTAGTTGATGAGCGCTTTAAGGCGTCAACTACAATCAACAACTCCATTAAAGTTTCTGCTGGCGATGGTCCACATGTAGGTTGAATAATGAATACATCACAGCCTCTCACATTTTCTAGGATTTCTACTTGTGATTCGCCATCTTTAAACTTGCCAACATATGCCCTACCTTGAGCGACACCTAAACTAGAAATGATATCTCCTGAAAGTTCAGGGTTGGCGTTCCCACTAAATATTTTGATTTTATCGAGCGACATAAATTTAGATAGAGGTATTAGAGATGTTAATTATACAAACTTATTAGATTAATAAAGCAACAAATACATAGCTAGCATAAATGTTATTTAAATAAAACAGATAATCATTTGCAATAATAAACTATTAAACCTTATAGATTCACATTATACTTTTATTATATTAAGTAATAATTTACGACTTCTTAATTTTTTTGTTAGATAAATATGATTAAAAGTGCCGATGAATTAATAAATAGAGCTCAAAAACATATTAGCTGTGTTGATATTGCTTCAGCTAAAGAGCTTTATGATTCAGAAGAAAATGCTGTAATTATAGATGTACGAGAAGTCAACAGTACAGACAAATCTAAGCTAAAAGAGTCGATAAATATTTCTCGCGGTTTGATTGAAATGAAAATATCCAAAGTATGCCCCGCACCAGATACATTGATATTAACTCACTGTGGCGGAGGTGGAAGAGCTTCATTGTCAGCCCTAACTTTAAAACAGATGGGTTACACCAATGTCTACGCTATAACAGCCAAGTACGAAGACATAAAGAAAGTTTTTGGTTAGAAATAAGCAACCCAAAGAGTAAGCCACAAAGCTAGAGGTATCAGTGGGTAAGCTTTTTAAGAATAAAACCCCTAAATACTATGTAAGTATTTTATATTTAAGGAAATAATATGGCTGGGCTGGCAGGATTTGAACCTGCGCATGACGGGATCAAAACCCGTTGCCTTACCGCTTGGCGACAGCCCAACAAAATAGCCCAACAATTAACAATAATTACGAAGGGCTGAGTATAGGAGAGGAATTAATAGCTTGCGCCTGAAAACCTAACCATTTTTTTGGTAGATTATTATAAGCTACCATTACATCTTTTTTCTCTTTAAACTCTAAAAATACACAGCTACCTGTGCCAGTCATTCTAGGCTCATATATATAGCCATCAAGTGACTTTAGATAATTTATCACTTCCAAAATCTCACTTTCAAGTTCAATTGCTGCTTGAAGACAATCATTGTGTGGTTCAGTAAGCATAGAGAAGTCAGACATTTTCCCTATCTGTTGAGTCATTGTCAATGCTTTGTGAGAGAAAATTTCTTTTGTAGAAATGTGTTTGTTGATGGAAACAACTAAAAAATAGTGATTAGGAAGTTTCATAGGGGTTAATATTTCACCTATGCCTTCTGCCCAAGCACTTTGACCTTTAATAAACAGAGGAACATCTGCTCCAAGTTTTAGGCCAATTTTCATTAATTCAGTATCAGAAAGTTGTGTTTTCCAAAGTTGATTTAGAGCAATAAGTGTGCATGCAGCGTCAGAACTTCCACCACCGAGTCCGCCACCAGAAGGAATATTTTTTATAACTGAAATTTTGGCACCAAGCCCTATACCTGTCTCTCTCTGTAAAGCTTGAGCAGCTAATATGATTAAATCTTTGTTTTCATGAACACATTCATTGCCACTAACTCTAATTATCTCTGCGCTTTTTGTAGTTGAGAATTTTAATTCGTCACAATAGTCAATTAACTGAAATATTGTTTGTAAGTTATGATAGCCGTCATCTCTTTTCGAATTAATATGCAAAAATAGATTAATTTTTGCAGGCGCAAACCAAGTTTTAGACATTTATAAAATTATCTCGATAATATTTTAATTCATCAATTGAGTCTCGTATATCTGATAGCGCAAGATGAGCAGATTTTTTCTTTAGTTGAGTTGAAGCATTTGGTTTCCACCGAGAAACTAACTCTTTTATAGTAGACACATCAATATGCCTATAGTGAAAAAATTGCTCTAACTTTGGCATATATTGATACAAGAATCTTCTATCTTGGCAAATAGTGTTGCCACACATAGGTGAGGCACCAGGATTTACGTATTTAATTAAGAATTCTAAGGTTTGTATTTCTGCCTGTTTGGTAGAAATGGTGCTTTCTTTGACTCTTTTGACCAGCCCAGAATTATTGTGTTGTCTAGTATTCCATTCATCCATACCTTTTAATAATTCAGATTCTTGATGTATAGCTAGAGATGGTCCTTCAGCCAAAGTATTTAAATTGGAATCGGTTACAATAGTGGCAATTTCAATTATTACATCTTTTTCAGGAAGAAGTCCAGTCATTTCAAGGTCTATCCAAATAAGGTTGGTGTCTTTGTTCATGTCAGTTATTCCTAGCAATCAGAGCTCTCTCTTACTAGGTCATCTAACTTTTGACGTGCAGAGCCATTATCAAGAATTTGCAGAGACTTGTCTATTCCTCTTTGTAATGAACTAGCCAGACCGCTTACATAAATTGCGGCACCCGAATTTATTGCGATAATATTTTTTGCCGCTCCTTCACTGCCGTCAAGAGCTTGCTGGATTAAAGCTAGTGATTCTTTTGCGTCTTCGACTTTTATATCTTCAAGTCTCCCTAAAGGCAAGCCAAAGTCATTAGGATTTATATTGTATGAAGTTACTTCTCCATTTCTTAGCTCAGCAACAAATGTATCATCAGCAATTGAAATTTCATCAAGACCATCATTAGAGTGCACAACCATGACATGATTTGAACCCAAGCCTTTTAGAACATTTGCTATAGGCTCAACTAGTGATTTGCTGTAAACGCCCATGACTTGATTTGGAGCTTTTGCTGGATTTGTTAGGGGCCCTAATACATTAAATACTGTTCTAACAGCAAGCTCTTTTCGAGGTCCAATTGCATACTTCATGGCAGAATGGTGTGCTGGAGCGAACATGAATCCAACACCAATTTTATCTACACATTTGCCAATATTTTCTGAGCTCAAGTCAAGATTTACTCCTGCAGCTTCTAAAACATCTGCACTGCCAGATTTTGAAGATATACTTCTATTTCCATGCTTAGCAACTTGGCCACCGGCAGCTGCAACAACAAGAGCGCTTGCAGTTGAAATATTGAATAATCCTAAGCCGTCACCACCAGTACCGCATGTATCAACTAGGTGATTTTGGTTTTTTACAGTCACACCCTTGGCTAATGACCTCATTACTTTTGCAGCAGCAGTTATCTCGGCTACTGTTTCTCCTTTCATAGAGAGGCCAACTAGGAAACCCCCAATCTGTGCTTCAGTAGTTTTTCCGGTCATAATATCTGACATAACATCATTCATTTGCTCTTCAGTAAGGTCTTGTTTTGCCATTACTGCTTTAATTGCTTGTTGTATATTCATATTTGGTTATTCATTATTAATTCAATGTCCTTAATTTCTTTAACAAGAGATTCTGTTAGTACTTTGTTTCCATCATTTGTAACTAAAACATCATCTTCAATCCGAACACCTATATTTCGGTAAATTGGGTTAATTTTATCATCATTATTTATATAAATTCCTGGTTCCACTGTGATTACCATGCCTGATACAAAGGTTTTTTCATAATCATCTTTCTTGTATGTGCCGACATCATGAACATCAATACCTATCGAATGCCCAGTTCTGTGCATATAAAATTCTGACAGCTCTCCATCTGTCTCCAATATTCCTAAATCAATCAGCCCATCTCTAATTATATTGCTAGCAATGACATGAGGCTCATTTACTTTCACTCCTGGTCTTATACTATTAATTGCTGCCATCTGAGCGTCAAGCACAATTTGGTAAACCTCTTTTTGTGGAGATGAAAAAGTACCACTTATAGGGAATGTTCTAGTTATATCTGATGCATAGTATTCAAACTCACAACCAGCATCTATTAGTAGTAGATCGCCTTCATTTAGTGGCTTATTATTTTCAATGTAATGAAGAATGCAAGCATTTTGTCCTCCAGCAATAATCGGCGAATATGCATGTTTAGAATTGTTTTTTGTGAAATATCCATCGAATATACTTTGTACCTCATATTCAAATAACCCAGATTTAGTGTTTTGCATTGCCAACTCATGTGCATTTACAGATATATTTGCTGCTTTTTGCATCAATTCAATTTCATGCTCATCTTTAATTAGCCTCATTTCGTGGATATAGCTTGCAACAGAGTAAACTTCATTACGCCATAAAACGTCTACAATCTTGTTGTCAATTGGGCAGGATTTCGAGTCAAAGAAAATATTGCCTCCATTGTCTATTAGTTTTAAAAGCTCAAGCTCAAGATCAGCAATTGAATAAGATTTATCCGCATTTAGTTTTGCTGGAGCCTCTTCAATTCCCAATCTTCTTCCTTCCCAAATCTCTTTCTTCTTATCATTTGGCCTTAAAAAAATCGTATAACAGTCGTGTGAAAAAACAGCAACAGAATCAGGCTCATTAAAGCCTGTCAAATAATAAAAATCACTATTTGGGCGGAAAGGATAATCAGTATCACCAGAACGCTTTTGTATTGGATTAGTTGAAATTATAACTAGCGCACCATCTCCCAGTTGGTTTAGTAGCGAAGATCTTCTTTTTTGATGTATCATAATTTTATAAGTCACAAAATGCTAGATTAAGATACCATGAAAAATGTTCGTTTGTATCAAAATACTCCTCTACAGATTGGCAAAAAAATAATTCTAGATGAATATGGCTACCATCACTTAGTTAAGGTTTTGCGATTCCCACAAGGGAAAAACATAACTTTATTCAATGGCGATGGCACAAACTACCTTGCAAGAGTTGATAAAGTAAAAAAATATTGTGAAGTTGATATTGTGTCTAGTGAAAAAAATCAATCTGAATCAAAATTAAATATAACCCTTGCTCAAGGCGTTGCCAAAGGGGAAAAAATGGATTTTTTAATCCAAAAAGCTGTTGAATTAGGTGTCAATAGTATTGTGCCAATAATGAGTGAAAGGTGCGTAGTTAAACTTAATGGCGAGAGACTTGCTAAGCGCCATAAGCACTGGGAGAGGGTCATCATTGGAGCCTCAGAACAGTCTGGAAGGTCAGTCATACCAGATTTGGCAAAATCAATATCTTTTAATGAATTTGTTAATTTAAATATTAATAATGGGCTAATCCTTCATCATCGAGCCGAGTTGCCGTTAATCGATATAGAGCCATTAAGCGAAGTAGTTATTATTATTGGCCCAGAGGGAGGGTTTACGAGTGCTGAAATAGACCATGCTTTAAAGTCAAACTGCAGAATAGTTTCACTAGGACCAAGAATTTTACGCACTGAAACAGCCTCCATAGCTGCAATTGCTAATCTACAAATGTTATGGGGGAGTTAGTATATCCAAACTATTGCTATAACAATTTTCTTAGTCTGCCGAATTATTATTTTTATTTTTTATTGAAGCCTTGATTTTTCTTCTCTAAAACCCCAATAGTTTGCACTTATATCAGAATAATATCTTATTCGTCCTCACCAAGTTCAGAGCCAATCACTCTTGCTCTTTCGAATGCTGCCCTCATTGCATGTGAGACAATCATTTCAAAGTTTTGGTCTTGAAAAGAATTAATTGCAGCTTGTGTGGTGCCATTAGGAGAAGTTACATTAGCCCTTAATTGTTGTGGTGTAGTGCCTTCAGAATTGCTAGCCATCATACTTGCTCCGAGAGCTGTTTGGATGCTAAGCAACTGTGCAGTGTCATTATCAAGGCCTAAGGCAACACCAGCTTTGGCCATTGACTCTACCATTAAAAAGAAGTAGGCGGGGCCACTTCCAGATAAAGCTGTAACAGCATCTAGCATTAATTCATCATCAACCCAAAAGCTTATTCCAACTGAATCTAGAATCTTTTTACTTAGATTTCTTTGTTTCTCAGAAACTAGTTCATTCGCATAGACTCCTGAAGCTCCTTTGCCAAGTAGTGCAGGAGTATTTGGCATAGCTCTAACTATTGATGCTTTGCCGCCAAGCCAGCGATTAATGTCTACTGATCTAATTCCAGCAGCTATAGATATAAACAAAGTATTGTGTTCAGTTATGCTGGCAATTTCTTTACAAACTGAAGATAAAATTTGAGGTTTAACCGCTAATACAATAACATCACAGGCACTAGCTAGTTTCAAATTATCCGTAAAAACCTCAAGGTTAAATTGATTATTTCGAAGGGATAATACATCTTTGCTGGCGTCGCTTGCTTTAATATTGTTAGGGCTATATCCACCCTCTATTAAGCCTGAAATAAGAGCATAAGCCATATTGCCGGCACCAATAAAACCAATGGTATTGTTATTATTCATTACAATGTCACGATAAATTAAATGATGATTTAATGTAATAATACAGTAATCAACTTAAAGTAAAACATGGTCTCAAAAAAATTTAATCCAAAACTTATAATGATAGATGTTGATGGCACAATGGTAGACAGTGTCCCTGATCTAGCTTATTGTGTAGACCAAACTATGATTCTTATGGGTAGAGATGTGTGGGGAGAGGAGAAGGTTCGTCACTGGGTAGGCAATGGTGTACCTAAATTAGTAGAACGCTCAATAAGTGGCACACTTGAAGGTAAAGTAAACAGAAAAGATTTTGAAAAAGCATACGACATTTTTTTAGAGCTCTATGCACAAAATACCTCAGTACGTTCTTGCCTCTATGATGGCGTTATGGAGGGGCTAAGCTATATTAAAGATCAGGGCTATCTTTTGGGCTGCGTAACTAATAAAGCAGAACAATTCACATTGCCTATATTAAAAGACCTTGGAATTATAGATAATTTTAAAATAGTTATATCTGGCGACACACTCGAGAAGAAAAAACCAGACCCTTTGCCATTAATTTATGCGGCTAACTTCTTTGGAGTTAGACCAGAAGAGTCTATTATGCTTGGCGACTCAATTAGTGATGTAACAGCCTCTAGGGCCGCTGGATACAATGTTATATGTATGTCATATGGATATAATCACGGTAATAATATTTATGATTCTAGGCCTGATTTAGTTATTGACTCTATGGAGGATCTAAAAAATTATTTGTAACCCGACGTATTGGTAAAATATATTAGTATGAATTCATTTGAAATATCTAATGTATGGCACCCTTATGCTAGGGTACCAAATGAGGTGCCTACTCACTTAGTAAAATCAGCAAAAGGTGTCTATTTAACTTTAGAGAACAATCATAAAGTTATTGACGGGATGAGCTCTTGGTGGTCTGTCATTCATGGCTACAGCAACCCAATAATCAACTCTGCAATGAAGTCTCAGATAGACTCTATGTCACATGTTATGTTTGGAGGTTTAACTCATCAGGGTGCTATAGACGTTTGCAAAAAACTGGTAAATATTACTCCCAAAGGTTTGAATAAAGTGTTTTTATCTGATTCTGGTTCAGTTGCAGTTGAGGTTGCTTTAAAAATTGCAATTCAATATTGGCATAACAAGAATCACAATAGCAAGACCCGTTTTGTTACTCCCAGAGGAGGCTATCATGGCGACACTTTTGGAGCTATGAGCGTTTGCGATCCAGTTAACGGTATGCATGAAATTTTTTCTGGAGTCTTGCCACAACATTTTTTTGTAAAAAGACCGACAAAAGGTAACTCTGAAGCTGCACTAAATGATTTAGAGTCCACACTAAAAGTTAATCACAACTCAATTGCTGCAATGATACTTGAGCCAATAGTACAAGGTGCTGGTGGAATGAATATTTATGATAAAGATTACCTTGTAGGAGTAAGAAAAATATGTAGCCAATATAATATTTTGTTGATAGTTGATGAAATTGCAACCGGTTTTGGAAGGACCGGAAAATTATTTGGATGCGAGCATGCAAATATTTCTCCAGATATATTGTGCCTCGGTAAGGCATTAACTGGTGGCTATATGTCTATGGCAGCTACACTTACAAATGACGATGTTGCTCAGAATGTTGGCGTTCTTATGCATGGCCCAACATTTATGGGGAACCCTTTGGCTTGTTCAGCTGCAAATGCCAGCATAGAAGTACTATTAAATTCTAAATGGGAGTCCAACATTAAACGTATAGAACAAATATTATCAAATGAATTAATGCCTTTGCAAAGTATTAAATCAGTCAAAGAGGTTAGAATTATTGGCGCCATAGGGGTAGTCGAGATGAAAAACAATATTAATATGAAGGATGCCCAAGATAAACTCATTGATATGGGGGTTTGGTTGAGACCTTATGGAAAACTACTATATACCATGCCACCATTTGTGACAAAAGATGATGAGTTATATAAAATTACCAGTGCAATGAAAACTGTTGTTTCGAATCTATGAAAATATTAATAATATTGTGTGGTTGTCTAATAATGTCATTGCATGCTGAAGAGTATGAACAAATAAGCGTTGATGTTAGGGCTAATAATATTTCTGGAAACTCTTACTATATTTCAGGTTATTCCGGTTCAGCCACAGAATTTGAAGGTTTTATATCAAACGCTGGCTTTGTTATTACTTCAGATGGTGTTTTAGTTTTTGATGCATTAGGTTCGCCACCTTTGGGGAATGCATTGTTGGGAGAGATTCGTAAATTGACTGATAAGCCTATCAGGATAGTAATAGTTAGCCACTATCATGCAGACCATATTTATGGTTTACAGGCATTTAAAGATGAAGGTGCGGAGATATGGGCTCCTAAGGGCGCCTGGGATTATATAGATTCTGAGTTGTCAGAAAATTTACTTGAATCAAGGCGTGAGTCACTTTACCCATGGGTAAATGAAGAAACACACATTGTCAGACCTAACCGTATTTTTGATAAAGATTATAAATTCAGCCTTGGAGAGCATGAATTTTCAATAAACTACTTCGGCAAGGTTCATTCGGATGGCGATATGTCACTATTAAACATAACAGATGGGGTTATATATAGCGGAGATATAATTTTTGAAGGCCGCATACCTTTTGTAGGTGATGCAGATCTAGTTGAGTGGGCCATAACAATTGACAAAGTAAGAAAAATGCCTGTTAAGTATTTTGTGCCAGGACATGGTAAGGCATCTAACAAACCAAATGAAACTATGGATTTAACTTACAGATATTTAAACTACCTGTTGGATAAATTTACTGTAGCTGTTGAAGAGATGCAAGAGTTTGACGATGCATATGATTCAATAGATTGGTCTGAATTTGAAAAAAACAATGCATTTGAAATAGCTAATAGAAAAAACGCATTTGCAGCATATCTTTATCTAGAAAAAATTTTAGATTAGTGGCTACTCAATAGGGTCAATATCTAAATACCATCTAACTTTGCTATTAAGTTTTATTAGCCCAACATTTTCATTGAATGTTGAGATAACTTGATGAAGCGAAGCTCTATCAGTCGACTGTAGATATAAATTGAAATAATAATAATCAGATTTTTTTTCAATAATATCTGGCACAGGCCCCCAAACCTCAACTAAGTCAATATTAATATTTTTTAACAAACTAGCAGTGTCGACTAAAAAGTTTTCTGCATTCTGCCTGTTTTTTGAGTTTGCACAAATTACTGCCTGATGAGAAAACGGAGGTAACAATGCATTATGGCGTTGTTTTAAAAGTCCGCTAGCGAATTGAGTATATTTGTTTGAGAGTACGTAATGAAATATTGGGTGTTCTGGGTAGCGAGTTTGTATTGCCACTTCACCTTTTTCTTTGTTTCTACCAGCCCTGCCAGATACCTGGATAAGTAATTGAGATAAATGCTCTGTTGCACGAAAGCTAATAGACAATAAGCCTGCATCAATCTCTAGGATACCCACCAATGAAAGGTTAGAAAAATCATGACCCTTAGCTAACATTTGAGTTCCAACAATTATGCAAGGATCTCCAGTGTTAATTTGTTTAAGGTGTTGGGCAAAGGATTTTTTTCTACGCGTAGTATCTCGATCAATACGAATTACCGGTATTTTAGGGAAATATGAAGCTAGTGTTTCTTCTAACCTTTCAGTTCCATAGCCCAAAACTTCCAGATTAGATTGTTTGCATTCAGGGCAACGACTATCTGGAATTTTTTCAACCCCACAATGGTGACACTTTAGTCGATTAATGTTTCGATGATAAACGACTGAAGAGTCGCAATGATTACATGACGCTTTCCAGCCGCAATCCTTACAGTAATATACAGGAGCATAGCCACGTCGATTAATAAATAGCATTACCTGCTTCCCGTTATTAAGCTGTCTTTGCATTTTTTCAACTAGAAGCTGTGATAGTGACCCTCCATAATGGCTGCGCATATCTATTAAACTTATTTTTGGGAGTGTTGCACCTCCAGCGCGCATTGTAAGTGTTATGCGTGAGACTTTTTCATCCATAACATTTTTTAAAGTTTCCAGTGATGGAGTTGCAGTCCCAAGTATTACTGGTACTTTAGCTTGCCTGGCACGTATATAGCTTAAGTCTCTAGCGGAATAGCGAAAACCTGATTGCTGTTTGAAAGATCCGTCATGCTCCTCGTCAATAATGATTAATCCTAAATTGGGTATTGGTGCGAAAATAGCACTGCGGGTTCCGATTACAACTCCAGCCATATTGTTTTTAGCCATTAAATAAGCATCAAGCTTTTGTGTCTCGTTGAGTTGAGAGTGTATAGCTACGACATTGGTTTTTAGTCTGGACTCAAAGCGCGATATCATCTGTGGCGTTAGCCCTATCTCTGGAACCAGAACCAGAACCTGTTTACCTTGATCTATCATTGCTTGTGTGCAGTTTAGGTACACCTCAGTTTTGCCACTACCTGTAACCCCATGTAGAAGAAAGCCATGGTATGAATTTTTAAAGCTTAATATCTTATCAATTGCAATATTTTGTTCCTTGGTGGTGCAAAAGTTTGCTCCAACTGCTACTGAATTTGGTGCCACCTCTTTTTTGATTTTGGCTTCCTTGCCAAGCCTCAAGTTCTTAGGTAGCGCTGCAGAAATTACTTCACCAATTGGGTGGTGATAATAGTTTGAGGACCAAAATAAAAAATCTAAAATTGGCTTGTCTAGTATAGGTTGTTTGTCTAGAACATTTTCAACGGTCTTTAACTTTTCAAAATCACTTTTATCTTTAATAGCAAGAACTATACCGACTATCTTTTTACGGATAAATGGCACTCTTACACGCGCACCAATGGTCACATCATCATTACACAGATAATCAAAAGTTTTGTTAAGTGGTACCGGAATGGCAACTTCAATGATTAATGACAAAATTAATTATTTAAGACTAAAATGAATCATTTTATCAATAAATGCCTAATGGCTTAGGGTAAGTATGATTGTTATTCAAAATAGTATTGACGATGCAAGTGTTGATGAGCCTTCACTATGTAGCATCATGCAAACTATAATTGAAGACCTTGGCAAAGGAGACAGCGAACTTGTAATTCGTTTTGTAGATAAGAACCAGATTCGCTTACTAAACAGGACCTATCGTCAACAGGATAAGGCCACCAACGTTCTCTCCTTTGGTAACGATTTCCCTATTGAAATTGATGAACAGATTTTGGGGGATGTGGTAATTTGTACAGAGGTTGTATTGCAGGAGGCAGATGCACAAAATAAAAACTTCAACGATCACCTAATTCATATGGCAGTTCATGGCACACTACACCTATTGGGCTATGACCATGAAGATAAAGATGAAGCCATAAAGATGGAGACAATCGAGATAAGCATTTTAGAAAAAATAGGTATAAATAATCCATACCAAGAGTGTTAATAATACAGCTCAATTAATACTACTTGTTACAACTATGGAATCTAGCACATTTATTATTATTGCATTCACAACTTGGTTGTTTGCGGTTACACCCGGTCCAGGAGTAATGGCATTGATATCCATAAGCACTTCCAAAAGTTTTATTTCATGCATGCTTTTTTCTTTTGGCGCTTTATTGGGTGATTTAGTATATTTGAGTTTGGTGCTGCTATCACTTAGTGCACTTTCCGAGCAAATATCCTCAATATTAGGCGTGGTTCGTGTTTTTGGTGCAGGGTATTTAATTTATCTTGGATATTCTCAATGGAATTACGGCTCAATAAATTTTGGTAGAGAGGTTGTAAGTGGTTCTTCCTCAAGGGAAGTATTAACAGGGCTAATTGTTTCAGTTACCAACCCAAAGGTGATGATTTTTTATCTATCAATTTTGCCAGCAATGGTAGAGTTTAAAAAGTTCAGCTTGTTTTACAGTCTACAAATAGTATTTGCTGTAGTGATAGGTGTTATTAGTGCTTTGACTATATGGTCGCTACTCGGTAGCAGTTTGAGAAAGCTAGTAGTATCCCCAGTTGTTGGCGAAATGGTTAATAAAGTTGCCGGTGTGCTTATGTTTATGGTCGGTATAAGTTTATTGTTTTTGTGAGACACACATATGAACCTTAATAAATTATTGCCTTTATTAATGATAATAGCTATGTTTTTATGGGCGAGCTCTTTCGTTAGTGCTAAAGTTTTGATTCTATATATCAATGAGCATGAGTTGGTTACCTATAGATACCTAATAACAACACTAACAATGGCTCCTATTATTTGGGTATTTAAAATTCCTTTTAAGATTAGCTTAAAAAATTTATTTTTTGCAGTAATTTCAGCTGTATGTCTCGTGTCATATACGAAACTATTTTTTCTAGGAACAGGGGCTAGTACAGCTAATTTTGGGGGGGCATTAATTACCACTCTAATGCCGATAATTGTTTACGTATTACTTGTTTTTAGTGGAAAAAAGAGACCCTTAAAAAAGGATTGGATGGCATTATTATTGGGAGTTATTGGAGTCTCAGTCATGTTGAAGGTTTGGCAATTTAATTACGATGAGATATTCAACTCAGCTACAGTGCTATTGCTATGGGCAGCCTTAAGTTTTGCACTTCTTTCAATTGTCACGTCATACAGTAGCGATATTAATCCTTTATCTTTTAGTTTTTATATCTATCTAATTTCTACAGTACTTAATAGTGCAATCTATTTTGAAATAGTGAACGGATCTATTCTTGATATGGACAAAATCTTTTGGTTTAACATGGCACTAATGTCTGTAGGCAGTACTACCTTTGCAACCACTATATATTTTGTAGGAATGCAAAAATTAGGAGCAAAGGCTACTGTTTATACCTTCTTAGTACCATTTTTTGTTATGCTTTTGGGAACGCTATTTTTGCAAGAGTTTATAAATCTAAATACAATAATTGGCGCTGTACTTACTATAACTGCATTGTTAATAATTAACAATGTTAAGTTTTCTGACTTTAAATCAAGCTAAGATATTTTGCCTAGTAAGGCTGTAAGAAACTTTAACTTACATATAAAGAATGTGGCCACTAATAAAACAATAGACGTTTCAGTCTGGGTTATCAATATCTCTATTATCTAAATCACTCATGATTGATTCTCTCATTTCATCAGAATAATCAAACCAATCGAATATCTCGTTCATGTAACGCTTACAACCAACACAGTAATTATTTTTATTGTATTTACAAATACTTACGCACGGACTTTTTATTTGTTTAAGTTGTTTCAAATCTTGCATATCGTAGATTATAGATATATTGTTTTGTCAAATAGCAAATAATTTATATACTAATTAGCTTAGTAATTTATTATTACCAGAATCATAAACGGCCTCACTTATTACATGGCATTTGCGCTTTCCTAAAGAGGTCTCTACGGTTAATTTTTCTCCATCACTGCACATACTTGGTTCAATATATGCGAAAGCAATGCTGTGTCCTACACGATGTCCGTACGCACCTCC
>JASLYC010000009.1 GCA_030739975.1 Gammaproteobacteria bacterium
TTTGAATACTTGTATGGAAATGGCCCTAACTTTAGGTCCGGAAGTTTTTGTTAGACAGTCGAGAGCTCTTCAGAGTAGAGATGACCAACAAAGCACTCTTAAGGATTTGGACATTCCAGTATTGATTATGTGTGGCTCTGAAGATAAATTATGTTCCATAGAGAAGCACGAATTGATGCATAATATTATCAATGATTCAAAGTTAGAGGTAATCAAGAATGCTGGCCATTTGCCAACATTGGAGCAACCAACAAAAACCACGGAGGTATTGAAAACATGGCTCATGAATTGATAGATTCTGAATTACTAGCGCTTCTTCGATCAGTGGACACTCCAACAGTATGTAATGCTATAGAGGTGGCACAAGGCAAGCGCGGTTTTTCACAATTTACACGAGGAACGATGGTCAGCTCAGCACCAAAAGGAGGCGCAATGGTTGGCTTTGCTAAAACCGCTAAAATTGCTGCATTGGCTCCACCAAAAGAGGATCAGGACACCATCAAAGAACGAAGGATGGAATACTACCGTTATATGTCAGATATTAGTGGACCATCTGTTGCAGTTATAGAGGATATTGATTATCCAGATTGTATTGGCGCCTATTGGGGAGAAATCAACACTAAAGTTCACAAAGGATTTGGACTCTCAGGAGCTCTCACAAATGGTGTTGTTAGAGACCTTGGAGATCTTGCAGAAGACTTTCCGGTTGTAGCTGGCTCTATTGGACCAAGCCATGGTTTTGTTCATGTTCGCGAAATCGATACCAAGGTCAGCCTTTTTGGAATTAGTATTTTACCAAATGACTTGATTCATGCAGACTTGCATGGCGCAGTAATTATTCCTAAAGCAGTAATTGATAGTTTAAAAGATGCTATTCATAAGTTATTTGCCTCAGAAAAATTAATACTAGACCCTGCTAGAAGAAAAGGCTTTAATTTTGATGATTTTAAACGTGCGTGGGAAGATTTCGAAAAGTCAAGAACTTAGAATTTTAAAAATTATAGCATTATTAATGAATACGATTGCAAATAGTGCTTTTATTAATAAAAGTCTGTGATATAATTAATTGCAATCGTATGCAAGAAGAAATTTAATTTCAATGTATTTGATTAATTTAGGCTTAAGTCTTTAAGAATAAGCCTATAAAAAACTATTACGGAGATGGTAATAGCAGATTAATAAGACACATTAAAAAGTGTGTCCAATAAGACAGAGGAGAGTAATCTAATGATAATTAAAAAAATTGCAACAACAATCGCAATCTCGCTTATTTCTTCAAGTGTATGGGCTGGATGTGCTTTTGAAAACAATATTGAACTAAAATCACTTTCAAATTCTTTTGATGCTATGAAAGCAGTCACTGAATCTATGGCAGAATGTGGCAATGTCACTTCAGTCTTGGATGTAGATTTTAAGGACAAGCAGCCAGAGGCATTCGCAGCAAACCCTTCCCTTTATCAAATAGGTGGTGTGTCAAATGGCACAATGGTACCGCTTCTAAATGCAGGCACAATTCGTCCCTTGGATGACCTTGTAGCTAAGTATGGAAGCCAACTAAAGCCTAGTCAGTTAATTAAAGTTAACGGTGAGATTATGGCAATCGCTATGATGGTTAATAATCAGCATCTAATGTATCGTGAGGATGTTTTAAAAGAGTTTCGTCTTGAAGTTCCGACCACTCATGCTGAAATGGTGGCGGCTGCAGCTACAATAGCAAAATATAACGTAGTTGACTATCCAATTGGTGGAACGTACAAGGCTGGCTGGAATCTAGGTGAAGAGTTTGTTAATAATTACTTAGGAAATGGTGGTGAATTCTTTGGAGAGGGAAATGCGCCATCCATTAATAATGCAACTGGAGTCGCAACTCTTAATACAATGAAAAGTCTAACGGAATATATGGATCCTGAATATCTCGTTTCTGATTCAACTTATGTTCAGCAACAATTCCAGCAAGGAAAAATTGCTATGGCAACCCTTTGGGCGACGCGCGCAGGTGCCATGGACAATGCTGAAGAGTCTCAGGTTGTAGGTAAGGTTATAATGGCTTCCGCACCTATGGGAACTGCTCGGCCTGCTTCTACTAACTGGTGGGATGGTATTGTTTTCGCAAAAAACATGACAGATGAGCAAGCTGATGCTGCCTTCCGTGTTGCTATGGAAGGTATTGATACTGAAATGGTTCTAGCTAATAATGACGACGCTGTTTGGCTAATTGACGGTTATGTTGCCGGTTCTGCTGCTGCAGGCGCTATCGCTACTGCTGATAATGGCGCGGCTCCTTATCCTTCAAGCTCTCCTGGTATGGGAGCAATGCATACAGCATTAGGTAATGGTATCGCAGCTTTTCTAACAGGAGAGAAAGACGCTGCAACAGCTCTTGCTGATATTGAAGCTGCCTATACAATTGCAGCTACAGAAGCTGGCTTAATGTAATATCTCTGTGTCTTTAAGAGGGCCCTCCTTAGAGGGCCTTCTTTTTATCTAATGTTTTGATTATTGATATAATTTTCCTAGTATGAATCAAAAGACATTCTTCGCTTTTATCGGGCCATCTGTTTTAATGATGGTTATATTTATTGCTTTGCCATTAGCAACTGTTTTAAAGCAGAGTTTTTATGTTACTCAGCCAGTATATCAAACGCTAGAAGTTGAAACTTGTACTCCAAACTTTACTGGCCAAGTATGTGTCAAAGAAATTAAAACAATTCCTACAATTGGAGATAATGGAAAAGTGATAACTCAAACAAGTTTTGTAGGGCTTGTGAACTATCAAAATGTACTTGAATTGCCAAGGGTGATTAAAGCATTTGCTAATAATAGCTGGCAACAATTTATCTCGATTGATTTTTGGAAAGCATTACGATTTACTTTGTCATTTACTTTAATTACTTTACCACTAGTGCTTTTCTTTGGTCTTGTAATTGCTCTTTGTATAAATAATGTAGCAAAATCTATTAGAGGGCCGGTGATATTTGTGTCACTTCTTCCAATGATCATTACTCCAGTGATCGGAGCTCTTTCAATTAGATGGTTGTTCATTGGTGATGGAATTTTAACCTCATTTCTGGAATGGTGGTTGGTGCGAGATATTTCAATGTTTGCTCAAGCATGGACTATAGAGTTAATGATGATGTTTTATCGTGTTTGGCATGTTGCGCCTTTTGCGGCCATTGTTTTTTATGCTGGTCTTCAAACTGTAAACCAAGATACTGTTGAAAGTGCCATTATAGATGGGGCAAGCCGTTGGCAAAAATTGCGTTATGTAATATTACCTCATCTAATGCCTTTAATAGTTTTTGTAACGTTGATTCATTTGATGGATGCCTACCGGGTTTTCGAAGAGGTGGTTGGTTTCTCATCACAAGCGCATGTAATTTCACTGCAATGGCTAACCTATGATTTTCTAACTTCAGATCTAATGGGAAATCGTTCTATAGGCAGGGCTTCAGCCAGTTCGATGTTGACAATGATCGGAATTGTGCTTTTATTAATCCCAGTTTTACGAGGTGTATGGATTGACTATAAGGGTAAGCGATTATGAAGGATATAAATTTAATACGCCAACCAATAGGACTTCGCTTAAGCTCATATTTTTTTCTAATATTCTGGTGTATTGTGGCTGCTTTCCCAATTTTTTGGATTACTGTTATAAGTGTAAAGCTTCCTATTGATGCATTTAACTCCAACCCATTAAATGTAATTTTTGGGCCGGAAACACTATCTAAAGGCAAAGGGCTCTCGTTAATAGATATAACTATCGGCCTTTCAATAATTATTTTTACTGCAAAACTTACAACAGGTTGGTTAGGAAGAATGGTAAATAAATATTCTCCAAACGGCTACTTAGGGTTTGGATGGATTATTGGCGCCATGGCGTTTGGGCTTTCTTTTATTATTATTTTTTTTGGAATTATGCCCTCAGTGCTCTCCTTACTTAATGATATTTCTGGCCCACTTGGTAATAATATATTGGGCTTCTCTACAGAGCATTACTCTACCGTCTGGTTTGAAAAGAACTTTATAAAAAATTTCCAAAACTCTATCATGGTAACTACAGGTGTAGTTACAATATCTCTCACTTTTGGAACGTTGGCCGGATATGGACTTGCTAGATCAGGCTCTAATTTAGCATTTTGGATACTCATTATCGCCTTAATTTTCCGTGCCCTGCCGCACTCGGTTTTAGTCACTGGCTATCTTCCATTTTTTATAAATTCTGCTGAAATACTGAGGCCGATATTTGGTGAATCTGCACCAACACTATATGGAATGCCCTGGGCAACAGTCGCTGTACTGGTCGCTATTAATCAACCCTTTACAATCTGGATGTTGCGTTCATTTTTCCAAAAAATTCCATCTGAACTTGATGAAGCTGCGAGAGTCGATGGATGCAGTCATTTTCAAGCATTTAGACGAGTCATTATGCCGGTAATGTGGCCAGGTGTAATTACTACTGGCCTCTTTAGTTTTCTGTTGGCCTATAATGATTTTTTAGTTACTTCAATGCTTCTAGAGGCTCAAAATACAACTATGGTTCCAGCTATTGCCAGTATGTTTAATATGGAAACTACGACAACAGACCAAGTTGTAGCTGTTGCTGCAGCAGTTTCTATAGTGGTGCCACTGTTCTTTCTAGTTCTGTTTTTTCAGCGTCAAATTGTTAGTGGTCTGACTGCTGGTGCAGTAAAGGGGTAAACAGATGCTCTTTTTCAAATTGAATATATAAATTCATAGGATTAATTAAATATGAATAATTACCAATCCGAGAAGCGTTTGATTCTAGATTTTTATAATGAACTTGATTTAGCAAAGAGTGATGAAATTGTTACAGTTCTGGATAATTACATAGTAGATAACTACATCTGGCGAGGTTTTCACCCTTTCAATGAGCAATCTAGTGTTAAAGTTGTATCAGAAATGTTTTGGCAGCCATTACGTCATGCTTTTCGTCATATGCAACGTCGCATAGATATCTTCATGGCAGGTCGGAATGCAATTGATGGTTTTGAATCTGTATGGGTTACTTCAATGGGCCACTTAATGGGTCTATTTGACAACGAATGGTTAGGAATAACACCATCAGGAAAGATGGTCTTTTTACGATATTGTGAGTTTAATAAGGTAGAGAATGGAAAGATTACTGAAACGGCAATGTTTTTTGATATTCCCCACCTTATGATTCAAGTGGGATTAAGTCCATTTCCAACTCAAACTGCAGCACATTTGGTGCAGCCAGGCCCTATGACACATGATGGCTTGATGTTTGAAGAACAGAGCCAGAAAGAAAGTGAGAAAACTTTAGCTGCAATAGATTTCATGGTCAATGATTTGAAGACATGGAAAGATCCAACAAAGTTACCTCTAGTTGAAGAACTTAGGAGGAGCTGGAACGAAGATATGATCTGGTGGGGGCCAGCAGGTATCGGGTCGACTTATACAATAGATCGATACGCGGAACAGCATTCAGGACCCTTTCGCGCTCGTTTTACAGATCGTA
>JASLYC010000010.1 GCA_030739975.1 Gammaproteobacteria bacterium
ACTAATAAAGCTCCAGCTAATCCAGGTCCTGCAGTATAAGCAATACCGTTAATATCGCTCAGATGTAATTTTGCATCTAGCAAGGATGATTTGATTAATGGTATGACTCTCCTTATGTGGTCTCTAGAAGCGAGCTCTGGAACAACGCCGCCATATTCGGCGTGAATATCTGTCTGCGAATATAGTTGGTGGGCAATTAAACCCCTATCTGAACAAAACAGGCCTATTCCAGTTTCATCACATGAGCTCTCTATACCAAGGGTAATTAACTTTCTAGGTGTCACTTTTTTGATTCGCCAAGATATACCTTTTTAACATTTTCGTGCGCCAAGATTTGCTCTTTGTTTCCTTTGGCTATAATTTTGCCTGCATGAAGAACATATGAATGGTCACAAGTATCAAGCATTTCTCTATAATTATGGTCTGTAATTAGTACACCTATACCTTTATCTTTTAGTTGATAGATAATTTTTTGAATGTCCACTACAGAGATTGGATCAACACCTGCAAATGGCTCATCAAGCAAAATAAATTTTGGACTAAGGGCTAGAGATCTGGCAATCTCAGCACGCCTTCTTTCGCCGCCTGACAGGCTCAAGCCTTTAATGTGGCGGATATGCTCGATATTAAATTCAAACAATAATTCTTCTAACTTATGCATCATTTGTTTCTTATTAAGGCTTTTGTTTAGCTCAAGTACAGCCAAAATATTTTTTTCAACAGTTAGTTTTCTAAAAATAGAGGGCTCCTGAGGAAGATAACCTAGACCCAAAGAGGCGCGCTGATGCATAGGCAGCTTAGTGGCCCTTTGTTTGCCAATCAAGACTTCCCCTTTGTCGGCTTTTATTAATCCACAAGCGATATAAAAGCAAGTAGTTTTGCCGGCACCATTAGGTCCTAGCAAGCCAACAATTTCTCCACTTTTGACAGTGAAAGAGACGTCACTCACTACCTCAAGGCGGGAATATTTTTTACTAATATTTTGAACAGATAGTATATTGTTATCCATAAATTAATCTTACCTTAAATTAGCTTAATTTGCTCGGAACTAAAGGCTTCAATTAACACACCTTTGGTTTCGATAATGAGCGCACCTTGGTGGTTTATACCTTTAGCAGTGCCAATCATTTTGCTGCCATTGTAGTTTAGTTCAAGTTTCTTATTTAACAAATAATCAAACTCAGCCCATTTAGACTTAAAAGCACCCAACCCATCTTGCTCGAACTGGTTAGAGTATTTTATAACTTTGTTTATTATATTGACAGTTAAAGTTTCAATTTTTGGAGTAAATTC
The DNA here is from genome assembly GCA_030739975.1 of Gammaproteobacteria bacterium. GTDB lineage: Bacteria > Pseudomonadota > Gammaproteobacteria > PS1 > Pseudothioglobaceae > SZUA-1055. The sequence goes on from JASLYC010000010.1 coordinate 1,294, forward strand.
AAGAATTCTTGAAAGGTCAGTCCAAGGGGTTTCGCATGAAAAGCTATCATCTAGATTGTTATTAAGGCCGATACCAATAATAACTGACTGGGATTTATTTTGTACGCTATTTTCAATCAAGATTCCGGCAAGCTTTTTATTATCAAAATAAACGTCGTTAGGCCATTTGAGTTTTAATTTATCGACTCCGTAATCGTCAATTAATACATCAATTATTGCAATTCCGACCACCAAACTTAAGCCATTTAGCGATGTATCTATACCATAATTAATGCGCAAAGAGGTTAATACGCTTGAGTCCTTTTTGCTTAACCATTGGCGGTCATATTGCCCCTTACCGTTAGTTTGTTCTCTGGCAACACAGATTTGTGATTTATCCGAAATTGGTAATGCAGATAAAAAATCATTAGTACTTGGTGTTGAATCTAGAATAAAACACTCAGTATTTATAGAAAGATTTTCACTTACAATAGAATAATCGACCACGTTAAAATCACCAATAATAAAGACAGCCATACTGCAGCAGAACCTAAATCTTTTGCTTTCCCGGAGAGCTCATGATACTCATTACCAACTCTATCCACCAAAGATTCAACCGCGGTATTTATTAGTTCTATTATTAGTACAATAAATATTGGCAAAATCAGTAGCACTCTTTCGATTGATACAGTTGTGACCCAAAAAGATAAAGGTACTAATAAAATGGCTGCCCAAACCTCCTGTTTGAATGCTGTCTCAGATTGATAACAAGACTTTAAACCTTGGATAGAAAACCTAAATGCACTAATAATTCTTCTGATTCCGGTCGCTTCATTTTTCATGCTCTATGCTTCAAACGTATAAAATAGGGATATTTTTATTTTACACGTAATTATTTTATGAAATTAGCGCTCGGTGTTGAATACTTAGGGACACAATTTCATGGCTGGCAACTTCAGAAGCCTGGAATCAGAACAGTGCAGCTCGTTGTAGAGGAGGCTCTTTCTAAGGTTGCTGATAAAAAAATAAGGGTTCACTGCTCAGGCAGAACAGATGCAGGTGTTCATGCACTTGAACAGGTTATTCATTTTGAGACTGATGTGAAACGTGAAAACAAGGCATGGCTTTATGGCGGCAATGTCAACCTACCTAGCGACGTTAATTTTAAATGGGTAAGGAGTGTTGAAGATGAATTTCATGCACGCTTTGATGCTTTTGCAAGGCAATATTATTATAAGATACATAACACCAATGTTCGCTCATCGTTACTTGCATCAAGATCATTATGGGAGCCTAGAAAGTTAAACATAGAATTAATGAATTTAGCTGCCAAGCGTCTGATTGGTGAGCATGACTTTTCCTCTTTTAGAGGTAACCTATGTCAAGCAAAATCGCCTATCAAAAATATAGAGCATATTATTTTTACAAAGAATGGATCTAATATAACTTTAGATATTAAGGCTAACGCTTTTTTACACCATATGGTACGCAACATTGTTGGAACCTTATTAAAGGTAGGTAGAGAAGAAAGAGATATAGAATGGGTTAGTGAAGTATTAGAATCTAAACAACGCAGTAAAGCTGGACCAACTGCCGAACCTCAAGGGTTATACTTTGTTAAAGCATTCTATAATAAATTCTAGGATATAAGGTGCTTCAAAGGACTCTTAGAGGCAGCTTCTTCATCTCCAAGCTCTTTCCAAGCATGCCGAAGTGCATCAGTGCGGCGCTCATAAAATCGATTCTCTCCAAACTTAGCAACAAAACCAGAGCGCTTTAATACCCTCTCAATTCCTTCCATGCGTGCAAACAGAATTTCGACACCGTTAGCTGAACTTCTTTCTACAAGCCCAGACAGGGTCTCTTCACCACTAGCATCAATTTGGTTAATTCCTGCCATATCTACGATAATATATTTTAGGTACTCCTGTTTTTCAGCAATAAGCCTCAATATTCTATCCTCAAAATATCCAGCGTTAGCGAAATAGAGTGAACCTGAGTACTTAACAATTGACACGACCTCGCAACGACCTAGATCGTTATCTAGTGCATTAACAAACATGTTCGATCCGTCATGAGCTGAAAGCTCGACAAATCTCGGCTCCATAGTGCGAAAAAGGAATAATCCTAAAGACAATATAACCCCAATAACAATTCCATTTTCAAGGTGTGGGGCAAATATAAGTGTCAAGACGAATGCGGTCACGGAGACAATCGCATCATGCTTCTCAACCTTCCACGCATGCCTTATAGGTTGAAACTTAATTAGATTGTAAACAGCCATAATTATTACTGCCGCTAGGGTTGCCTGTGGCAGATGGAAAAGTAGTGGGGTTAACCATAACAAGGTAATACCGACAATAATAGCTGTTACTACTGATGAAAATCCAGTAATAGCTCCAGCAGATATATTTACCGCAGAACGTGAAAAAGACCCAGAAACTGAATATCCTTGACATAAGCAAGAGACAACGTTAGATATACCTTGACCAATCAACTCTTGGTCGGCATCAAGTCTCTGTTTAGTTTGTGCAGCCATAGCTTTTGCAATTGAAATTGCCTCCATAAACCCGATTAAACCAATAGTTATGGCTGTAACTACCAAAGAAGACATAATTGATATATCGATTACAGGTATAACAATTGTGGGGAGACCTTCAGGGATTGAGCCGACAATTGCTCCGCCATAATTTTCATGGAACCCTAATAACCAAGATAGGAAAGTGGTTATGGCTACCGCAAAAAGAATTCCCGGTAATTTTGGGGTATATTGTTTGACTCCAATAATTATAATAAAAGCCAATATAGACATTGCTAGTGTAATTAAATGCGTGTCGTCATACGCATTAACAAGTACACTCCATACCTGTTCATATGTCTGCCCGCCACTAGGCTTTACAACACCAAAAATTTTGTCTAACTGAGAGGCTCCAATAATAATAGCAGCGGCATTAGTAAAACCAACAACAACTGGATGGGATAAGAAGTTAATAATGAAGCCTAATTTAAAAGCTCCAAGTAAGAACTGAAAAATTCCCACCATCAAAGCCAATAATGATGCATAAGCAATATAGGTATCTGGGTTAGTAGCATATGACTGAAGTGATGCCGCAGTCAGAAGAGACACAATTGCAACCGGACCAGTACCAAGTTGTCTTGAAGAACCCATAAGTGCAGCAATCATGACAGGCAAGAATGAAGCATACAGACCATACTGAGCTGGTAAACCAGCCAACTGTGCATAAGCCATAGATTGGGGAACTAAAACCAAAGCAACAGTTAGGCCAGCAATAAAATCGGCTCTAAGAGTTTCAGGATTTTTTAGTTCATTTATCCATGCCAAAAATGGCAAAAATTTTGCAAATCTATTCAATTCTCTTCTCGATAAAATTAATATTATCCCTCTGATATATATTGCAACATAGGGGCATAATAAAGAATATAAGAGTTATATTATATAATAATAATTACATTTTTTGTGTTCGATTTTGTATAATGTATCATTAGTTATTTCTACCTATCTTAGCCTTAATTTTTCATAAATATTTTTTGTAATTATTGACACTAAATAATGAAATTAATTGAAAACTTACACTTTAATAATATTCGCGGAGATATAACTGGAGGAATAACTGCAGGTGTTGTAGCTCTTCCTTTTGCTATTGCTATGGGTTTGGCTTCTGGAGCTGGCGCTATTGCTGGACTCTATGGAGCAATCATTACTGGTTTTTTTGCTGCACTATTTGGTGGCACTGGAGCTCAGGTCTCTGGACCAACAGGCCCAATGACAGTTGTCATGGCAATTATTGTTACAAAGTACATTGCGCTGTATCCTGAAACTGGCTTGGCTCTTGCATTTACAACTGTCTTTCTTGGTGGACTGTTTCAGATTTTATTCGGTATCCTTAAGCTAGGAAGATTTATTAACCTGATACCGCACCCTGTAACTTCTGGGTTTATGACTGGTATTGGAGTAATCATTATTATCTTGCAGATACCTCAAGTGCTAGGCTTTTATAACATTAAAGGCTCCACAATCGACATTTTTTCTCAGTTAATTAACATGGAAAGCTATTTTGTTAATACTGGTGCATTGTCAATCGCTTTTATTACTCTAGTGATTGTCTACCTCCTCCCTAAAAAGATAGGAAAGATTATACCTTCGCCGTTATTTGCTCTTGTCGCTGGCACAATAATTTTGCTACTCTTCCCTCAATATTTTGCCTCAAATTCTGAGCCCTTAAATGCTATGATATTGGGAGACATTCCTACCGGACTGCCGAGCTTTCATTTTCCAGTTTGGGAGGTAAGCATGGTGGCCGATATGATCGCATCAGGCTTAATGTTAGCGGTACTAGGATCAATAGACTCTCTACTTACTTCATTGGTTTCTGACGAAATAACTCGCACCCACCATAAGTCAGACAGGGAATTAATTGGGCAAGGTATAGGTAACACATTCTCTGGCTTATTCGGAGGTTTGCCTGGTGCTGGTGCAACAATGAGAACTATGACAAATGTCAGAGCTGGTGGACTAACGCCGATATCTGGAGCTCTACATGCAGTATTATTATTGTTTATTGTTCTTGGCGGTGCACAGTATGCACAGGCTATACCTTTAGCAGTTTTAGGCGCAATCCTAGTTAAAGTAGGTACAGACATTATTGACTGGAACTACTTAAAAAGTTTATCGTCCGCTCCAAAGGCTGGCGTCCTAATTATGTTAACTGTGCTTTTAATTACAGTGTTCTATAACTTAATGGCTGCTGTAGCTGTTGGACTTATAATGGCTAGCTTAATATTTTTACAAAGGATGACAGATATTCAATTAGCTAGCATTGTTAGTATTCAAACTATAGAAGATGCTGATCACCTTGACGAAGAACATCAAGAGTTTATACGTGCTGGAAACACATTATTCTATCAACTCAATGGACCACTAAGTTTTGGCTCTGCAAAGGGTATAGTTAGAGATTTTTCTTCAAAAGTTAACTATGACAGGGCAATAATTGATTTATCAAATGTGCCCGTTATCGATTACACAACATCAAGAGGCATTGCAGAGATATGTATTATTTGCAAGGAAAAGACAGCCGAAATTACAATTATTGGTGCCAATGCTAAGGTTAGGCAATTCTTAGAAAACATTGGTATTGAGAAAAACATAGTAAATTAAGGACAGAAAAATAACGATACTACTAAGTTAAAAGTCTTCATCCCAATCCACTATTATCTTTTGCTTATCTATATCTACTGAAACCAGGTAAGGTTCAATATATGGCACCCAGTGCTCTACCCTTCCATTTACTATAATGACATGGTTTGAGCCTGTATCAACAAGACTGTCAACCCTGCCCAGATAAACTCCTTCTGTGTTTATCACCTCAAGACCGATTAAATCTTCCCAGTAATGAGTGCCATCTTTTAGTTCGGGCAATTGTGACTTTTCAATGTATATATCGACACCGATAATTTTCTCGGCCTGTTCTGGATTGTCAACACCCTTGAGCTGAGCAACGATAGTTTTGCCCTGCTCTCTACCGTTAATTATTTCTATAGTTTTCCATTTACCGGCAATTTGCACGTGCCATGGCTGATAAGAAAGGATGTTTTTTCTTGGTTCTGTATGTGAAAATATTTTTACCCAGCCCTTAACACCAAAAAGGCCGTTGATCTTACCGAACAACAGCCTCTCTTTAGAGTTTTTTATGGCTGATTTATTCAGCAGCCTTTTCCTCTTTGGTTGATTCTTTCTCGGTTGAATCTTCTGCTGCCGCTTCAGGCTCTTCCGCTGGCTTTGCCTCTGCTTCTTCTGCTGCTTTAGCCTCTTCTGCTGCTTTAGCTTCTTCTGCTGCTTTAGCTTCTGCTTCGGCTTTAGCCTCTTCGTCAGCTTTAGCTTTAGCCTCTGCTGCTAACTTTGCTTCAATAGCTTTAGCTTTAGCTTCCTGCGCTGCTATACGTTTATCGCGGATTGAAGGGTCCTTGTACTCTTTTACGAGTTGCTTTACACGGTCTGAGATTTGTGCTCCCTGTGATACCCAGTAATCCAATCTATCTTCTTCGAGTGAGAGCCTAACTTCTTGTCCACGAGCAACCGGATTAAAATATCCAATACGCTCAATATAGCCACTGTCTCTACGCTTCCTAGAGTCTGTCGCTACAATGGAATAAAAAGGTTTTTTCTTGGCTCCACCTCGGGCTAGTCTAACTTTAACCATCGGTTTTTTGCTCCTTTTTTATATTGTTTGCTTTAAAGGCGACGAATTATATCAGCTTTTCAATATCACGTGCTAGTTTATCTGCATCGCCAATATAGTTACTTGGGTTTAGATTTGACAGTTCCATTTTTGCCTCTTTAGGAATGTCTAGACCATCTACAAACTTTGCAATAATTTTTGAGTCGATGGCCTGCCCACGAGTCAATTCTTTTAGTTTCTCATAAGGCTTTTCAATTCCATATCTACGCATCACTGTTTGTATTGGCTCTGCAAGAACTTCCCATGAATTTTCAAGGTCCTCTTGCATTCTAGCTGTGTTTGTTTCTAACTTTTCTATACCCTTTAAAATTGATGCATAAGAAATCAATGAATGTGCACAACTTACACCAAGGTTTCTCAATACTGTTGAATCTGACAGGTCTCTCTGCCAACGTGAAATGGAAAGTTTCTCAGCAAGATGACTATTAAGTGCATTGGCAATACCTAAATTGCCCTCGCCATTCTCAAAATCAATAGGGTTGACCTTGTGTGGCATGGTAGAAGATCCGACCTCTCCAGATACTGTTTTTTGTTTGAAATATCCTAATGAAACATAGCCCCAAATGTCACGACAAAAATCTATCAAAATGGTGTTAAAGCGGTTCATTGCATGGAAGTACTCTGCAATATAGTCGTGTGGCTCTATCTGTGTAGTGTAGGCGGCCTGATTAATTCCTAAATGCTCTACAAAATCCTTAGAAATCTTTTGCCAGTCTAGCTCTGGATAGGCAGAAAGGTGGGCATTATAATTGCCCACTGCTCCATTAAATTTGCCCATAATCTTTACCTGCTCAAGTTGCTTAATTTGCCTATCTAACCTGTAGGCAAAGTTTGCCATCTCCTTTCCTAGAGTTGTTGGTGATGCTGTTTGCCCATGGGTTCTTGATAGCATAGGGACTGAGGCGTTATCCTTTGCTAGTGAAGCTATGGAAGATAAAACTGAACTCATCTCATCGACTACTACCTCTCTCCCCTTAGTCAGCATTAATGCGTGAGAAAGGTTATTGATGTCTTCAGAGGTACAAGCAAAGTGAAAAAATTCACTAACACTTTCAAGCTCCTCGCTCCCCTTTATCTTGTCTTTTAAAAAGTATTCTACCGCCTTAACATCGTGATTAGTAGTACTTTCAATAGTTTTCACTGAGTTTGCATCGTCTATGGAAAAATTATTAACAATGCCGTCTAATAGTTTTATTGCCTTTTCACTAAACAATGGAACTTCAGCTATAGATTCATTATTGGATAGGGCCTTCAACCACTCAACTTCGACTAAAACACGATATTTAATAAGACCAAACTCACTAAAAATTGTATTTAAGGGTTTTGTTTTGTTGGAGTAACGACCATCGACTGGAGAAATTGCGCTTAAAGTGTCAAAATTCATATTGTTTTGTATATGTATTTGCCCAAAATTAATTATTTTTCACTATATGACACATTAACCCGTAAAGCAAAAAATAATTATCAATAAAATGATAAAATTATACGCTTTATTTATTCTATCAAAACAAAATGAAATCAGCATATCTTAAACATATCGAAGAACGAAAAAATGAAGAACTTCCTCCATTAGCACTAAATGCTCAGCAAACACAAAAGGTAGTTGAAAACCTTATTAATGGAGTTGAAACTGATTTCTACCTAGACCTACTAACAAACCGTGTGCCTCCAGGTGTCGATGAGGCAGCATATGTCAAGGCTGGATTCCTTTCAAGTGTTGCAAAAGGCCAACAAGAGTGTGCGGGAATCAGTCAAGAGGATGCAACATTCTTATTAGGAACTATGATGGGTGGATACAATATTACACCTTTGATTGAATTATTGGATATAGCTGTAACCCAACAGGCTGCATGTGATGCTCTTTCAAACACATTACTTGTTTATGAAGCTTACCAAGAAATATTAGATAAATCGAATAGCAATCCTTTTGCAAAAAAGGTTGTTGACGCTTGGGCAAATGCTGACTGGTTTACATCCAAAGATGAACTGCCAAAAGAAATTCAACTTACTGTATTTAGAGTTGAAGGTGAAATTAATACAGATGACCTTTCTCCAGCAACAGAGGCATGGTCTCGACCAGATATCCCTTTACATGCAAAGTCAATGCTAACTAAAAAGTTAGACAACCCAATATCAACTATTGAAAAACTTAAAGGTAATGGTCTGCCATTGGCATTTGTTGGAGATGTTGTAGGTACTGGTTCTTCAAGAAAATCAGCTATCAATTCGGTGCTATGGCATATGGGAAATGATATTGACTATGTCCCTAATAAGCGCTCGGGTGGGGTCGTTCTTGGTGGAAAAATTGCGCCTATATTTTTTAATACAGCTGAAGACTCTGGAGCGCTACCAATTGAATGTAACGTATCTAAAATGAAGATGGGTGATGTAATTACTATTCATCCTTATGACGGCAAGGTAACAAATCAAAATGGTTCAATAATATCTATTTTTGAATTAGCCCCCACAACTATGCCTGATGAAGTACGAGCTGGAGGCAGGATACCACTAATTATTGGTAGAGGATTAACAGACAAGACACGTCAAGACTTAGACCTTCCTGTAACTGACACTTTTCTTAGACCTCAAGATGCTAGCGCTAGTAATAACGGCTTCACTTTGGCACAAAAAATTGTCGGCAAGGCTTGTGGAGTTGAAGGCATCAGGCCTGGAACTTACTGTGAACCGAGGATGACTACTGTTGGCTCTCAAGACACAACAGGAGCGATGACTCGTGATGAATTAAAGGAGCTTGCTTGTTTAGGTTTCTCGGCAGATCTGGTTATGCAAAGTTTCTGTCATACAGCAGCCTACCCTAAACCTGTCGACCTAGAACTTCAACACTCACTTCCAGATTTTATGCAGTCTCGTGGAGGTGTAGCGTTAAGGCCTGGTGACGGAATTATACATTCATGGCTAAACCGCATGCTACTTCCAGACACAGTTGGAACTGGTGGCGACTCGCATACACGTTTCCCGATAGGGATTAGCTTCCCTGCAGGCTCTGGTTTGGTAGCCTTTGGTGCTTCAATTGGGGTAATGCCACTTGATATGCCTGAGTCTGTATTGGTAAGGTTTACTGGGTCAATGCAAAAAGGTATAACCCTTAGAGATCTTGTGAATGCCATACCATATGTTGCTATTCAAAGGGGCTTGTTGACTGTAGAAAAATCAGGCAAAAAGAATATATTTTCAGGCAAAATTCTAGAAATTGAAGGTCTTGGAGATCTTAAAGTAGAGCAAGCCTTTGAGTTGGCTGATGCTTCGGCTGAAAGGTCAGCAAATGGTTGTACGATAAAACTAAATAAAGAGCCAGTAGAGGAATATTTACAGTCAAATATTACTTTGTTGTCTTCAATGATTAATGCTGGATATGAAGATAAAAAAACTATACTAAAACGTATACAAGGTATGCAAAAATGGCTTGATTCTCCTGAGCTTCTCTATGCAGATAGCGACTGTGAATATGCTGAAGTTATTGAGATCAACCTTGATGAAATAAAAGAGCCGATACTTGCATGCCCTAATGATCCGGACGATGTCAAGTTACTATCAGAAGTTGCTAATACCTCAATAGATGAAGTGTTTATTGGTTCATGCATGACCAATATTGGACACTTCAGAGCAGCTGCACAATTGCTAAAAGATAAGTCAGAACTCTCTACAGAGCTTTGGATTGCACCACCAACAAGGATGGACGAAGCACAATTAAAAAAGGAAGGCGTGTATGACACTTTTAGTGCAATCACAGAGCACACTGAACTACCTGGTTGCTCTCTATGTATGGGTAACCAAGCAAGAGTTAAACCTGAAACAACCGTGGTTTCAACATCGACAAGAAACTTTCCTAACAGGTTAGGAGATAACTCAGATGTATACCTATCTTCGGCTGAAATTGCTGCCATTGCTGCAAAACTAGGTCATATACCTACTGTAGATGAATATCAAAAAGAGATGGAGGGTATTGAACCAATGTCCGGAGACATATACCAGTACCTAAACTTTGATAAATTGGAAGAATACAAAAACGAAACAAAGAATATACCTATAGACAGTATTCTTAGTTAATAATAAAAAAATACCCAATAAAAAAGCCGCAATTTGCGGCTTTTTTATTTTAATTAATTAAGGATTATTTAATCTTTGATTCCTTATACATTACATGTTTTCTGACAACCGGGTCAAACTTCTTAACTTCAACCTTTTCAGGGTGTAGTCTCTTGTTTTTAGTTGTAGTGTAGTAGTGCCCAGTCTTGGCTGATGAAACTAATTTTATCTTTTCTCTCATAACTTACTCCTAAACCTTTTCACCACGTGAGCGTATCTCTTCAAGAACTACATCAATACCTTTTTTATCAATAACACGAAGACCTTTTGCAGATAACTTTAGTTTTACAAAGCGATTTTCTTTCTCTACCCAAAAACGGTGAGTGTGTAGATTTGGATAAAAACGACGGCGCGTTTTATTGTGTGCATGGGACACATTATTGCCACTAATTGGACGTTTACCTGTTACTTGACATACCTTAGCCATGTCGACACCTATCAAAAAACTTAAAGGGGCTAATTATACTCAATAATTAAGCTTTTTTATACTAAATTTAGTATTTACTATTGATGCAACTAACTGTATTATATCCAACCTTGGAGGGATGGCAGAGCGGCTGAATGCACCGGTCTTGAAAACCGGCAAGGGTTAATACCCTTCTAGGGTTCAAATCCCTATCCCTCCACCATTAAATCTCGCCAATAAGGCATCCTAATTTACAATTCTACTTTTCTTGGTATTGCACATAATTGCATATTTTTTGGTGGCACCTTATTTAACAGCTCCTTATTGCTAGTTGCATTTTTTTCCCCCCACGATTTATTTGGTATATCATGAAAGTAATTGGGAATAAAGGCCAATATATATTGAAAAACAATAATTCTAAAATCATAGAGTCTCTTTTATCTCCAGATGAGATTTCGCCATATATAACGCTTAATCCAAATTCAAATGTACCAGTTGTACTTGTCTGTGATCATGCTGGTAACAGATTTCCACGCTCACTTGGCACAATGGGTCTTGATTACTTAGATAGGATTAGCCATATTGCAATTGATATTGGCGCTGGTAATACTACTGAGAGTCTTGCAAAAAAGCTAAATGCCACTGCAGTCCTGTGCCAATATTCGCGCTTAATTGTAGATTGTAATCGTAAACTAACAGATAATACCGCCTTCATTGAAAATAGTGATGGAATAGATATACCTGGTAACCAGAACCTTAAAAACAATACAAAGAAGGTTCGAGCATCTGAAATCTATTGGCCATACCACGATGCTATAGATACTCAGATTTCTCGCCTAAAGGATCAAGGTATTAGCCCAATAATTATCTCTATTCATAGCTTTACTCCTACACTTGAAGGTCATGAAAGAGAATGGGAAATTGGTGTCCTATGGGATAAAGACCATATTACTGCAAATTTTTTTCTAGCAAACCTTAAAGATGCAGGTTTTTTGGTTGGTGATAACAAGCCGTATTCAGGAAAACACCCTGAAGACTTCACAATTGATTATCATGCCGAAGCAGTCGGCTTGCCCCATGTAGGCCTTGAAATTAGACAAGATATTATCAATCATGATGAAGGCGTTGAACATATATCAAACATCTTACAAGAAATAGTTAAGTCATTAACAGCAACTACTAAACCAAGCAATATTCAAACAAATAAATCTTTAAGATGACGCTTGATACTCCACAATTTACACTTGGCATCGAAGAAGAATATCTTTTGGTTGATAAAGAAACCCGAAGTCTAGTTATAAATCCACCAAAATCTTTATTGAAAGATTGTAAGAAATTACTGGGCAATCAGGTTACCAATGAATTACTACTATCACAAATTGAAGTTGGCACAAAAGTATGCCATAACATACAAGAGGCTCATGATGATCTTGTCAAATTGCGCAAAAACATTGTAGAAGTAACAGCTCGGCATGGTCTAGCTCCAATTGCCTGTTCAACTCATCCATTTAGTCGTTGGTCTGAGCAAGAACAAACACCAAAAGACCGTTATGAGTTACTGACCAGAGAGATGCAGGCAGTAGCTAGAAGAATGCTTATCTGTGGAATGCATGTACATGTCGGCATTGATGACAATGATCTACGTATTGATTTAATGAGTCAACTTAGCTATTTTTTACCTCACCTACTCTCATTATCTTGCTCATCTCCATTTTGGAATGGTGAAGATACTGGACTTAAAAGTTACCGCCTAACTATATTTGATAACCTTCCAAGAACAGGTATTCCTTCAGACTTTCATAGTTATTCTGAATATGAGGAGCACATTGAAATCTTAACTAATGCTGGTGTCATGGAAGACTCAACTAAAATTTGGTGGGATATAAGACCAAGCGCAAAATACCCTACTCTTGAGACACGCATTATGGATGTATGTACAAGAACAGATGATGCAATTTCATTAACAGCTTTGGTTGTTTCTACGTTACGTGCACTTTACCGCCTAAGAATGAAAAATCAGCGCTGGAGAGAATATAGTTCTATGCTTATTAGGGAGAATCGTTGGCGTGCAATGCGTTACAGTTATGATGAGGGGCTTATTGATTTCGGTAAAGGTAGTATTGTTCCATTCGAGGAATTATTAGATGAATTTATAGAAATTTCACTAGAAGATGCAAAAATACTTGGATGTGAAAAAGAAGTTATGGCTGCAAAAAATATATTGAACCGAGGAACAAGCGCTCATCGACAGCTTGATACATACAAGTTATCCATTAATGCAGGTAAAAATAAAGAAGAAGCGCTAAAAGATGTGGTAGATATGCTGATTAAAGAAACTGCCGCAGATTTATAAAGTATCTAGTAATTTTATTACAAATAATTTGCTTGCCTCATAATAATCAATAAAGCTACTTAATCACCGTTATGATTACTTAATAACTAAAATTGGTGATGCAATACGTGACCCCTTGGCCAACAAAATAACTAACAGAAATATTTATTTTTCTGGGATTGGAAGATAAGGCAACATTTCAACAACATGAGAGTAGCCATCTGCGCCAAGTCCAGCCACCACAGCATCTGCAGCAGGCGCCACAAATGTATTGTGCCTAAAAGACTCCCTTAAATGAGGATTCGAAATATGAAGCTCAATTTTGTACCCAGAGAAAGACTTTAATGCATCATGGATTGCAATAGATGTATGAGTATAAGCAGCTGCATTTATGACGATTGCATCAATTTTATTTTTTATTGCATCCTGAATCCATCCAACCATCTCACCTTCATAGTTTGACTGCATAAACTTAACATCGATACCTTTTTTGTTCCCAATTTCAATACATTTTGTTGCAATATCATCGAGCGTTTCATAGCCATAAATTTCAGGCTCACGGGTTCCAAGTAAATTTATGTTTGGACCATTAATTACGTATACTTTCATAATATTATGCAACTTTGTTAAGTTTTTTTGAAATAGCATTAATAGCAATTACATAACTATAAACACCAAGACCACTCACAAAGCCCATTTGGCCTTCTGGCACCTGCAAAGGTTTTGTTATGTCCGCGCCCTGCTTGAAAATATTTGCAATGTGCACCTCTATTACTGGCTTCTTCTGAAGGGTCAATGTTTTAATGGCAAGACAGTGTTTTGCAAATTCTGCAGTTAATGCGTGAGAATATCCTACAGGATTAATAATGACCGCATTAAAATCTTCGGAGTCTTTAAGTAAAAAACCGAGCAGCTCATCCTCATCATCAGTTTGACGAAAATCTAACTCAATATTTAGGCCTTTACAAACATTTTTACATTTCTCTTTTATTGCGCTAAGAGTAATCTCTCCATAGAATTCATCATAAATGCTCAAGTCTGCCAAACCTGGGCCATTCAAAATTAATAATTTGTTTTTCATTATTGTGTTTATTATATTTTTTTAATACACATGAATTAAGTAAGTTTCTGCGCTAGATTATTACATAAAAACAAGGAATTGTTAATTATTATTAACTAGCTAGTCGACATAAGGTCCGTACTGGATGATAGGCTCAAGGTGTGGCTTACCAGAGGCATACATCAGCCTGCACTCTGAATGAGCATTTAGTGTGATGGATTTATTGTTAGTATCGAACAGGACTGATTGTGCTTTAGTTAAGTTATTGCCTTGTATTTCAACAGACCCACTTATTAAGTAGATTAGACCACTCTTTCCTTCAATATCTTGAATTTTATAAGTTCTTTGATCTTCAATAGCAATGTATTCATATTTAATGTTGTTTTGCATTTTTACAGGAGATTTGTCGCCCACAATAATAGTCCTTGATACACCATCAATAGATATTATTGGTAGCTCTACAGCATCCACGAGTTGGTAGGTTGGTTCAATAGTTTTCAGTTTTTTTTCTAAACTTATCCAAAACTGTATACCATTATTAGGCCCATCCCCCTCAGGCATCTCTGAATGGCTTATGCCTCTTCCTGCGCAAAATATTTGTGCCCCACCAGGGCTCACAACTGAATCATTTCCAAGGTTATCTTTGTGCCTCATAGAACCACTAAAAAGAAACGTTATAGCTTCAAAACCTCTATGTGGGTGAGTATCAAAGCCTTGGCCCTGCTCTACAGAGAAGTGGTCAAACAATACAAACGGGTCATGATTCATCCTCCTGCTACTTACAGGGAACAGTCTGTTTACTTTAACACCCTGACCTTCCATAGTACTTGTTGAGTCTAGTACTTCAATCATTACTAGATATTCCGTATCTAGAACGATAATCTTCTATTCTAGTGATTAGTTTTTTATCGTTGTTAGATTTTAGATAATCGACAATATGCGACAGACTTATAATGCTTATAACTTTAATTCCAAAATTTTGCTCCACCTCCTGGATGGCGGATAGTTCGCCATTACCCTTCTCTTGGCGATCCAGCGCAACAATAACTGCCTTGGTATTAGCGCCATTACTGGTTATTATGTCTTGGGCCTCTCTTATTGCGGTACCGGCCGTTATTACGTCATCTATTATTAGAATATCTCCAACCAGCTGGTGTCCTACTATGTTGCCGCCCTCGCCATGATCTTTTGCCTCTTTTCTATTGAAGCTATAGGGGACAGATTTATTGAACCTATCGTTAAGCGCGATCGTCGTAGCAGCAGCCAAAGGAATGCCTTTATATGCAGGCCCAAATAGTACATCAAACTCTATACCACTAGCATCAATTGCTTGTGCATAAAATTGCCCAAGCTTGGACAAATGCTGGCCCTGATTAAATAAACCTGCATTGAAAAAGTAAGGGCTAACACGGCCTGACTTTAATGTAAATTCACCAAACTTCAGAGCGCCTGTTTCTAAAGTAAAGTTTACAAAATCCTTTTGGTACTGTTCCATATTAATTTCTTTGTATTAGGGCCAATGCTTAATTGTGTTAAATCAGAAAATTAAAGCACAGGTCTCGATTAAAATAATTGCAATGAGAATTATAACAATTAATGTTAACGGAATACGTGCAGCTGAAAGAAAAGGTTTCTTTCATTGGATGCAACAACAAAAAGCTGACGTGGTTTGTTTACAAGAAATAAAAGCCCAAGAAGACCAGTTAGACGAAAGGTTCTACCCCCAAGGTATGCATACATATTACAATCCTGCCCAGCGCAAAGGTTATAGCGGCACTGGAATATATTGCAAAGTTTCGCCCGATAGGGTCGTTCATAGCTCCTGGGAGGATTTTAATTTCGAGGGACGCTTTATTCAGGCTGACTTTGGTGACCTAAGTGTTATTTCTATATATATACCTTCTGGCTCATCTAAACAAGAAAGACAGGACTTTAAAATGGAGTTTATTAATGAACGCTTTCTGCCTTACCTAGAAAAACTTCAAAATGATGGTAGAAAATACATTATCTGTGGCGACATAAATATAGTACATAAGAGGATTGACATTAAAAACTTTAACAGCAATAAAAATCGCTCAGGATGCCTGCCAGAGGAAAGGGATTGGATGGACAATCTGTTTGATAAAGTTGGATTTATTGATGCATTCAGAGAAATCAATACCGAGCCTGAACAATACACTTGGTGGTCTAATAGGGGTCAGGCATGGTCAAATAATACAGGATGGAGAATCGACTATCAGATACTGAGCGGAAACCTAAAATCTTCTCCTATAAGGGTCGAAATTTATAAGAAAGAGAGGTTTTCTGACCATTCGCCACTTATAATTGACTACAATCTATGATTAGAGAACCTAAAAGACCAATTAAAACAATCCAAAGCTTTGTTCGACGTTCCAGTAAGCTGACACCAGGGCAAAGAAACGGAATCGATAAATTATGGTCACAGTATGGCATAGATATATCAAAAAATTCTATAATAGACCTAGATAAAAAATTTTCCAATAATCACCCCAAAGTACTAGAAATAGGCTTCGGCAATGGCGACAGTCTATTATCTATGGCCATAAAAACTCCTAATAAAAATTTTTTAGGGGTAGAAGTTTACGAGGCTGGCATAGGTAGACTGATTAATGAAGCACACAAATTAAGCATTAACAACCTTAGAGTTGTAAAGTTTGATGCTGTTGAATTGCTAAATAATCACATAGATGATGACAGCTTTGAAACTTTTCAGCTATTTTTCCCTGACCCATGGCATAAGAAAAAGCACCACAAAAGAAGAATTGTCGATTCTGACTTTTTAAATTTAATATCAAAAAAAGTAATAAAAAATGGCACAATCCATATGGCAACGGACTGGGAACACTATGCTCAACAAATGATGGATTCAATGGAAAACCATAAAAACTTTAAAAACCTCTATGGAGCCCATATATATTCACCGAGGCCTGAAATTCGTCCAATAACTAAATTTGAGAGAAGGGGCCAAAATCTTGGGCATAAGGTTTGGGATTTAATGTTTATTAATAATAAATAGGATAAAAAATGATATTTTCTTTATTTGTTGTAATGACTCTGGTTGAGATATATGTATTAGTGACTGTGGGAGAAGCTATAGGTGGATTTTCTACAGTCCTACTGGTTGTTGTGACAGCGCTAATTGGTTCAACACTTTTGAAACAGCAGGGCTGGTCTGTTATGGCTAAAGCTCAGCAATCTATAGATAACGATCAAACACCGGCATTTGAAATGCTAGAGGGTGTTGTAATACTAGTTTCTGGTGTGTTATTGTTGACTCCAGGTTTTATAACTGATGCTGTAGGTTTGTTGGGTCTAATGCCGTGGTCAAGGGGGTACTTTATTGACCAATTTTTGTCAAAGAATGCACAAAAAATATTTACCCAAAAAAATACCGTCTTTATTCACAGAAATAGACAGCAAAATAGTCACCAGAAAGAAACCAAAAAGGACACCATTGAAGGTGAATTTTGGGAGGATTAGCTAAATTTAATGACGACTCTCTTGCTGATTGGCTTAGCTGGCAAGAGTCACTACATTCACAAGTCATTGATCTTGAACTTAGTCGAGTTGACAATGTTTATCGTTCGCTGTTCCCTGATGGTGTTCCGTTTAAGGTTATAACTGTTGCTGGCACTAATGGCAAAGGCTCAACTATAGCTTTTATTGATAATATATATCAGCAGTCTGATTATGTCGTAGGAAAATTCACCTCACCACACATTACTAAATACAATGAACGCTTTGCAATTGATGGAATAAATGTCAGTGACCAAGATATATGTAAAGCCTTTTCTCATATCGAATCTCATAGAGGTTCAATATCTTTAACCTACTTTGAGTTTTCTACCCTAGCTGCATTAGTTATTTTTACTAATCATAATGTTGAAATAGCTTTATTAGAGGTTGGCTTAGGTGGTAGGCTTGACTCTGTAAATATAGTTAACCCTGATGTTAGTGTGATTACTAACATTTCAATAGATCATGTTGACTATCTAGGTGACACTAGGGAGCTTATAGGGTTTGAGAAGGCTGGAATTATGAGGCCAAACGTGACTTGTATCTGCGGTGATAGTAATCCTCCAGAGTCAATAGCAAAACACGCAAAAAGCATTGGTTCTCAAGTTATTTATGTAGATTCTCCTTATGTAGGAGAAATTAATATGCCTGGAGAACACCAAAGAATTAATGCCGCGGTAGCAATTAAAGCTATAGAACAACTTCAAAATAACAAACCAGTAACTAAGATACAGGTTTCTGAAGGGGTAAGAAATGCCTCACTAAATGGGAGATATCAACAGATAACGATAAATAATAAGAGTCTTATACTTGATGTAGCACATAACGAAGCCGCTATAGCTGTTCTAGCAGAAGAGCTAAGGAAAGAAAATACCCCAACAATTGCAATATTTTCTGCCCTAAAAGACAAAAATATTAGTGCCATGGTTAATCAAATTAGCAAGATTATTGGTAAATGGATACTAGTACCTCTTGACACCGATAGAGCAATACCTATAACAGAATTGGAAAACACTTTCAGTCCATCTGATAATGTAACTGTATCTAATAATATGGAATTAGCCATTAACCAGGCAATTAACTCAAATAGTTATAAGAGAATTGTAATTTTTGGATCATTTCATACTGTAACTGATGCGGCAAAGGTTCTTAATATATAGAACACCAGTATTCATTAGAGCATCCATTCAGCTAGAACAATACTATCGATAAAATCTTGTAAAATTGCTATTAATTACTAAATTTATGTGAAACGTATATGGGTGATTTTTTTGCTGGGATTGGAAGAGTATTTGGCATATTAAACTGGTCCGACTGGCTAACAATTGCAATACTTATAGGGTTCATGTTGTTGGGATATAAGCGTGGCCTAGCAAGAGAATTAATCAACTTCGCTTTTTTCATTGCTACTATCTTTATTTCGTGGCTACTCTACCAGGGCCTAGCCAACAGTACATTGATAACTTGGCTAGTTCTTTCACAGAAGTCGTACTTAACAATTTCATTTAGCATTATATTTATTGGTCTATTGATTCTAAAAATGGGAATATATAAAATAATTGAAAAATCAACATCCATTACCAACCCTTGCTCTTTAAATATAATCTTTACCCGTGCCATGTTCTTTGCGTTGGCTTTGTTTTTTAGTTGGCAATATATAGGTGTAGTCTCCCAGGTTGATTCTGTAAAATATATCATTCCTAATGATTCGTTAAGGATGAACTTATCATTTGTTGTTATTTTTAGCTTAATTACTGGTACCTTTTTCTTGCTCGCAAAAGTTTTTAATATATCGGTCGATGACAGTAAACCGTGCTTACTGGCGCCGTTTTTCGAAAAAATATTGGGACTATTACATGGATCTGACAATATTCTTAATGCGCGCAATATAAACAGCATTCAGAACAAAGTCTTGGGTAGCCTTACTGGGCTTATTAAGGGGGCAATATTTGTACTGGTTCTGGTATTAATTTTGCAAAACGTGAGCTGGGTATCTCAGCAATATTTTTGGATTGAGACTGATGGAGCTTTAAGATTTTTCCAAGATATTGCTACATCAATTAAGCCAACACTGTCTCAGTACTTTTTGTTTATAGAAATAGAATAAGGAATTAATTTATGTGTGGAATTGTTGGGATATTATCTACTACCAATAAGAATACTGCGGTATATATTTACGACGCTTTAACGATACTTCAGCATCGTGGACAAGACGCTGCAGGAATTGTTACTTCACATAAGGGCCGTTTCTATATGCGTAAATCTAATGGCTTAGTAAGAAACGCATTCAGAACTAGACATATGGCTAGTCTGATTGGAGATATGGGTATAGGTCATGTCCGTTACCCAACCGCTGGGAGCTCTTCTGGAGCAGAGGCACAACCATTCTATGTGAACTCGCCATACGGTATAGCTTTTGCACATAATGGCAACTTAACAAATACTAAACAACTTGAAAAAGAATTATTTGAACAAGATCTTCGCCATATAAACACCAATTCAGACTCTGAAATATTGCTAAATGTATTTGCAAGTGAGTTGGCAAAAATACAAAAACAGCGGATCGACCATGAAGATATATTTAGTGCTGTCAACAAGGTACACAAACGCGTTCGCGGAGCATACGCCAATATCGGCATGATCCCTGGTTATGGCATATTCGGTTTCCGTGATCCGCACGGAATTAGGCCTCTAATTCTTGGCAAAAGAACTACCAAAGATGGAACTAAATATATGCTTGCATCCGAGAGTGTGGCTCTCACAGCTCTTGGCTATCAAGTTATTAGGGATGTTAGGCCAGGAGAAACTGTTGTAATTGATAGAAAGGGTAATTTACACTCAGGGCATTGCTCTGACAACAAAGAACACACTCCATGTATCTTTGAGTTTGTCTATTTTGCTAGGCCAGATTCAATAATTGACAGTATCTCTGTATATAAATCTAGATTAAGAATGGGCGAAAAGCTAGCGCTTAAAATCCAAAATATATTAAATAAAGAAAGAATAGATGTAGTTATCCCTATACCTGATACATCAAGAACTAGCGCTCTTCAGGTTGCATCTAAACTTAAAATTAAATATAGCGAGGGTTTTATAAAAAATCGCTATATAGCACGCACATTTATAATGCCAGGACAGAAACAAAGAAAGAAATCAGTACGACAAAAGCTTAGCGCTATCGAGTTAGAGTTTAAAGGCAAAAATGTATTGCTAGTTGATGACTCTATTGTTCGAGGTACGACAAGTGAACAGATAGTGCAAATGGCTAGGGGTGCTGGAGCTAACAAAGTATTTTTCGCATCAGCTGCACCCCCTGTAAGGTTTCCAAATGTCTACGGTATAGATATGGCCAGCAAAAAAGAGTTTATTGCTAATAACAAAACTACTAGTCAGATTTGCAAATCAATAGGTGCAGATAAGCTTATCTATCAAGATTTAGATGACTTAGTCTGGTCAGTGCAGCAAGGTAACTCAGATATAAAGTCTTTTGACTGCTCTTGTTTTGACGGCAAATATATTACCAACGACGTAGACAAGCAATATCTTGAAGAAATAGAATCATTAAGGTCTGACTCAAACAAGGAAAAAAACAATATCAACGAAAGCTCTGAATTAATTTGTAATGATGTAGAATAGCGTCTATTATTGTTAATGTGATATTCCAAACATGAAGGATACAAAATTCAATACTAAAGCGATACGCGAGGGATATAGGAGCACCCAAGAGCAAGAACACTCGGAAGCTATATTCTTAACATCAAGCTTTGCATTTGAGTCTGCTGAACAGGCAGAAAGGCGTTTCTCTAATGAGGAGCCAGGTAACATTTATACAAGATTTACTAACCCTACTGTTGAAGCATTCGAAAAAAAGCTTGCTTCACTAGAGAATGCTGATGCATGTGTTGCTACTTCCAGTGGTATGGCGGCAATCTTTGCAACTATTATGTCATTGCTTAAGTCAGGTGACCATATAGTAGCATCTCGCAATATGTTTGGAACCTCCATTGTACTGCTTAACACTATTGTTTCAAAATTCAATATAGAAATTAGTTTTGTAGATCTTGGCAAGCTTGATGAATGGGAATCATCAATAAAAAACAACACTAAACTTTTTTTACTGGAGACCCCTTCTAACCCATTAGGGGAGGTGGTTGATTTAGAGTTGTTATGTAATATCGCTAAACCTAATAATATATTAGTTGCGGTTGATAATGCAATACTAACCCCGGCACTTCAAAATCCAATATCTTTGGGTGCAGATATAGTTATACATTCAGCAACAAAATACATTGATGGACAGGGTAGATGTTTAGCTGGAGCGGTAGTTGGAAGTAAAGACATTATCGAACAGGTTCATACATTTGTACGTGCTACTGGTCCTAGCTTGAGTGCATTTAATGCATGGCTAGTATATAAAGGTCTAGAGACCTTAAGTTTGAGAATGAAAGCGCACTGTGATAATGCTATGAAGCTGGCTAACTGGCTTGAACTACAAAAAAATATTGAAAAGGTATATTATTTAGGTCTAGAGTCGCATCCTAGTCATGAACTTGCTAAAAAACAGCAGTATGGTTTTGGCGCTATTGTGTCTTTCAAAGTTAATGGTGGCAAGAATGAAGCATTTAATATTATTAATAAAACAAAAATGCTTTCTATTACTGCAAATTTGGGCGACACAAAATCTACAATAACACATCCAGCATCAACAACTCATGGGCGTTTAAGTGATGATGAAAAAATACGCTCTGGGATTGAAGACAACTTAATTAGGATTTCTGTTGGGTTGGAATGTATAGATGACGTTATAGATGATATAAATAGGGGCCTTTAGGTATAATTTTTTTTATTGACAAATAACTGGAACAAAATCAATGCAGAACTCTTTTTCATATGAAGAACTTATAAGTTGTGGTGACGGCGAGCTGTTCGGCCCTGGAAATGCACAACTTCCTAAGCCCCCTATGCTAATGTTTGACCGCATAACACATATATCTACCGATGGCGGTGAATACGGAAAGGGTGAAATTATCGCTGAACTAGATATTAAGCCGGAGCAATGGTTCTTTGGATGTCACTTTAATAATGACCCTGTTATGCCTGGATGTTTAGGTGTGGACGCGATGTGGCAATTAATTGGTTTTTATTTGGGATGGCTTGGCGGTCCAGGGAGAGGCCGAGCTCTTGGTGCGGGCAACATAAAGTTCACCGGACAGGTACTTCCAGATGCAAAAAAGATTACCTATAGGGTAAACTTGTCACGAGTTATTGCGCGTAAACTATATATGGGTATTGGAGACGCAACCATGGAAGTAGATGGAAAAGTTATATATGAAGCTACCAACTTAAAGGTTGGCTTGTTTACTGACACGAGTAGCTTCTAATGAAAAGAGTTGTTGTTACAGGTATGGGAATTGTTTGTAGCTTGGGTAACAACAAAGAGGAGGTCTTGGAGTCTCTAAAAACTGCAAAATCAGGCATTAAGTTCGATCAGTCTTATGCCGACATGGGGCTAAGGTCACAAATTTCTGGAGCTATCTCTGAATTAGACACAAGCGACATTATTGATCGCAAAATGAAGCGCTTTATGGCTGATGCAGCCATCTATAATGCTATAGCGCTTGACGAAGCCATTAGACAGTCTGGGCTTGCCCAGGAGCAAGTATCTAACCAGCGCACTGGCCTAATAATGGGCTCTGGAGGTGCAAGTAACCAGAATGTTGTAGAGTCTGCCGATATTTTAAGAGAGAAAGGTATAAAACGTGTTGGCCCCTACAGAGTACCTCGCACTATGGGCTCAACCACTTCAGCGTGCTTATCTACTTTATATAAAATTAAAGGAATCAACTATTCAATCAGCTCTGCATGTTCAACAAGTGCGCACTGTATAGGTAATGCCATGGAACAAATTCAAATGGGCAAGCAGGATGTTGTATTTGCTGGAGGTGGAGAGGAGTTAGACTGGTCATTGACTATGCTTTTTGATGCTATGGGTGCATTATCTTCAAAGTTCAATGATAAGCCTGAAATAGCTTCTAGAGCATTCGATACTGATAGGGATGGATTTGTTATATCTGGAGGTGGCGGAGCTCTGGTACTTGAGTCACTCGAACATGCACAATCAAGAGGTGCAAACATAATTGCTGAATTAACTGGGTATGGTGCAACATCGGACGGCTATGATATGGTTGCGCCAAGCGGCGAAGGTGCAAAAAACTGTATGCTTATAGCAACATCTACGGTAGATGGCCCTATAGACTATATTAATGCTCATGGCACTTCAACTCCTGTTGGAGATGTCAAGGAACTTGCCGCTATCAAGTCAGTTTTTGGTGACAATATACCTTACGTAGGGTCAACCAAATCTCTATCTGGTCATGCTCTAGGAGCTGCTGGAGTTAACGAATCAATATATTCTTTATTGATGCTCCAAAACGACTTTTTAGCTGAATCTGTAAATATAGATAATCTTGACCCAGAGGCTGAAGGCATTCCTATAGTACAAACAACTACCATACAATCACTCAACAGGGTAATGTCCAATAGCTTTGGTTTTGGTGGAACCAATGCATGCCTAGTGTTTGAGAAATTTATTCAATAACAACAAATCAAGCCTTACCTTAAAAGATACATAGGCTCATTAGTGCGCTAGCTAAGGTCGAGAATCGATCTCTTTCTTTTCCTTCTCAGATGGAAGCATGTCCTCTTTAGTTATGCCTAAAGCAAGTATCATTGAGCTAGCAACATATATAGAAGAGTAGGTACCAATGATTACCCCTATAAGCAATGCAAGGGCAAAACTATTAATGATTTCACCTCCAAGCAAAAACAATGCTACAAGAACAAGTAAAGTTGTAACGGATGTCATAATAGTTCTTGAAAGTGTTTGGTTTAATGCACCATTAACAATTTTCTTTGGGTCATTATGCCTTGTAGCTAAAAAGTTTTCTCTTATCCTGTCAAAAACAACTATTGTATCGTTTAAGGAATAACCAATAACCGCTAAGATTGCAGCAAGAACTGTCAAATCGAATTCGATTTGAAATAAAGAAAACACACCAAGAGTTATAATTACGTCATGGATGAGTGCAGAAATAGAACCCAAGGCGAAACGATATTCGAACCTGAAAGCAACATAAATAAGTATCCCTATTAGGGCATATAGCATTGCTAAACCGCCATCATTGGTCAACTCTTCGCCTACCTTTGGACCAACAAACTCAACACGCCTAATGTCTGCTCCATCACCTAATAATCTGATAATTTTGCTGCTAATCTTTGCCGATGAAGCTCCTTGAGGTTCGAGACGAATTAAAATTTCATTTGTAGATCCGAAATATTGAACGTTAGCGCTATTGTATTTTTCTTTGGCTAGTGTTTCACGGACATCATCTAAATTAACAGGGCTACTATAACCAACCTCAATCAGAGTACCGCCAGTAAAATCAATACCAAACTTTAAACCCTGGGAGGCAAGTGAAAATATCGAGACCGCGACAATTATAGCTGAAAAAATAATCGCATAAGTACGCTTACCAATGAAATTAATTTCTGGAAGACTTAACAACTTCATATTGATAGCTCCTTAACTTTTCTTTCACCATATATTATATTAATAATACCTCTAGATACAACAATAGCGGTAAACATAGAAGTAACTATACCTATAGATAATGTTATAGCAAATCCCTTTATAGGTCCGGTACCAAAGCTAAAAAGCACCAATGACGCAATCAATGTTGTGATGTTTGCATCAGCTATAGTAAGTAATGCCTTATCGTAACCAGCAGAGATTGCTTTTTGAATGTTGGTGTTTGCTCTTAGCTCTTCCTTAACCCTTTCAAAGATAAGTACATTAGCATCAACAGCCATACCAACTGTAAGAACTATTCCTGCAATGCCAGGCAGTGTCAGTGTTGCTTGGATGATCGATAATACGGCAACAATCATAACTAAATTAAGTGTCAATGCAACATTGGCTACCAAACCAAATAATCTATAACGGATAGCCATAAAAATCAATACTAGCAAGAATCCAGAAATAACTGACAGTATTCCTTTCTCTATATTGTCTGCACCCAAGCTAGGCCCTATAGTTCTCTCTTCAATAATTTCAATCGGAGCTGACAGTGATCCGGCCCTTAATAGTAAAGCTAGATTGCGAGCCTCACGACTACTATCAATTCCAGTAATTTGAAAACGATTTGAGAAGGTTCCCTGTATTGTTGCTGCATTTATTATATCTTTTGTGGTTGTTCTCTTTTTAATCGTACTTCCATTTACAGAGATGGTTTCAATTTTATTTTCAATAAATACTACAGCCATACGGTGGTGCAAATACTTCTTCGTAGTTTCAAGCATAGCCCTACCTCCAGGGCTATCGAGAGTTATATTCACCATAGGAACATTATTCTCTTGGTCAATACCTGATGCCGCTCCAGTAATATTTTCTCCTGTTGCAATTACTCTAGTTTTTAGTAACAGCGGTCTACCATCTTTGAAATAAAATAATTTAGAGCCGATTGGTGTTTTGCCTGACTGTATAGCTGTTTGAGTGTCATTCTTCTCATCAACCAATCTAAATTCAAGTGTTGCTACAGCTCCAAGTATTTCTTTAGCTCTAGCTGTATCTTGAACTCCTGGCAATTGAACAACTATACGGTTTGACCCCTGCTGCTGAATAATTGGCTCCGCCACTCCAAGCTCATTTACTCTATTTCTTAGTGTAGTTATATTTTGTTTTAGGGCGCCCTTAGTTACTTCTCTTTGTGCACTTTCGCTTATTGCAAATGTAGATGTCAATTCATCCTCACCATCAATATCAACTATTACTAGGTCGCCAACTTCTGATTTAATAAGCGATAGGGCCTTTTCCTTTAGTGAAGAATGTTTAAAGCTTACAACAATTGTTTCGTTATCTTTCTTTATACTTTTGTATAGTCGATCTGCTCTTAACAATGCACGCAACTCATTATGGTACTTATCTATAGATCTTGATAATACAGCCTGCATATCTACTTCTAGTAGGAAATGAACACCACCCCTTAGGTCTAAACCAAGAGACATAGCCTTGCCACCAAAATCTGACAACCATATAGGTACAGAAGGTGCAAGATTAAGTGCTACAACGTAATTACGTCCAAGCTCATCCTTTAAAGATTCTTTTGCTGATAACTGTGAACTATTGTTATTAAATCGAACCAAAATACGTCGGTTTGATAATCCTGCAGACTTGTAATCAATATCTTGACTCTTAAGTATTCCTTCAATCTTGTTTAAGTCAGTTTGGCTAATTACATTATCGCCAGCACTTGAAACTTGTACAGCAAGGTCTGATCCAAAAATATTTGGTAAAGCGTATAGAGCTGATATTAAGAGAAAAAAAGCGATTAAGGCATTCTTCCATCCAGGATAATGGTTCATCTTTTATGAATCTCCGAGCAAAATTAATTAATTAGCACTGCCCTTTGGCATTTTTTGGTTTATACCTTGCTTTTGTACTTTGACAATAACACCTTTAGAGATTTCTAGATCAGCAAACGAATCATCGACCGAAATAATTTTACCAACTACGCCACCGTTTGTAACAATCTCGTCACCCTTCTTTAGTTCAGCTAGTAGGGATTTGTGGTCTTTGGCTCTCTTTTGTTGTGGCCTGATAAGCAAAAAATACATCAACACAAACATAACCAGTAAAAATGGTATTCCACCTAGAGAGCCGGCACCTGCTAGAGATCCTTCAGCTGCAAATGCTGGGGTAATAAATATATCTAATAAATTCATCTTAGTAACTCCTTATATAGTTAATTAATGAGCTCAATATCGCCCATATAGTTTTTAAGTGCAGATGGTATTTTAATACTACCGTCAGCATTTTGGTAATTTTCCAATATTGCCACCAAAGTTCTCCCTACAGCTAACCCAGAGCCGTTAAGAGTGTGCAAAAGTTCAGGTTTATCTGATTGTGACTTTCTCCACCTTAATTGCATTCGTCTAGCTTGAAAATCTTCAAAGCAAGAACATGAGGATATCTCTCGATAAGTATTTTGTGCAGGTAGCCAGACCTCTAGATCATAAGTTTTTGAAGATGAAAACCCTAAATCACCTCCACACAATATAACTTTGCGGTATGGCAGCTCTAGTGCCTGCAATATACCTTCAGCATGCGATGTTAGTTCTTCTAGAACCTTGTAAGAATCCTCTGGCTTAGTTATTTGTACAAGCTCAACCTTTTCAAATTGATGTTGTCTAATTAGGCCCCTAGTGTCTTTTCCGTATGCCCCTGCCTCAGACCTAAAACATGGAGTATGAGCAACAAACTTTAAGGGTAAGTCACTTTCATTGATAATCTTTCCACTCATAAGATTAGTGACTGGAACTTCAGCCGTAGGTATAAGATAAAGCGCCCTAGCTTCACCCTCTTCGCCATGCAGATGTGTCTTAAATAAATCTTCCTCAAACTTAGGCAGTTGTCCAGTCCCAGTTAGTGATTGAGCGTTGACCATGTATGGTACGTAGGCCTCTGTGTAACCATTATTTTCAATATGCCAATCAAGCATAAACTGTGTAAGGGCCCTATGTAGCTTAGCCATCTTTCCAGTCATAACAGAGAATCTTGCACTAGAAATTTTGGCGGCAGTCGCAAAATCTAAACCATGCTTCTCACCCAAATCTACATGGTCTTTGATTTCAAAATCAAACTTCATTGGCTCACCCCACTTCATAACCTCAATATTGTCATCTTCAGTGTCGCCCTCTGGGACAGACTCATGGGGAACGTTAGGTATGGACATAACGATATTGTTAATTTTATCTTGAATAACTTGAAGTTCAGACTTTGCTTTATCAAGTCTACCACCTAAATCAGCAACCTCTGCTAGTAGGGGTTCAATATTTTCTCCAGCTGCCTTTGCTTTACCTATAGATTTAGATTGTGTATTGCGTAAGTTTTGCAGATCTTGGGTTTCGATTTGGTTAACCTTTCTTTTCCCTTCTAACTCTTCTAACTCAACAGTATCAAAGGAAAAATTACGCTTCTTTAGCGCCAACACAACCCCTTCAAGGTCATTTTTTAGTTTCTTTTTACTTAACATTGCTATATAATTGTTTCCTAATATAGTTAGCTTTGCAATAATAATCGCAATCACTCGAAAAAATAATAAGGGAAATTATACTATGTTCGATTCATTTACAGGCATTGATGCTTGCAAACTATTGGCTGATGGAGCACAGCTAGTTGATGTTAGGTCAAGCCTAGAATTTTCAAAGGGCTCTCTACCTGATGCAATAAACTTACCTTTACAATCTATAATGTCTGCAGATAACTTTCTTGAGCGCTCTAAACCGGTTATCTTGTATTGCGTTTCTGGAGCAAGATCGGCCACTGCAAAAAACTATCTAGAACAGATAGGCTTTAAGGAGGTCTACGATCTAGGCTCATTTCAAAACTATTGCTGCCAGTAATACATTTTTTTGGTTTGTAATGTAAACTTACATATATGAGAGTAAAGAGTAGCTGGCACAAGTCTTCTGTAAAGACCATTGAGGATATTGGAAGTGCTATGGCTTTTAATTCATGGCGCATAACAAAAAATCAACTTGAGGATTTAATTAACGAGGGTTTTATTGTTGAAAAGGAACAACTTTTTGATGTTATATCAGAATATTTATGCTTTATTGTCCAGTGCATCGATCGTTTAGTTGCTGAAAAACTTGTAACTAAACAAAGAGAAAAACTTATAACAAAAATCGCAAAACAGTCAGCATTCTATTACCAAGAAAATAAAGCTGACCGTATTGGTGAGGGAAACCATTGGAAAGATTTTATTGATATATATAACTCTCGCTCAAAAGACTATTCGGACTATGGGTTCAATAATGGTGAGCCAGACTATAGCTTTTATAGATATTTCGCAGAAAAAATCCAAAAATCTATGACCGATACTGATAGCAAATGGATAGTCCAACAAATGATTGAGATTCAGGCTCCTAAGACTTACAAGGAGGTAGAAACAAGTGTAAATAATCTAATTTCTGTTAGCAAAATTATCAGTAAAGATCAAAAAGATAAACAGAAAATAAGCAAAGTGCCGCGCTCAAAGCGTCCATCAACCAGTAGAGATATTTAAAATAAAAAGCTAGTCATTCAAATAATTAAAACCACACTCTAGATCTTTAATAAGGTCATCTGGGTCTTCTAGGCCTATGTTAAGGCGAACTATATGCCTACCTTGATATTTAACTTTTCCTTCTCTTTTATATTTACCAACAGTAATTAAACTTTTAAAGCCGCCCCAGCTAAAACCAATACCAAACATGTTTAACGCATTAACAAACAATGCCATATCGTCTTCAGAATAAGCCTTTTTAAAGACAAACCCAAAAAGACCTGCGGATCCGCTGTAGTCTCTTTTCCATAAATGGTGCTGTGGGTGAGAATCTAGTGCAGGATGTAGTACTATGTCGACAACTGTTTTACTTTGCAGCCACCTAGCAACCTTTAACGCTGACTTCTCGTGAGTCCTAAGCCTCACATTCAGTGTCCTAAGACCTCTTAACGCCAAGTAACAATCCTGGGGGTTAGTGTACTTCTCCATAGAGTGATAAAAATCGTGGTATTGTTTGGAGTATTTTTCATTTACGGTTACACATCCCATCAACATATCAGAGTAGCCACAAATATATTTGGTTGCTGAATGAATGGAAATATCTATCCCTAAATCTAGTGGCCGCAGAAATATAGGTGTGGCCCATGTATTGTCGATAACAGTAGTAATATTTCTTTGTTGGGCAAATTTTGAGATTGCTCTAATGTCCTGCATTTCAAATGTATTAGATCCAGGAGACTCTAAAAAAATTAATTTTGTATCGCTACTTACATATTCAGAGATATTTGCGCCAACATTGGAAGGTATGTGTGTAGTTTTAATGTTGTATCTATCTAAAACACTATCGCAGAATCTCGCTGTAGGGCCGTACACGTTGTCACAAAGAAGAATTTCATCTCCACTCTTAGTAAGAGTCATTAGGGTATTTATAATCGCGCTCAAGCCAGATGAAAATGCAAAAGAAGAGTGCCCGTTCTCAAGTTTACATAGCGCAGACTCGAAATCTTTCTGGGTTGATAGTCCGCCAGTCCCGTAGGTTACTCCTGGGTATTTATCACTTCTTGCAAGAACTAAATCTTCATAACTTTCAAACAAAACAGTGGAACCACTCTGTATGCTTGGGTTAATAGTTTTTATTTGTTTCCCGCCATGAATTCTAGTGTATTCATCCCAAGAAACTATTTCACTATTTTTTTTCATTAATTATTGAATGATAGTTAATGATGCTTATGATAAACACAAAAAGAATCCATATCCAACAAAATTATTCAACTAAAAGATAACATACCCATTTGTATATAAGGGTATGGATACAAGTAATAACTGGTTAACTAGATAGCTAGGTACTGAGCCCTAAGCTCTTCGTTATCTAAAAGTTCTTGAGCTGTGCCATCAAAAACAATCTCTCCATTATCAAGTATCAATGCCCTGTCAGCAAGCCTAAGTGCTGCAACAGCATTCTGCTCAACAATAATAGTTGTTATTCCGAGCTTCTTAATGTCAATAAGAATACTTTCAATTTCCTGAACAATAACAGGGGCGAGACCTTCGTAGGGCTCATCAAGAAGCAATAACTTAATATCACGGGCTAGCGCTCTTGCTACCGCAAGCATTTGTTGTTCTCCGCCAGAGAGAGTGGCCCCGTCTTGGTCTCTCCTTTCTCCTAGCCTTGGAAAGTGTTCATATATTCGCTCAGTTGACCAACCAACTGGCTCCTCTATCTGGGCCAATTTTATGTTCTCTTCAACAGTAAGGCCTCCAATAATACATCTATCTTCTGGCACTAAGGCAACACCCCTTTGGGCGACCTCAAAGTCCTTCATTGTATGTAATGGTTCATGGTCAAGCCAAACTTCTCCGCCTCTAAGTTCTGGCTCAGTTGCACGGGCAATTGAGCGGAGAGTGCTTGTTTTCCCAGCACCATTTCTTCCGAGAAGCGCTACTATCTCGCCCTCACGGATATCAAAGTTAACACCCTGAACAATATAACTCTCGCCATAATATGAATGCAAATCCCAACAAGAAAAAAAAGCCGGGTCTGAGCCTGTAGTTTTGGTTGTTTGGAGTACAGGTGCTACCTCATTAGAAGTCATAATTCGGCACCCCCCAAATATGCCTCTCTAACCAATGGATTAGCCTTAATCTCATCTGGTGTACCTGTTGCAATAATTGCACCTCTTGCTAATACAGAAATTTTATCTGCAACACTAAAAACCACATGCATATCATGCTCAATAATGATTTTTGTCATTCCACCTTCCTTAATTTGTTTCAGTAGTTCAATAGTCTGGTTTGTATCATGCCTAGCCATTCCAGCTGTAGGCTCATCCAACAATAATAGCTCTGGTTTCTGCACCAAACACATAGCTAACTCAAGCCTACGCTTATCGCCACGAGATAAGCTTGACGCTATAGTATCTTTTCTGTCTAGCATTCCTATAGTTTCTAGTGCACCGATTGCTTCATTTTCAATTTCCTCTTCATCAGAAAGACTCTTAAAAATTGACATCTTATATGATCCATCACGCTTAGAAAGCGCTGGCAACATAACGTTTTCAAGTAGGCTTAAGTCAGGAAATATTTCTGGAGTTTGAAAAACTCTTGTAAGTCCTATTTGGTTAATTTGATGGGGCTTTTTGCCAATAATCTTTTCTCCCCCATTAAAGGTAACTTCTCCAGTATCAGGAGCAAGTAGTCCGACACAAACATTAAGTAAAGTCGATTTTCCAGCGCCGTTAGGTCCAATTATTGCATGCACCTTACCTCTCTCAATCTCTAAATTAATGTCGTTAAGTGCAAGTAAACCTCCAAAAGATTTGTTTACATTTTCTATTCTTAATACGGTTTCAGCCATCACTTGACTCCTTTGCAGTAGCTTCACTTTCTTCTATATTTTTCTTATTCATTATGCTATCTTTAATTCTCTGCAACCCCTCCATAACTCCGCCTGGTAGGAATATAACAATGAGCATAAATAGCAATCCCAAAGTTAAATGCCATCCCTCGCCAACAAATGGCATTGTTAACGATGTTAGAAGGCTCTCTCCCCATTGTGGCATAAATGAGAAAAAATTATTTAGTACTGATTCGTTTATTGAAGAAAAAATATTCTCCAAATATTTGATTATTCCTACACCAAGTAGAGGCCCATATACTGTGCCAACTCCGCCAAGAATTGTCATTAATATGACCTCTCCAGAGGCTGTCCATTGCATCCTCTCCGCTCCAGCTAGTGGGTCAGTTACTGCCATTAAGGAGCCTGCCAAACCAGCAAACATGCCAGAAATGACAAATGCAGTAATAAGGTAAGGTCTTGTATCGCTTCCAATATATTTCATTCTCTTCTGGTTGGACTTTATTCCTTTAAGTTTCATACCAAAAGGTGACCTAAAAATTTTCAAATAAATGAAAAAAGCTAAAATAAGCATAACCGCACAAAAATAAAATCCTGAATAGCCATTCATTGAAATCCCGAAGAAATCTGTAGAGGGTAGTCCTTCAGGTACTTCTCTAGAGAATGCCACATCTATAACTCTTGGGTCATGCATTGTTAATTGCAATCCTGTCTCTCCATTAGTAATTGGCATCAGGACAGAGTATGCAAGGTTATAAAACATCTGGGCAAATGCAAGTGTCAGAATAGAGAAATAAATTCCTGACCTTCGTAAACTTACATAGCCTATCCCGGCAGCTATAATTCCAGCCATCAAGATAGAAAAAAACATCGCCGGAATGACATTCATAGTTAATAATTTAAAAGACCATACAGCAGTATATGAGCCAACCCCAAGAAAAACTGCATGCCCGAAAGATAGATACCCAGTCAAACCAAATAAAATATTATAGCCAATAGCAAAGATTCCAAAAATGGCAAATTTTTGTAAAAGGTCAGGATAATTTGCACCAATAGGGTCAAGCCATATTGGCATAGACAATACTGCTGCAGTAAATATTAACATTGTCGTTGCAATATTTTGTTTTTTAAATATGTTCATAATTATTCATCCATGACGCCTTTGCGTCCCATTAATCCTCTAGGCCTAGTTAATAGAACAATAACTGCAACTAAGTATATGATTATCTGTTCTATTCCAGGTAATATACTGCTTACTGCTGTCATTGCGGCCAAAGACTGAAGAACTCCGAGAAGGAATCCAGATGCTACAGCACCTCTAAGTGAGCCCATACCCCCAACAACTACTATCACAAATGAAATTACTAAAAAGTCCATTCCCATATGATAATCTGGAGGCAAAATAGGTGCATACATCGCTCCCGCAACACCTGCAACGATAGCTGCTAATGCAAAAATTATAGTAAACTTTCTTTGTATATTGATACCTAAAAATCCTACCATTTGTCTATCCGCCATACCAGCACGGACAACCATTCCAAAGGTTGTTAGGTTTAAAAAAGAAAAAACAGCCGTAATAATTCCAACAGAAGAGATAAGATAAATTATTCTCCACCAAGGATAAACTAAAGTATCTCCAAGGCCTATCCATAAACCAACTTGTGCCGAACCAGATACAATGTCTGGGGCTGGTGTTGGGATAGGGTTAGCTCCATAGAAATGACGAATAATTTCTTGCAACACAATTGCCAAACCAAAGGTGACTAAGATCTGTTCTGCGTGCGACCTTTTATAAAAAAACTGTATTAAGCCACGCTCCATTGCAAGTCCAACCAGTAGCATAATAGGCACCGCAAAGAATAATGATAGTGGAACGGCGTAGTCTATAATTGCTAGGCCCGTATCTCCCATCCATATCTCTAGATATGGTTGCTCTATATATGCATCAAAATATGTAATATTTGGGTCTAAGATCTTCTTCGAAATTGTGACCACTTTTTGAAAACTGACCGCACAAAATGCGCCGATCAAAAAAAGTGCTCCGTGAGCAAAATTTACTACACCGAGCGTACCAAATACAAGCGTCAAACCTAGCGCAATAAGGGCATATGCAGCACCCTTGTCTAGGCCGTTTAGTAATTGAATTAAAATTGCATCCATGATAAATATGTATTAACGAAATAACAATAACAAAAAATGCTGGTCGCGATTTCTCGGGACCAGCATAAAGTATATATCAAACTATACTTTGTATGGACCTAGTTCACCACCAAAGATAGATGCATCGTACTCAACATCGGCACGAGGAACTTCTTTAACAATGTCAAGCAAGTCGTAAGAACTTGTAGGGTTTTGGTTACCAC
The DNA here is from genome assembly GCA_030739975.1 of Gammaproteobacteria bacterium. Lineage (GTDB taxonomy): Bacteria > Pseudomonadota > Gammaproteobacteria > PS1 > Pseudothioglobaceae > SZUA-1055. Next base: position 36,293 of record JASLYC010000010.1, read on the forward strand.
GCACAACAAGAACATTCTTGAAGCACTGGTGGTCTTCAGCGCGATACTCTGTTGCACCGTTACCCATACCATCAAACTCAAACCCTTCAAGCTGTCTAATAACTTCAGGCGGATAGAAGGTTCCTGCATTTTCACATGCATTAGCGTAAAGTAAAGTTTGCACGTAACAAGTCTGAGCTGCCATTGAAGGTGGGAATCCGTATTCCTTACCAAAAGACCTAACGAAAGCCTTAGAGCCTTCATCCTGTAACTGCCAGTCCCAGTTTGCAGTACCAAGAATACCTTTCAGGTTATCTCCAGCACCTTGAGCCATCAAACGAGAGTATAGAGGTACGATGATCTCAAAATTCTTTCCTTCAACTTGCTTATCACGTAAACCAAACTGAACTGCCTGAGTTAGTGAGTTAATCATATCCTTACCGTAGTGGTTAAGAATAAGCGTATCCGCACCAGAATTCAATACAGGCGTAATGAATTGTGAAAAGTCTCCTGCACCAACCGGGGTTCTAACTTTTGCAGTTGTTGACCATCCTAAGCCTTCAGTAGTTTCTTGAATAGATTGCTCTTGAGTCCATCCCCATGTATAGTCAGCTGTTAAATGGTAAGCCTTGCGTTCAGTACCCATCTCATCCTTTAATACTGGACCTAAAGCAGAACCAGACATCTTAGCATTAAAGAAGTGACGGAAACCATAACGACGCTTATCTTTACCTGTAGTATCGTTAGAGTGTGTTAATCCAGCCATAAATACAACGCCAAGCTCTTGAGCTAAACCTTGAACAGCAATAGCTACACCAGATGAAGAGCCTCCAGAGAACATAATGACGCCATCTTTCTCAATCATACGTTTTGCCGATGCACGTGCTGCATCAGATTTGGTCTGTGTATCACCAGTTACGTAAGTAACCTTTTTACCTAGAATACCATTGCCACGAAGATTCATTGGCTTCATAGTATTCATCATGCCGCCATCACCCTCACCATTTAAATGCTTAACAGCCAATTTGAACGCTCTTAATTCATCAGCGCCCTCGTCAGCGTATGCGCCTGTCTGTGGGACATTAAATCCTAAAGTAACACTAGATTTGTAGCCAGGATCATTAGTGAAATTTGCAGCATATGCGCCCTTAGAGAAAACCATAGGTGCAACGGAAATAGCTGCTCCAGTCTTAATAGCTTGTCTACGGGTTATAATGTTTTTATTTGATTTATCCTTCATTGTTTTACTCTCCTTTATTAAAAGATTTGTTTACTAACTAAACGAAAAAAAACTCTTACTAGTTAATAGATACAATAACCTTACTAATGGTGAGTTTTTTAAGTTCGTGACATCAAATAATACAGTAATGAAAAAAAAATAGTTTCATATTATGATTTTGTTTCAAAATATGAATGTACGGTTCAGATTGAACCTAATTGATTATTCAAAGCAAAACTTCACTATTTGGAATTATGTGTGAAGTAAACTATTGATTTTTAAGAAAAAAAATATACTATAAAGAATGTAAATTAATAAAAATAAATACCTAATATTAGTAATAAAAGATAAATACTAATTGTCTTTACATTATAATTTTATCTCTTGATCTTGCTCAAAACTTCTCTCAAACCTTTCTTGTTGGCAAATATTTCTTCCCTACTTAGGCCTTCCATTTCGTGAGGGAAGATTAGCCAGTCATCGGTCTCATGTAGATAATAATCTGGAACAATTTTAGTTCTGTTTTTGTTTGGCTTGTACCATGGAACGGCAATACGAATATCATTGGGTGTGTTTTTTCTTGACTTTAACTTTAAGGTATCAATGATGGCCTGAACGCTCTTTCCAGAATCTAATACATCGTCAACCAATAACAACCTGTCTTCAGCATTAATGTTTCGAATAAGATAACTTAGGCCATGGATACGAACTGACTTTTTTTGTTTATTAAGGCCTTGATATGATGAAGTTCTAATGGAGATATGATCGGTATCATTGCCAAGATAAGACAATATCTCTTGAATTGCAATGCCTACAGGAGTCCCACCTCGCCAAACACCTACAATAAAGTCTGGCCTAAAGCCACTATTATGAATTTGAACTCCAAGCTTAAAAGAATCCGACAAAAGCTCATTTGCACTTATGTAAATTTTATCTATAGGCATAGCAAATTATACGAAAAGAAATAATTCGCTATTATACTAACAATATATGTGAACTTTTCAACATAGATATAACACAAATATAATCGATACCATAAAGTGAAATATCATTCTCACGGAATGAACAAAATAACAAATTAAATTGACGTGGCTTATAACAGGGTGTGTCTTATGTTCTATTGTTTGTAATAATCTTACTTTTAGATGATATTTACAAATAATTCCTAAAAGAACATTCGCATGGCTATATCTTGTCTTGTGATTGGATGGTTCTTTTATTTAATTAATACTAAAGGAGAATATTTATGGATCGTAGAAAATTTATTCAAGGTGCGGCAGCTGGTGGTGCAGTAGCAGCATCAACTCTATCTGCACCGGCTATTGCTGGTAGCAAAGATATATCTTTAGCTTTTTAAACCCTTAAATAAAGTTTTTTCAAACACTTAACTAAAGTATTTGACAATCTCTTCTAGAGGCTCTCTTGTTGTTCTGTAGCTGTTGACTTTGTGTGACTTGTCCTCATAACCAAGAGACATTCCGCAAACTAATACCTGTCCATCAGAATAACCTAGCTCACTTTTTACAATCTCAGGGTATTCTGCCAGTGCAGCCTGAGGGCATGTTGCAAGTCCTTCTGCAACAGCTGCTAGCATTATCGACTGAAGGAACATGCCATAATCTAGATAAGAACCTTTTTCCATAACATTGTCAATAAAAAATAGCAACATTACAGGTGCATCAAAGGCCCGGTAATTAGAGGCCCACTGATCTAACTGTCTCTGCTTGTCTTCTCTTTGTATCTCAAGTGTCGAGTACATGAGTAGACCGCAATCTTTCCTTCTTTGTTTGTATTTTTCTTCCCACTCTTTAGGGTAGTACTGATAGTCCATAGAGCCCTTGTTGCCAGACCTAAAAGTATCCTCCATCTTCTTTTCAATATTTTTTTTACTTTCTCCAGTAATAACAGCTACCTGCCATGGCTGGGTATTTACTCCTGATGGTGCAGTTTTAGCCTGTTCTAATATATTGTTAATAATCTCAACTGGAACTTCTTTATCCAAAAAGGCACGGGTTGATTTGCGACTTAATAAAGCTTTTTCTACGTTCATTATCTTTTTCCTATTTGTTCTTTTACTTCATCTAAAATTGCTGGATCATCTATAGTAGATGGCACAACATATTCCTCTCCATCGACAATCTGTCTCATGGTTTTTCTTAATATTTTTCCTGATCTAGTTTTTGGCAGCCTTTCTACAATTATTGTTTCCTTGTAACAAGCTAGAGGGCCAATCTTATCTCTGATTAATTTGACAAGGCTTTTTTGTGTATCGGCATTAGATTCTGTGACTCCTGATTTTAGTATTGCAAAGCCTAGTGGCACCTGACCCTTAAGATTGTCATTAATACCTACAACTGCACACTCAGCAATAGAATCATGTGATCCAATAATTTCCTCTATCTCTCCTGTTGATAGTCTATGTCCAGAAACATTGATTACATCATCGGTACGACCCATAACAAACAAATATCCATCATCATCAAAATATCCTCCATCACCGCTAACATAGTATCCCGGGAAGGTTTCTAGATACCCCGACTTAAACCTGTCTAGGTCTCCCCATATAGTTGCAAGACAGCTTGGAGGTAGTGGCAACTTAATGCTAATATTTCCTTGTTCATTTCTTCCTAGCTCTTTACCGTTATCATCAATAATGTGTATATCGAATCCAGGTGCAGGAACTGTTGCTGAACCCGGCTTGATAGGCATTCTTTCTATGCCTGTCATGTTTGATGCGATAGCCCATCCGGTTTCGGTTTGCCACCAATTATCTATAACAGGAATATTCAAATTGTTCGACAACCATTCATATGTTGGAGGGTCTAGCCTTTCACCAGCTGCAAATAAGTTTTTCAGTGAGCTCACGTCATAATTCTTTATTAGTTCTCCGTTAGGGTCTTCTTTTTTAATAGCCCTATATGCAGTTGGTGCTGTAAATATAGATTTAACTTTATACTCAGAAATAACTCTCCAAAAGGCGCCAGCGTCTGGAGTCATTATTGGCTTACCTTCAAACAATATAGTCGTACAGCCTTGGATAAGTGGTGCGTAAACGATGTAGGAATGACCAACAACCCACCCCACATCAGAAGCTGCCCAATATACATCTCCTGGGTTTGTATCATAAATTGCGCTCATACTGTACTTCATTGCTACTGCATGACCACCATTCTCTCTAACTATACCTTTTGGTTTGCCAGTTGTACCAGATGTGTAAAGTATATAAAGTGGGTCATCTCCTCTTACTTTGACGCAATCAGCTTCGCTTGCAATTTTACAAGCGCTTTCCCAGTCAATATCTCTGCCATCTATCATGCTAGATTGAGACTGCTCTCGTTGATAAATAATGCATTTATTGACTTTATGTTTGGCAAGCTCAATAGCACCATCTAGAAGTGGCTTATATTCAATAACCCTATTAATTTCAATTCCACAGGAAGCGCTAAGTATGAGTTTTGGCTTTGCATCATCAATTCTTACTGCTAATTCTGGAGAGGCGAAACCGCCAAATACCACTGAATGGATTGCACCTAGTCTGGCACACGCTAACATAGCAAAAACAGATTCAGGAATCATTGGCATATAAATTATTACCCTGTCCCCTTTTTCTACGCCCTGCGCCTTTATCATGCCGGCACATTTTGCAACCTCTTTCCTTAGCTCGCTGTATGTATAACTCTTTTTAGTATCTGTAACAGGTGAATCGTATATGATTGCAGTTTGCTCACCGCGGCCATTGTTTACATGGTAATCAACTGCCATGTGACAGGTATTCATTTTGCCATCTGAAAACCAATGATTGATTCCTTCTGAGTCCTGAGATAATATTTTTTGTGGAAAATCAAACCATTCAAGATCTTTGGCTTTTTCGCTCCAGAATAATGCTGGATGGTCTATAGACTGCTTATATTCGCTAATATATGACATAACTTATTTAAGAAAAAATTATCGAATTTAAATTCTACCATAAGTTTATTTTAACTCGTCGAATGAGAGCTATTATTTCACTATATGAAAATATATAATTAACAAAATAGAAAAAATTAATAGTGGTAGTTTAGCTCTATCCCGACCCTCTCATATCCATCTAAAATGCTAAATTCTCTGTCTGAACTTGCAATAATTTTGGTCCCATTAATTGACGAAGACCACTGATCACTAATATCCCAATCAATGCCAGTTGATAGTAATTTCATATCACCATTAGAGGTAGAGGATGCCAAAATATTCCACTTATAGTCACTGTTATCAAAAGTATCATTAACGCTCAAAGAGTAACTTAAGTTGTGCCGCCTTGTGCTAACATTTTGAGTCAGGGTTGGTGTTAAAAAATCTGAATAATAATCAACTAAATGTTTTGAGTTAATTGTAAATAGCCATTGCCTGTCTTCTTTTTGCCTATCTAGAGCAATACCCCAATCAATTCTATCAACACTTACAAGACTGCCTGAACGATTATGCTTTAGATTATTTTTATATGCAATGTCATATTTAATTAAGTAGCCTTCTATAGCCTGATTGGCACTATAACCCAGCAACTGATAAGGGTGCGCTTTACTATCGCCATTGGCGATATCTTTTAGTGCGCTGTTTGGCACTAACCTTGCTAAGTATATTGAGCTATCTCCAACATCATCTTTCAGGTCAAATCTCAGACCAAATTCTGAGTTAGACTTGTCATTCAAGTTAACGTTTGCAATCTTTGTGATGTTTGGACTTTGATTATAAAACAAACTCAGGTTTGAGTTGTTCCAATAACGAGTGGTGCTTATTAACCACTGCGATTCTGGTATTGGATCAGTCAAGCTAGCAATTGGATTTATAACATCTAGGGGTCCGCCCTCAATCTCGCCCCACCCGATTGTGTATTTTCCGAGTTTAGTGCTCCATTTTTCTGAGCTGAACTGTGTAAATGCACGCTCAACTTCAATGTCGCTAATTTCTGTAGCATAACTTGAATCATTTGGCCAATAGCGCTTAGCATTTATTTGTAGTTCGCCATAACCTGACCTTGGCAATAAGCCTTTAATATCCAGTGTCAGTTCAGTCCTTTGTTTTGTTGTTTCCCAGTTATCTGCAGGATTAACTGACAATTTATGTGACAACTTAACCCCTAGACCAGGATACTTATTATTGTTAGTCTCTTCAGCTTCAAAGACGTCGTCACTGTCACTATAACTATCTAGCTCCTGCTCAACAGAGTCAAAAGACAATTCATCTTTAAATAAAGATTCTTCTGCCATGACTGTTGGGACACTAAAAAAGTAATATAAAAAAAATAAACTGGCAACACCACTAGCGCATACTTCACATTTTTTATACTTAAGTTGTGACATCGTGTTATTTCTAGTTCATGTAAAGCTTATTTGGTTTGCCCTCTAAGGTCGATTAAATATTTCTCACGAAATGCTTGGTCAGTTAAGGCTCTTTGGGTTAAAAAGGAAGGCTCAATGTTAATATTAAAGTTTATTGCTTCAATTTTCATGTTAGTTAATCTCTGAGTTACCAAGTTCATGAAAGTTAAACTACGCGACATCCATATATCGTTTATTTTTTCAACTTTACCTGCATCTAGTTGCTTTATTGGTTTTTTGTTTTTGTCAAACATTTGCATCTTTAGAGTTATAAATCTATCAAGGTCAATCCATGACCTAGTTTTGCCGTAACGACTTTTGTTTAATCTATGTGGCTTCGGTGTTGACTCAATAATAGCAACACTACGACCTCTAAACTTGCCTTCACCTAAAATTTTATAACTATAGTCATCTAGTTTCCCGGTTTCCTGATCCTCTATAGTTATTTCAGTACCAAACAGGCTTGCTGATTCTGTTTCTTCATCATCATTACTGCTCGTACTCATACGTTTAACTTTGCCCAAAGCAGAAAGATAAATCCAAGTTTCATTATCTCTGTCACTATCATCATAAGTAAAAGAAAGCATGCCGATACCTCTCTCGTTTGCTGGCTCTAAAATAATTGCTATTGACTTAACATCTTTATTATTGAGCCCAGTATTTACTTGAGCACTTTCAACAACCTTTATTCTAGCTTTTTTTGCACATTTTAATTTACCGCTGCTGATTCCGTATTTACAGGTAGTTAGAATTATTTTAGTAAATGCTGAGTCGGTAGTTTTGCGACGTGATTCATCGGCAAGTTCAGCTATCTCGCGAGCACTTAAATTTGTTTTTGCATTAACATCTATACTAGTAATAATTAATACAAACACCAATAAAATTGGTGTCGCTAAACTATATATATATTTGCTTGATAAAGGACCCATTACTTAACCTCACTAAAGTTCAAATTTTCATCTATATTTTGTTGCCCAAATTTAGGCTTAAATATCATAATCAGCGCTGGAAAGAATAACAAGTCGCACAACAACGCCACAAAAATTGCCAGAGAGCCGAAGTTTCCAATTTTCGCTAATCCCAAATGGTCGCTAAAGCTTAGCATATAAAACCCACACCCCAAAATAAGCGTAGTAAAGGTGACAGCCTGGCCAACCTCTTTTATTGTATTGATTAGAGCTAGTCTCATATTGCTATTTACTGCCAGGGCCATCCTATAGTGAGTTATAAAGTGTATTGTATCGTCAACAGCTATACCTATAATTAGCGGTGCAATTAATAATGTATCTGTATCGAGCGGTATACTAAGTAGCCCCATCAGACCGAACGCTAAAGTTGCAGGTATAAGGTTTGGTATTATTGACAATAGTCCTGCCTGAACTGAACCCAAGGTCAAAACTAACAGTGAACTTATCACAACAACTGCAACAGCCAAACTCTTGAATTGATTGCGACTTAGGTTGTCAGCAAGTTTCATCATCAGGGCAAAAGTACCTGTAATTTCCACTTGCATATCTGGATAACGTGTTTTTAGAGCCAAGAAACCATTATCAATATCTTTTTTAATTCCCTCGAAGAAGTCTTTATATTCGTTTGAACCGGCATTCTTCAATGTAACACTTATATGTGTCTTAGAGTAATCATCACTAACCAAAGCTCTACGGTCTTCAGGGTTTGCACTATTAAATAGATATAACAATTGAGACACTGCAATTTGTGAGTCTGGAATGGTGCGGTATTGCTCGCTACCTCTCATAATTTTATGCGTATCTTTAACTAAATTTGCTAATGAATTTGTACGAATAATATAATCATATCTCATTTGTATGTTGTCCTGCAATTCACTGATTGCCTGCAAAACTTTTGGATCCATGACAGCATCTGACTCTCCCATATCAATCATAATAATCATGCCTCCAGTTCCCATCATATGTTCATCTACAATGTCATATGCTGCCCTTATAGGTACATCTTCAGAGAACAATTCTACAAGGTTGGAGTCTATTTTGACCTGTGTAGCGCCATACAAACATATCCCGAATACTCCTACAAATAAAGCCACTAGGCTGTATCTTCTCTTAAAAACCAGTGCTGGAATTTTATCTAATAGTGGCTGTAACCATGCCGCACTAAAAAGCCATGTGAGGCCTGATAAATTGGATATATATTTTATCGGCTGAAAAATAAAATTAATAATCCGTGAAGCCAATTTTTTGTATTTACTTAAAAGCCCAACATGACTGCTTGGTTCGGCCATAGGGTGCCAGTAGTCCAATAGAACCGGTAATAAATATATAGTGTAAATAAATGCTAGGCCTACCCCAGCTGCAGAAGATATGCCAAAAACAATGAACTGCTCCATCCCAGTAACAGACATAGAAGCCATCCCGGCCATTGTTGTTATTGTTGTTAATAATATAGGTACCCCAGTTTTTCTGTATGCATGACTGAGCGCCTGATTATGATCTTCCCCATCTCTTCGAAAGAAGATGTAGCTACTCATAACGTGTACGCAATCTGCAACGCCAACTGCTACAATGAGCATGACTGTTAGAGTTATAAGTGAAGATGACTCTATATCTAACCAGCTAAGAGTTCCAAGAACAAACATAATGCTCATCCCAATTGCTAACTGTGGCAAAACAACCGCACTAGCGGAACGAAACAGTGTCCAAAGCAGTAAGTTTATTATTACAACCATACCTATAAGTAAATAACCTGCATGTATCATTGTGTCCCACGCAAGCTCAATCATAGAGGCCCCGCCTATTGGATAAAAGTCAAAATTTTCTAATAGATGTGGTTGGCTATATATTGCAGATATTGCGGGCATAAATGTGAGATAAATAGCTGGATCCATCTCCTCAAACTCAATCTTATTTACGGTTGCGAAATCATCAACTGTAGACTCGAAACTGTCATAAGAGCTGTCCCACTCATCATCCAGGAATAGGTTGCCAGTCTCATCAACTGGGGAAATCTTTGGAATAGTTCCAAAATCAGTAGTAATTGATATGGCTCCAAATCTATAGTCTTTGGAAAACATAAATAGTGGTAAGTTGGTTTGTGAACTGGCTAGTGACTTTATCGTATTGAGTGTCTCTGTGTCACTTGGTATATCTTTGGGAACTAATAGTGGAGCACTCAATACATCGTCATTATTCTGCTGTATACGTATATTAGTTAACGATTGAACACGCTTGATGTGCTTTAGTTCATTGTATTCTTCAGGCTTTAGCCCAAACTTATCGACCCAAACTCTATCATCTATATCGTCAAGATTATTTAGAATATTAGTAATCTCAGCAACCAGCGACAATGAGTTGTGTGAAAACACGTCCCCGTCTTTTGCTTCATAAACTATGAACAGGCCATCGTCACTGCCGAACTGTTCACGAAACTCGTCAAGAGACTCTAGAGCCTTATCTCCCTTCTGGAACCATGACTCTATAGAAAAATTAAAGCTAAATTGACTAGTGCCAATAGCCATAAAAACGGTTGACAGTAGGGCGAATAAAATAACTGTCTTACGGTACGATCGTAACTTATTTGGAACTTCACTAAAATATTGATTAAAGCCTAGTAATAAACTTTTCATAGGTATATAGAGTTAGCAACTTATGAGCAATTATAGTTTATATTGATACTTTGTTATAATTAACAAAGTTAGTGATGATTAAAAACCAAACTTAGATTTTAGACTAATATATTCAATATCTTTAATTCTCGGGCCAAACGCACTAACAACAATTGACGAAGCGTTATTGGCAAATTGTGCTGCCCAACTACACCCACGTCCATTAACAAGAGCATATAAAAAAGCTCCAGCAAACATATCGCCAGCGCCATTAGTATCAATAGCGTTTGTGTTTACCCCTTTATTGTAGCTTATATCCTGTCCATCATAGGTTAGAGAGCCGCCAGGACCACGAGTGATAACAAATGTTTTGGCATACTGCTTAAGAGATTGAGCTGCGGCTTCAATTGTATGTGTATTAGTAAATCTTCTTGCCTCATCAGAGTTACAGAAAAGTAAATCAATCCCATCACCTATAACACTTTTTAAATTCTCTGAAAAAAGTTTAACAATCAAAGGGTCTGACAAACTCAGCGAAGTTTTTACATTATTCTGTTTCGCAAAATTCATAGCTTCTATTGCAACATCTGTTCTGTTCTGGTCAGAAACCAAATATCCTTCCATATATAACCATTCAGAATTGGCTAATGACTTTTTATCAATCTCTTGGGTAGTTAGATTAAGGCTGGCCCCAAGATATGTATTCATTGTTCTTTCAGCGTCAGGAGTAATCATTGCAAGACATTTTCCTGTTATGCCTTTTTCAGATTGAACATTATGAAAATCGACGCCGGTCGATTTTAGATCTTTTATAAAAAAATCTCCATCTTTGTCGTCTGCTACCTTAGCAGAGTAAAACGCTTTTAAGCCTAATTTACTAGTAGCTACTATAGTATTACAGGCAGACCCTCCACAACTTCTACTGACTGGGCTTGTTTGGGAAGTAATGGAATTCATTAATTCATCCTGACGTTCTTCGTCAACTAGAGTCATTACCCCTTTTTCTACATTATTATCTTTTAGAAATTTATCATTAACTACGACCTCTGTGTCTACTATTGCAGCACCGATTCCATAAATGTTGTATTTAGCCATTCTTTACCTATATATTTATAATGCTTTTTATATTTCAATGCGCATTATAATTTAAACGTCGTAGTTCGTTGTTATATTTATTTGAGTCAGTAATAACTATTATAGAAAAGATTTTAGCTAGACAAAAAAATACCCCGCAACGCTATTGGTTACAGGGTAATTTTGGAATTAAAAGCCTAGCAATGTCCTACTCTCACATGGGGAGACCCCACACTACCATCGGCGCTAAGTGGTTTCACTTCTGAGTTCGGGATGGGATCAGGTGGGTCACACTTGCTATTGTCGCTAAGCATACTGGTTGTCTGACAATGAAATATAATTCAAGCCAAACGAAATTAAAAGTTTTTATACCGCCACCTTTTGGTGGGACATAACAAAAAAATACACGAGCAAAGTTTGTAATCACATTTTAAAAGTTAAAAATGAATGTTGAAAAAACATCAAGTTAACTTATTTATTGGCATATTGCCATTTGACACAACAACATCTCCAAATAGTTTGGGTGTTATATGGTCAAGCCTCACGATCAATTAGTACATGTTAGCTTCATGCATCACTGCACTTCCACACCATGCCTATCAACCTCGTAGTCTTCGAGGGATCTTTAGGATATTTAAAATATCAGGGAGACCTTATCTTGGGAGGGGCTTCCCGCTTAGATGCTTTCAGCGGTTATCCTTTCCACACATAGCTACTCGGCAATGCGACTGGCGTCACAACCGAAACACCAGAGGTGTGTCCATTCCGGTCCTCTCGTACTAAGAACAGCTTCCCTCAAGTCTCCAACGCCCACGGTAGATAGGGACCGAACTGTCTCACGACGTTCTAAACCCAGCTCGCGTACCACTTTAAATGGCGAACAGCCATACCCTTGGGACCTGCTTCAGCCCCAGGATGTGATGAGCCGACATCGAGGTGCCAAACACCGCCGTCGATGTGAACTCTTGGGCGGTATCAGCCTGTTATCCCCGGCGTACCTTTTATCCGTTGAGCGATGGTCCTTCCACTCAGAACCACCGGATCACTAAGACCTAGTTTCCTACCTGCTCGACGTGTCTGTCTCGCAGTCAAGCACCCTTTTACCTTTGCGCTCATTGCACGATGTCCGACCGTGCTGAGGGTACCTTTGCGCTCCTCCGTTACTCTTTGGGAGGAGACCGCCCCAGTCAAACTACCCACCATGCATTGTTCCCAATCCGGATAACGGACCTAGGTTAGAACCCCAACCATACCAGGGTGGTATTTCAAGGTTGGCTCCACTCAAACTAGCGTTCAAGCTTCAAAGCCTCCCACCTATCCTACACAAGTAGAATCGGAGTTCAATGCAAAGCTGTAGTAAAGGTGCACGGGGTCTTTCCGTCTGGCCGCGGGTATACTGCATCTTAACAGCAATTTCAATTTCACTGAGTCTCGGGTGGAGACAGTGTGGC
>JASLYC010000011.1 GCA_030739975.1 Gammaproteobacteria bacterium
ATAACGCTAAATATGTTAGTTTCTGCTTGCCAAACCGGTAATACAAAAGACTATATTGTTGTTGAGGGTGCTGGAGGAATATATTCCCCTATTGCTAGCAAAACACTAAACATTGACCTAGCCAAAGCGCTTAGCTTGCCTGTAGTGCTAATAATTAAAGACGAGCTCGGAGCAATAAACCAGGCTTTATTGTCATTACAGGCGGCGCAGCAACAAGAGCTAAAGGTTGCAATGATTGTGCTAAACCAGATACATGCAAACAGCCTAGACAATAAAAAAGCAATATCTTCGTATACTAGGACCCCAGTGGTAATGTTTAGAGACAATGACCCGAAAGGGTTTGAGAGAGATGTTGAGAGCCTAGTCTAATATTTTAAGGCCCGGCTTTGGGTTCTTTTTTGGCGCCTCTTCTTGTCCACCAAAAAACATCCCTTCTCCACTTTCTGTGGCATAGATAGAAACAACAGCTTGAGCTGGAACAACTACCGAAAAAGGTTTGCCGTCAAACCTAGCCTTAAAAGTAATTTGTTCGTTACTTAAATCTAGGCCGCTAGTAGCGCTAGTTCCAATATTAAGAACTATCTTGTCATCTTGGATGAATTGTTTTGGTACCGATACGTCCGTATCTTTGCAGTTTACTAGGATGTGGGGTGTAAGCCCTGAGTCCTCCATCCATTGATGGTAGGCCCTAATTAAATAAGGAGCTACGGCAGTTGTCAATGTAGCGCCTTCAAAGCTTAGTTGTACTCTTTTTCGCAGTCAGTAAGGCTTTCTTGAAAGCTTTCTTTTGAAAACATCCTGTTAGCATATTCATGAATTGGTTTTGCTTTTGCCCCTAGATCTATTTCTAGCTTCTTTAGGCGCCACAACAAAGGAGCTAGACAGGCATCAACCATTGTCATTTCGTCGCTTTTAAAGTAAGGCTTGTAGGCAAACAATGGTATAAGCTCTATTAAACTGCTTTTTAAAATATTTCGCGCTTTAGATGCCTCGTCCTTTGAGCCTTTTTCAATCGTTTTTACTAGCTCATACCAGCAACCTGGAGCCCTAGTAAATCGAAAAATTAACAACCTCTTTTCGGCTTTTTCAATGGGGTCAACGGGCAAAAGCGGCGGAAAAGGAAAGCGCTCATCTAGATACTCAGTTACGACAGAAGTGTCATATAAAACCATGCCTCTGTCAAACAGGGTTGGCAAGGTTTCACATGGGTTAAGCTCTAATATTTCTTCTGGCATCTCTTCAATGTTTAAATTAAAGACCTCGCGCTCAATCGCTTTTTCGGCCATAATAAATCTTACACAGTGGGACTCCATTTCTTCAGCGGAGCAATAAAGGGTTGTGGAAGCCGGATTGGGTTTTGTTAACATTTTGTTTGCCTCTATCGAAATAAAGCAGCATTAGAATGCTGTCTTTTGTTAGATAATTTTATCAGAAACTAACCCTTCACACGCCATTTGCCGTATTTCACGTCTTTCCAATACTCTTTTTTAAGCAAGTAAGCAAGTATTAGTAGGACAAGCAGGAAGCCAATAACTTTTGTACCGATAGCAGACCTGACAAGTTTGGCAGGTTCACCAACATAGTCTAAAAAGTTGACAATGTCCCTAACTTCGCCGTTAAATTCCTGTTCTGATTTGTTTTCTTTTAGTTGCCACAATATGTCTGGCATTGAAACACTGTCAAAGATATGGTTATTTACACCGTAAGGCCTTGATTCGTCCTTATAAAAGCCACGAAGGAATGTGTATATCCAGTCAGTGCCTTTGTAACGAGAAACCAATGACAAGTCAGGAGGGGTTGCTCCAAACCATTTAGAGGCGCCCTTTTCAGAAATTGTAGACTTTATCAGGTCTCCAGTTTTTTCACCGCTAAACATAAGGTTTTCAGCCACATCTTTTTCTGGAATTTCCAAATCTTCAACGAATCTGTTGTAACGCATAAGGCCTAAAGAGTGGCATCCAGAGCAGTAGTTCATAAAAAGTTTAGCACCGTTTTGCAAAGATTTCTTGTCGGTAATATCGGTGTTTGCAGAGTCAAGATGTACGCTTGATGATGCCGCTACCCCAAAAGAAACAAAAGTTACCAGTAATAATGCTGTTGTGTTTATTATTTTTTTCATGATTTACTCCGTTACCCTTTGCGGAACTTGTTTAACATTTCCTATTGAGGTATATAAGGGCATAAACACAAAGAACCCGAAATAACATATAGTGAAAAGTCTTGCTAATAGAAGATACAAGGCAGTCTCAACCTCTATACCGATAGAGCTAGCTAAGCTTAAATACCATTCTGGAGATATAACTGGCTGAATTCCAAGCCATCCCAGGGAAACAAAACTAACAACGAAGATGCCTAGGGCAACCTTAAATGGCAACGAACGGTAGCGAACCGATTTTACTTTTGATCTGTCAAGCCAAGGCAAAGCAACAAGAATTAAAAGGGCTGCAAACATAGCTAAAACGCCAGGGAATTGAGAACCAAGAATTGGCGGTATTGCCCTTAATATAGTGTAGAAAGGTGTCAGGTACCATAAAGGAGCTATATGTTCAGGTGTTTTAAGTGGGTTAGCCTCAACAAAATTAGCAGCCTCTAAGAAGTAGCCGTTAAGTGCCGGAGCGTAAAACAAAATAGCTGAAAAAAGTATCAAAAATACCACCACAGCAACTATATCTTTAACAGTGTAGTAGGGGTGAAAAGGTATGCCATCTTTTGGTATTCCTTTGTCGTTTTTGTTTTCTTTTATTTCTATCCCGTCAGGATTGTTGGATCCAACATGGTGCAAAGCTACTATATGTAAAAACACCAAAACTACAAGTATCAAAGGCAGAGCAATTACGTGCAATGAGAAAAATCGATTAAGTGCGGGGTCACCTACAGAGTAGTCACCCAAAATCCACACAAGCAGGTCTGGACCAATAAAAGGAACAGATCCAAACAGTGAAATAATAACTTGGGCGCCCCAATATGACATCTGTCCCCAGGGCAAAACATAGCCCATAAAGGCCTCTGCCATAAGGGCAATATAAAGCACCATCCCTAATATCCACAGCAACTCTCTAGGGGCTTTGTATGACCCGTAAAGCAGACCTCGATACATGTGCATATATATCACAACAAAAAATGCAGATGCTCCAGTTGAGTGCATATAGCGGATTAACCAGCCCCAGTTTACGTCTCTCATAATATATTCAACAGAAGCAAAAGCATTAACCGTGTCAGCCTTATAGTGCATAGTTAAAAATATTCCGGTTACTAGCTGTAGCACAAGTACAAGTATTGCAAGTGAACCAAAAAAGTACCAAAAATTGAAATTTCTGGGAGCATAATACTCTGCTAAATGCTCATTCCAAACCTTGGTAAGAGGAAACCTTTGATCTATCCAGTTTTTATTATTATTCATAGTATTAATAAATTTGATTATGCTTTATTGACGGTATTTTTTTCAAAATCAACAGGACTAACACCAACCCTAATCAATGTATCAGAAACAAAATGATAAGGCGGGATGACTAGGTTTGTTGGCGCGGGTGCGCCCTCGTAAACCCTTCCTGCTAGGTCAAATTTAGATCCGTGACAAGGACAGTAAAAGCCCCCCTTCCAGCGGTCTCCACCAAGGTCGGCAGCGCCCACCTCCGGCCTGTAAGTTGGAGAACATCCAAGATGCGTGCAAACGCCTACAATAACAGCGATTTCAGGCCTTATTGAGCGATGTGACGAGTTAATATAAACGGGTTGTTGTGACTTTGAGTTGCCAGAACCATCTGGGTCTGCAAGCTCAGCATCAAGAGAACCTAGATTGGCAAGAGTTTGCTCGTCGCGTTTAAAAATCCATACAGGTTTTTTTCTCCACAGCACTCGAACAAGTTGACCGTTTTCAAGCTTGCTTATATCAACATCAATCGGAGCTCCTGCAGCTTTTGCTCTAGCAGATGGACTCCATGTAGACAAAAAAGGCCAAGCAACAAAGCCAACACCGACAGCTCCGACAACGCTAGTAGCGTTTGTCAATAGTCGTCTTTTTTTAAGGTCAATTTCTTGTTCCGCCATAGTTCTTTGTTTCCTTGTTGATGGTTTTGAAGGTTTAACGTTCGTTAAAGTTGGAATATTATAGTGTATAAGTAAAGCAAAGTCGATACCAATGTTTTATTATTAAGAGTACGTACAACTATTTGGAATCAACCTTTACGTTTATTTTATTAATATGTGAAAGATCGTCAAGCTTTTGCAGGGTTTCGAGTACTAGCTTTTCTTGTTGTCTAGCTTTAAAGGCGACAGATTGGTCGCAAGCAACAAAGGTGGCTGTTTTTTCATCTATTGTAGAAAGTCTAATGGTAGCTAGGGAGGGTGGAAGCAAGGGCACAAGCTTGTCGTTTATAAGGTTATATGTCTTTGCCTTGTTTACAAGGCTACCTAAACTGCCCTTGTGAGAGAATTCAGCTACATTAACAGGTTCGTTTTTATTTTGTTGCATAAATATAATTGTCTAGGCGTCAATTTTTACATTTGCAGGGCCAATATTATGGTTAATTTTATACTACTAATAGTTGACAATGAACAGGTGTTGTTAAGTATAAAGTTGAACGCACGCTAATCTCGAGAAAACACAATTTAAAATGTTAACGTTAATATGTTGGGAGTTTGCCCATAAAGATTAATATATAGTACGGCATATATGAGAAAATAGCACTATTTTTCGAAAACCAATTTAACCACATTAATGAGCATAATAAATAAAGTCGCTGCAAAGATAGTGGGGTCAAGGAACGACCGCTTTGTTAAGAAGCTATATAAGACAGTTGCAGCAATTAACTCCTTCGAAGAGGAACTTAGTTTAATTAGCGACGATGAACTTAAAGCAAAAACACTAGAATTTAAAGACAGAATCGCTAAAGAAGAGAGCCTAGAATCAATTCTTCCAGAGGCTTTTGCAGTTATGAGAGAGGCCTGCACAAGGGTTCTTGGCCTTAGGCATTACGATGTTCAGTTAATAGGCGGAATGGTTTTAAATGACGGCAATATTGCAGAGATGGGGACCGGAGAAGGAAAAACACTGGTTGCCACCCTTCCGGCATATCTAAACGGCCTTAGCGGGCGCGGAGTTCATATAGTGACGGTTAATGACTATCTAGCTGCACGCGACGCTGAATGGATGGGAGGCGCTTTTGATTTTTTAGGGCTTAGTGTAGGAGCTATAACTGGAAACCTGTCACCAGAAGAACGAAAGAAAATCTACCAGTGTGACGTTGTCTATGCAACTAATAACGAGCTTGGGTTTGATTATTTAAGAGACAACATGGCTTTTAACAGTGAACAAAAAGTTCAAAAGTCTCTTGATTTTGCAATTGTTGATGAGGTTGACTCAATTCTTATTGATGAGGCAAGAACGCCACTGATTATTTCTGGGCCATCTGATGATTATTCAGATATATACCGAGCCATTAACCAAATGATTCCAAGCTTTACTAAACAGGTAGAGAGCGGAGAAGGCAAAGAGATAGTGGTAGAGGTAAAGGGAGACTACACAGTTGACGAGAAACACAAACAAGTCTTTTTGACTGACGATGGACACGCTAAAGCAGAAACCTTGCTTATCAAAGCCGGCGCTCTTCAAGAAGGCGCCAGCCTCTATGACGCTAGCAATATTTTGCTTATGCAACACATAAGCTCTGGGCTAAGGGCGCATATATTGTTTCAAAAAGATGTTGACTATATTGTTGCAGAGGATGAGATTGTCATTGTCGATGAGTTTACTGGAAGAAGTATGCCTGGCCGTAGGTGGTCAGAAGGGCTTCATCAGGCGATAGAAGCAAAGGAAGGGGTGAGCATAAAGAAAGAAAACCAAACCTTGGCTTCGATTACCTTTCAAAATTACTTTAGGCTCTATAAAAAGCTTTCTGGAATGACCGGAACAGCAGACACAGAGGCGGTAGAGTTTCAAGATATTTATGGGCTAGAGTGTGTAGTAATCCCTCCCAACAAACCCTCTTCAAGGGTTGATTCTTCAGACCAAATATATCTCACCACCGAAGAAAAGTTTGAAGCAATAGCCAACGACGTTATTAATTGCCAAAAGTCTGGTCAACCAGTTTTGGTTGGAACTAGCAGCATTGAAAATTCAGAGTTAATCTCTGGCCTCCTTAAAAAGAAAAAAATAAAGCACGAGGTTTTAAACGCTAAACAGCATGAGAGAGAGGCCTCTATTATTGCCAATGCTGGATCAACAGGGGCGGTAACTATTGCTACCAATATGGCCGGTCGCGGTACAGATATTGTTCTTGGAGGCAGGGCTCCAGAAAACCCTACAGAGGTGCAAAAGGGCGAATGGAACAAACAGCACGAAAACGTTATCAATGCTGGAGGTCTTCATATTGTAGGGACCGAGCGCAATGAATCACGTAGGGTTGATAACCAGCTAAGAGGGAGAGCAGGAAGACAGGGAGATGTTGGTTCGACACGCTTTTATTTGTCGCTTGAGGATAGCCTGATGCGCATATTTGCCAGTGAAAAAATGGCGTCCATGATGAAGAGGCTTGGCATGGAAAAGGGCGAGGCAATTGAACACAAAATGGTCAATCGAGCTATTGAAAATGCACAAAAGAAAGTCGAAGGGATGAACTATGATGCCCGCAAACATTTATTGGAATATGATGACGTTGCTAACGACCAAAGAAAGGTTATATACGGACTTCGTGACGAGCTAATGAGTTCTGACGATGTACAAGAGAGACTTGCCACTATGCGCAGAACAGTTATTGGCGATATTTATACTGGGTACATATCAACAGCTCAGGCAGAAGAAGACTGGGATGTTGAAGGTCTGCACAATGCGCTTAAGGCCGACTATGCTGCCGACCTTCCTATACAGCAATGGTTAGATGAGGGGCTTGATGTTGACGAGCTCGAGGAAAAGATTATTGAAGAGCTTGTTGATACTAGCAAGCAAAAAGAGGAGCTTGCGGGAGAGGTGCAAATGCGAGGCTTTGAGAAAGCTGTAATGTTAAAGGCGCTTGACCATTACTGGAAAGAACACCTTGCATCTATGGATTATCTGCGCCAAAGCGTTAACTTGCGTGGTTATGCTCAAAAAAATCCAGCACAAGAATACAAGCGCGAATCTTATGCCATGTTTACTACGCTGTTAGACACTATAAACATAGAGGTTGTAAAGGCGCTATCATCTGTAGTAATTAATGAAAAAACCAGCGCTTCTGAAATAGAACAGCAGGACAACAAAGGCGCCAGTTATCAACACAACAAACCAAACAATGGTACACCACAGGACAACAAACCAAAAAAGAAAATTGGCAGAAATGAGCCGTGCCCTTGTGATTCAGGAAAAAAATACAAGCACTGTCATGGCAGGTGATTGTGTCAGAATTACGATAACGCGCTTTATGTTGTTAAGCCGTTCACAGAAAATCATGGTTATATAATAAGACAATGCGCAAATTGACAATACTAAAACCAGATGACTGGCATCTACATGTTAGATCAGGGGGTGAGCTACAATCGGTAATTGGCATGAGCTCAGCACAAATGGGAAGAGCGATTATTATGCCCAACCTAAACCCACCAATTACAAGCGTTGAGCAAGCACTAATTTATCGTGAAGAGATACTTGGCGCTCTGCCGAATGGACACACATTCGAACCATTAATGGTTTTGTACTTAACTGACAACACCTCAGTCAAAGAGATAGAGCTTGCAGCTAATAACGAATTCATTAAGGCGGCAAAGTTATATCCATCAGGTGCCACAACCAACTCCGACAAGGGGGTGACAGATATTAGCAAGATTTACCCCGTTCTAGAGTCGATGCAAAAAAACGGCATGCCGTTGTTGGTACACGGAGAAATAACCCACAAAGAGGTGGATATTTTTGATAGGGAGGCTGCATTTATTGACCAGGTTCTTGAAAAGACAATCAAAAACTTTCCTAGCCTTAAAGTAGTGTTTGAGCATATAACTACTAAAGATGCTAAAGATTTTGTGCTTTCATGCAAAGACAATGTTGCAGCCACAATAACGCCGCACCACCTATTAGCAAACCGGAACAATATGCTTGTTGGAGGTATTCAGCCACATTATTATTGTCTCCCAGTCCTTAAAAGAGAGGACCCACATCAGTTAGCCTTATTAGATGCTGCAACTAGCGGCAATCCCAAGTTTTTCTTGGGCACAGATTCAGCGCCGCACCCCAAAGAAAGTAAAGAGTCGTCCTGTGGTTGCGCCGGAATCCTAAACTCTCATTGCGCCATAGAGCTATATGCAACAGCATTTGAATCTAAAGACGCGCTCGACAAGCTTGAAGGTTTTGCCTCTAAGTTTGGTCCCGATTTTTACTCATTACCAAGAAACAAAGAAACAATAACCATAACAAAGCAACAATGGAAAGTACCAAATAGCTATGTACTGGGAAATTCTACAGTTGTGCCGTTTATGGCTGGAGAAAATATTAGCTGGAAGATGGACTAGATATTAAAGAAGTCTTTAGCCTTTTTAGTGTCAATTTCTATTTGTTTTTTTAACTCTGCAAAAGAGTCAAATTTTTCCTCATCTCTAACCTTGTGCTTAAAGGTGACCTTGGCATTTTTTCCATAAACGTCTTTTGCAAAGTCAAAAATATACACCTCTAGCAATGTTCTTTCGCCACCAATGGTTGGGCGCTTGCCAAGATTACAAACCCCGTAATAGCGCTGTTTTTCTATTTCTACAATGACAGCAAAGACGCCAAGAATAGGACTAAGCCTCCTTCTTATGGGAATATTGATTGTTGGAAAATTAATTGTCCTCCCCTTTTTGTTTCCATGAGCTATCCTGCCCTCAATGCTAAACTCTCTGCCAAGTAAATTTGCAGCTTCTGACAAGCCGCCCTTGTCCAGTAGCGACCTAATTTTTGAGCTGCTTATTCTTTTTTGGCTATAAAGAATGCTGTGAGTATTTTCAACGCCAAAAAAGTATTTTTTGGAAAACCTCTCAAGCATTTTTAGGTCGCCCATTCTGTCTTTTCCGAATCGAAAATCGTCCCCTATTAGAAGATATTTGATGTTAAGTTTAGTAACTAGTATTTTTTCAACAAAATCTTCCGCAGTTATTTCCGAGAAGCGTCGATTAAAATTAATGATCAGATGTTTGTTTACTCCAATTTTTTCAAGCATAAGGTGCTTTTCCCTAAAGCTGCTTATAGAGGGCTTAGGCCTATTGAAAAAAGCCTGTGGTGTAGGGTGGAACGAGATAACCAACAAAGGTACTTCTAATAATTTAGATTTTTCAAGCGCCCTAAGTATAATCTTTTGGTGGCCTAAATGGACCCCATCAAAGTTGCCAATAGTAACAACACAGCCTTCAAGCCTTGATAGATTATGTAGACCGCGAATAATTTCCATTAGTGTATTTTAGTGCCGACAATTAGATTGATCAATAATATGTTTTTCTTGTTTAAGGAGACAGCAAGCAATGTTTTCTATTTAATGCCCAAGGGGTCTTCCGGATTTATGCCATCCATAAAGAGTTTGTCAATATCTTCATGGGTGACCTGATAGACACAACCAATCCAGTTGCTAATAATGGCGCCAGCAGCATCGCGCCATGTGTTATCAAGGGTATTGGCAATAAGGCTTTCAGGAAAGTCTGCTATTGTGAATTCTGAGCTGAGAAGCTTCGACTTAAACTCTCTAAGAATAGCTTTACTTTGTTCGTTTAGGTAATTGTCTGGAAATACTGGATAGTCGGAACGATTGCCTACTAAAAAAGAAGAAACCTCCCTCTTGTACTCCTTCAATAGGCTGATGCTGTCATATTCGGGGTGCCCTTGGAAAAGCACAATTCTGAACAAGTCGTCACTTACACACATATGGGCACCAACGTCGCCCTTAACCAGAACTTCAACACCTGCATCTTTAAATTGTTTTAGAGAAATTTCATTAAAGCGAGAGTGAGGCACATCAAAGCGCGTATTTATACCTTTAAGGATGGGGTGTTGCCTAGCAATGACTTCGTGCGGGAAAACGCCCCAACACTTTTCGCCTATAGACTGTCTTTTTTTGTCATAACGAAACTCCATTACTGCGTGTGTAGCTAAACATGAGCATATGGTAGAGGTTACGTTATTGTATGACCAGTCAATTACATCTTTTAGGTCCTCATAAAAAGGCTCCTCAGATAGGTTTGCCTGTTCAACAGGAGCCCCAGTAACAATAAGAGCATCCAATCCTTGAGACTTGATATCTTCAAAGTCTTTGTAGTACTTAGATATATGTTTTTTAGACTCATCACTGCGCTCAATTGATGGCAGAGTGAAAGGGTGAAGACAAAATTGTGCAATTTGATTTGCTCGTCCAACTAGCCTGAAGAACTGTCTTTCTGTTGCCTCAAGCGCTGCATCTGGCATCAAGTTAAGTAGACCAACATGCAACTCCCTTATGGCCTGGTGGGTTGCACGATCTTTTGTAAGTACGGTTTCGCCCTCTTCTCTTAGTCTTTCAAATGCGGGCAGTTTTGAGTTAGCAATAAGCGGCATTATTCTAAAGACTCATAAATTAATTCAAATACTTGTTCTGAGTTTTTACAGCTATACAACGATTCACTATCAATAGTGTAACCATACTTAGTAGCAATTTCAGCATATTTTGGCTTTCTGTGTTCAATCAGGCGTGGAAATATCCAACGGACAAAGTCGTCTGGAGCTATTTGAGCTACATAAATCATCCCTCTTTCCTTTAAGTAAATCTTTAGCTGTTCCTGTAAGAATTGAGCTTGATAATACAAAGGCTTAGGGCGCGAAAGCGCTCTCTTAGTAAGGGTTTCCTCGTTTGCTTTGCTGGCCCTAATATAGATAATTATAGTGTTCTCTGCTAGAACCTGATAGACATTGTCATCATCTATCTCACACAGGCTACCCCCAGCATCATTGATAAAGTTAGTAGAGCCAGATTTTTTGGCTCTAGAAATAAAACTGGGAACATCTAGCATCGCCCTAGATTCTGCCTCTTTGTGTAGGCCTTGGCGATAAACAAACTCCTCAAAAGGAAGCCCTCCTAGGTCAGGGTTACCAACTTTTCCCAAAAAAGCAGACACAGAGGAAAGGTTGTCAAATGTTATATGGTTACTTATACTAATCGACTTGTCTTTTAACAGCTTGTCTAGCCAAGGGTCCTTCTTAGCTCTGCCTGTAATATTGTCTAAGATTGCCTCGTTAAGGTATTTCGCGCCTATACGGTAATCTCCAGAGTAATGAAACCATTTGTCGTCTGCACACAACAGTTTTGCAAGGTGAGTTTTGCCAACACCCGACATACCAAGCAGAGTAAGCCTTTTTTCTGGCATTTGACGAAATTGTTCTGCAGATAGTTTCATAATAAAGCGTTTGTTAAATTAATCCGTCCTTTTTAAACATAGAGCGAATACCGCGAATACCTTGTCGTATTCTGTGTTCATTTTCAATTAATCCAAAGCGAACATAGCTATCACCATTGTTGCCAAAACCAAGCCCAGGAGAAACACCAACCTTGGCAAATTTTATCAGTTTTTTTGTAAACTCAAGAGACCCTAGACTTATGTAATGTTCAGGTATTTTAGCCCAAACAAACATGGTAGCCTTTGGAGGGGTAACTTCCCAGCCAATAGACTTAAGCCCGTTACACAAAACATCCCTTCGATTTTGATACATCATTGCAATTTCTTTAACACATGACTGGTCGCCTTCAAGGGCCTCTATAGAGGCTACCTGTATTGGAGTAAAGACACCGTAGTCTAGGTAAGATTTTATTTTTCCTAGCGCCTTCACAAGTAAAGGATTGCCAACCATAAAACCCACCCTCCAGCCAGGCATATTATAGCTCTTGGAGAGCGAAAAAAATTCAACAGCTATATCTTTTGCGCCTTCAACCTGTAGTATGCTTGGAGACTCATATCCGTCAAACACAATGTCGGCATAGGCCAAGTCTTGAACAACCCAAATATTGTTAGCCTTTGCTATGCGTATTATTTTTTCAAAGAAGACTAGATCTGCACACTCCGATGTTGGGTTAGATGGATAATTAATAACCAGCATTTTAGGTTTCGGCCAGGTATTGTTAATTGACCTTTCCAATTCTGAAAAAAAGTCGTCCTCTGGGCCGCAAGGGATATGCAATATATCTGCCCCCGCAATAATAAATCCGTATGGATGGATAGGATAGGCTGGGTTTGGCACTAGAACAGTATCTCCAGGCCCTACAACTGCCTGAGCTAAGTTTGCAAGCCCCTCTTTGGAGCCTATAGTTACAATAGCCTCTGTATCAGGATCAAGGTCAACATCGAAACGTCTTTTATACCAGTTAGTAATAGCAACCCTTAATCGGGGAATACCTCTAGATGCTGAATATCTGTGGGTGTCTGGACGCTTCGCGGTTTCAATCAACTTGTCAACTATATTTTTAGGTGTGGGTTGATCAGGGTTACCCATACCGAAATCGATAATGTCCTCGCCCCTTGCGCGAGCCTTAGTTTTTAGATCGTTAGTGATAGCAAAAACATAGGCGGGAAGCCTTTTTACTCGTGGAAAGTCTTCGTTCATTATTTAATTCCCAGCAGTTCAATCTCAAAAACTAAAGTTGCATTGGGCGGTATTATGCCTCCAGCACCTATAGGACCATAAGCCAAATCTGGAGGTATGGTAAGCTTACGCTTGCCTCCAGGCTTTATTCCAACAAGCCCTTGATCCCAGCCAGGTATTACCTCTCCAGCGCCCAGAGCAAATTCAAATGCCTGATTTCTGTCGACACTTGAATCAAATTTTTTGCCGTTTGAAAGCCACCCGGTATAGTGTACAGACGCTAAATCGCCCGGCTTTGCGCTAGCGCCATTTCCTGTCTGCAGCTCTTCAATAATTAATTCTGCCATATGCTTTTGTTTTAGTACTCCAATGTAATATTATAAGAGCTAAATTTTCTAATATTTAAAACTCCGCAATCTAACAATAAATATTGCCCCTTGATTCCATTCAAAATCCCAGAAATATTAGCGGACTTGTCAAAGCTTAGTGAGGTGATTTTGCTGGGATATTTCTCTACAGGATAGTTAATTGTCAACACATCATCACTTGTCTTTTTTGCCCCAGTCTGTTTTATGAGGGGAGAAATTTTATCTAGCATCTCGTCCCTAGTTCTTTTCAAGTCAACGTGATCTACATCGTTTTGTAGCATCTTGCGCCAATTTGTTTTATCGCTTACGTACCTCTTAAGTTCGACCTCTATTTGTCCAGACTTGAGTCTAGTGTCAACCTCAAGTATTGGCAAGCCCCTGATTGCTCCTTGGTCAATCCAGCGACCAGGAAGGTTGCTTTTTCTAGTTATGCCAACCTTTACTCCAGAAGAGTTTGCCAAATAGACAATATGCGGGGCGAAGCAGTGACTGAGACCCCAATCTGGCTCCCTACAGGTTCCAAGGTGGTGGTGGCATTGTTCCGGACGCATAATACACATGTCACATTGAGCCAGCTTCTGACAGCATGGATAGCAATAACCCTGTGAGTAGCTCTTGTTAGTTTTTCGTCCACAATTCGAGCATTTTATTTGGCCATCGAAGTTAAGGCTAATTTTCTCACCAATTAGGTCATTCATGCTCAACAGTTTTTCATTAATTGGCAGTCTATATTGGACCATGCCCATGTCAAGGCTTGTATGCATTTTTGCAATCAGGCCGCTGATTTGCACAGCTATTAACCTTTAAACAATAGCTGCTGAACCTCTAAATATTGTTTAGCGGTTTTGTCAACTATACCTTGTGGCAATGTAGGAGCAGGAGGCTCCTTGTTCCAGTCAAGCGTCTCCAGATAGTCGCGGATAATTTGCTTGTCAAAACTTTTGGGGCTGTTACCTGGCTGATAATCAGATTTAGGCCAAAAACGAGACGAATCAGGCGTAAGAACCTCGTCCATAAGAGTCAACTTATTGTTTTCATCGAGCCCAAACTCAAACTTAGTGTCTGCAATTATTATGCCCCTTTGAAGGGCGTAATTAGCAGCAAACTTGTAGATATTAATGCTCACATTTTTGACCTGTTCAGCCATGTCTAAACCAAGCATTTCAACTGTACGATTATAATCAATGTTTATGTCGTGCTCACCTAGAGCCGCTTTAGTAGATGGTGTGTATATAACCTCTGGTAGCTTTGCTGCTAAGTCCAGGTTTTCTGGCAGCGACACGCCACAGACAGACCCAGTTTTTTGGTAATCTTTCCACCCAGAGCCAATAATATAACCTCTAACAATTGCCTCAACCGAAAGAGGCTTTAATTTTTTTACAATAACCGCTCTGCCCTTCATAAGACTAGCCTCATCTGCAGGTAGGACGCTCTCTATAGGTTCATTTATTATGTGATTTGCAATGATATGTCTTGTTTTTTCGAACCAATGGTTAGATATGGAGGTGAGAACAACACCTTTGTTTTTTATTGGCCTATCAAAAACCACATCAAAGGCGCTTATTCTGTCAGTTGCAACCATTAACAAGCGTGAATCATCAATCTGATAAACGTCTCTCACCTTGCCTTTTTGTAGTAGGGGTAAGCTAAGAGATGTGCTTAAAAATTTATCCATGTTTAGGTGTTCAAAGATTTAGCAAGTATTTTAATCTATTCTTGCTAAACAATATCCATAAACCAGCATAAACATAGAAAGATTAAAGGCTGTTTAATATATTTTTTGCGCGTTTTTTAAATACAGCCAGGTCTATAGGGTTAATTTTTCTCTGCTCAGGTATGTTGTACTTTAATGGGTCCTTTCTTTCACCCTTATAGCGTATTTCGTAATGTAGGTGAGGCCCCGTAGAGTTTCCGGTAGAGCCAACGTAACCAATGACTTCACCTTTCTTTACTTTTTTGTTTGTTTTTAGACCTTTAGCAAACTTTGATAAGTGAGCATAAACAGTTAGGTGGTCATTTCCGTGTTTTATATATACGACATTGCCCAACCCTCCATTGCGTCTAGCCAGCTTAATAAAACCGTCAGCTGTGGAGTAAACTGGAGTGCCTTTTTTAGCTGTATAGTCTACCGCTCTGTGTGGCCTCCATTCTTTTAAAATAGGGTGGTAACGAGATTTTTGAAATTTAGAGCTTATGCGTTTATAGTTAAGAGGCGCGCTTAGAAAAGAAGACCTAACAGACAACCCAGAGCTATCGTAATAGTCAACATTGCCATACCTATCTTTGTATGAAAATAAAGCAATATTTGTAGACTTGCTTTTGAAAATTAAAGCCATAGGGTTTTTATTGTTGCTACCAATAATGATAAACTTGTCGCCCTTCATTAGGTCTCTTTTAAAGTTGACCTTCCAAGAAAAAACACGCACAATAGTGTCAACAATTAAAGGGTCAACGTTAGCTTTTTTTGCGTCATAGCTAAGCGAACTGTTTATAGTTATGGTTTTTGTTTCTATACTTTTAAGGTTGTTTTTCTTATTTTTGTTGGCAATAAAGTAGTTACCACTATTGTCAACATTAACCCACCTGTCTTGCTTAACATTGTAAGATAAGAACTCAAACTGCTTGTTTTTGTCTACACCTATACTTAAAGTTTGGCCTATTACCAGACTATTCAAGTCTTTATTGTTGTTGCTAGAAGATAAAACATTTGACAAGGTTTTGTTGTTAAATCCAAGCATAGAAAAGTACAAACTAAGAGTGTCGCCTTTTTTTACTATGAAGCGGTATTCAGTTTCAGCAGCACTAACAGATATTGCTATTGCTGCGCCTAAAGCGACAGATATCCAGAACCTGTAAGACTTGTTTAATTTTTTAAGTGTTGCTCTATACATAACAATTTATTAACTCTAATGCGACCGCCCTTGCTTGCTTGTCTTGTTCAACCACATCCTTAAGAGTGGTTGATTCAAAGCTCGTAATTTTACCTAAAGTTTGCTCTATTACCTTGTTTATATCCAAAAAGCTAATTTTGTTACTAAGAAAGGCACTAACAGCGACCTCGTTTGCAGCGTTAATTGTAAGCATACAGCTCCCTCCCTTTTTTAATGCCTCAAAGGCAAGACTAAGGCAAGGGAACTTTTTGTAATCCGGAGAGTAAAACTCTAATTTCTGTTTAGTTAAATCTATCTGTTCGACCCCAGAATTAATACGAGACGGGTAAGATAAAGCATAAGACACAGCAGTACGCATGTCTGGAACTCCAAGCTGAGACATGGTAGACCCGTCATCAAAGTATACTGAAGAATGGACAATACTTTGAGGGTGTACAATAACGTCAATTTGGCTTGAATTTAAAGAAAACAAATAGTGAGCCTCG
>JASLYC010000012.1 GCA_030739975.1 Gammaproteobacteria bacterium
AATAATAGAGACCGGTCGTACTCATCAAATAAGGGCACACGCAAAATATGCAAACCATTCAATTGCAGGTGACGATAAATATGGAGACAAAATATTTGAGGAAAAGGTACACAATAAAGGCTTAAAAAGATTATTTCTACACGCTCATCAAGTTATATTTACTAACCCTATGTCTAATAAAATAGAAAAGGTTAAAGCTCCCCTAACCAAAGACTTAATTGCCTTTTTGGACAAGCTATGAACCCATATATACGCTTGATGAGGCTTGATAAACCCATAGGAATATATTTACTATTGTGGCCAACACTTTGGGCATTGTTTTTAGCTGCAGAAGGATTACCAAGCATTGCATTACTAATTATTTTTATTAGCGGCGTTGCGATAATGAGGACTGCTGGTTGTGTTATCAACGATTATGCAGATAGAAAAATTGACAAATTTGTAGAGCGCACAAAGACAAGACCAATAACATCTGGAGAGATTACCCCAAATTCCGCAATAGCTATATTCTTTGGATTGATCGCAGTTGCATTTATATTAGTCCTAATGACTAACTGGCTTACCATTAAACTTTCATTCATTGCAGTTTTTATAGCAACTCTTTATCCTTTTACCAAGCGTTGGACAAACTTTCCACAAATTGTTCTGGGAATAGCTTTTGCAATGAGCGTTCCTATGTCGTTCGCTGCTACCAATAATTATGTACCTAATTCAGCATGGTGGCTATTTATAGCTACAATTGTATGGACATTTATTTATGACACAATGTATGCCATGGCTGATAGGGATGATGACCTAAAGATTGGCATTAAATCATCAGCAATAATATTGGGCAAGTACGATATATATATAATTGCAATTCTGCAGATAATTTTATTGTTATTATTATTGAAGATTTCTGAAATATATAGTTTGGGATATTTTTTCTACTTATCAATAATCGTTTGTGGATTTATAATGATTTATCATCAATCACTAATAAATAAGCGTGAAAAAGACCAATGTTTCAAGGCTTTTTTAAATAACCATTATATTGGTATGGTTATTTTTCTTGGAATCGCCTTTTCTGTTGCAATATAAGTTTTATTCTGTAGTAATAATACAACAATAATGGCTATATTGTGTTATTTATACCACATTTTTCCAATATTTCCTCAATAATAACTTGACAGACCATTAAAAAAGGGTAAAAAGTCCACTAACCAACAATTAAGTTGGGGTTTTGTCAAACAAAAAAGGGGAAATACTATGTTAGATTCCGTAATAGGTTGGATAAAAAAAGCAACAGAGGCAGGTGTAGCACTTATAGCACTTGCAGTAGTTGTTCAAGTAATATTTGGTAATACTGCGGCATTCCTTCCAGGAGATGTCATTGCACGTATCACAGGAATAGTTGGGGAATTAGGCAGTGCTAACTTAGTTGGCTTGGTTGCAGTTGCTCTACTATATTCACTTTTCAATCGTTAAGTTAATTAACATAAAGTAATTCGTGACAAAAAAACCCGCCGTGAGGCGGGTTTTTTTAGTTTAATTAGCAGAGTATTTAATTATATCCCTCTTAATAGTTCATTAATACCTACTTTGGATCTAGTTTTGGCATCAACCTGCTTAACTATTACAGCACAATATAACGAGTAAGAACCGTCATCTGAGGGCAAGTTTCCTGATACTACAACAGACCCAGCAGGTATACGGCCATAGCTAACTTCTCCAGTTTCACGGTTAAATATTCTTGTAGACTGGCCAATATATACTCCCATAGAAATAACAGCTCCTTCTTCTACTATTACCCCCTCGACTACCTCTGATCTAGCACCAATAAAGCAGTTATCTTCAATTATTGTTGGGCTAGCTTGAAGCGGTTCAAGAACTCCACCTATTCCAACACCGCCAGAAAGATGGACATTTTTTCCAATCTGTGCGCATGAACCAACAGTCGCCCAAGTGTCAACCATAGTTCCAGAATCAACAAATGCACCAATATTTACATAGCTTGGCATGAGCACAGTGTCAGGCGCAATAAAGGAGCCCTTACGAGCGCTAGCAGGAGGGACAACTCGGACACCTGTTGATTTGAGTTCATCTGCGCTCATATTGCTAAATTTAGATGGAACTTTATCATAATACTGTGTAAATCCACCAGGCATTGGTTTGTTATCTTCAAGCCTAAAAGATAAAAGTACAGCTTTTTTAAGCCACTCGTTTACGGTCCAATCTCCAATTCCTTTTTGCTCAGCAACTCTTTGTTTGCCAGAATCTAATAATTGAATTGCCTCTTCTACTGCTTGCTTTATTTCAATATTCGCAGATTTTGGACTGATGTTTGCTCTATCTTCAAAGGCTGCTTCAATAATATCTTTCATAATAAATTATTTTAAAAAAAGGCATATTATATCAGAGAGATAATTATTGCCCCATATATACTATATATAAGATAAACGATAAAGCATATAGTTTTGAATTGCTCTACTAATATTTGCTGTAATTTATTACTAGTGATTGTGATTGTGATGGTGTTCGTAAGTTGCCATCAGCTCATCCATTTGGTCTGCAAATAAGTCATTGAATTTAGAGTCTTTCAGAATTGACTCAGGCCTTCCCATACAACATATATGATGATATAAGCACAGAACTTGTGTCGACTCTTTCATAACCCTGTGCAGGTCATGTGAAACCATAAGCACCGCACAATCTTGCTCCTGATGAATTTCCTGTATAAGTTTATATAACTGCATTTGCCCATCTACATCAAGATTCTGAGCAGGCTCATCAAGTATTAACACATTTGGCTTTGCAAGCAATGCACGAGTTAGGAGAACTCTTTGAATTTCACCGCCAGAAAGGTCTTTTAGAGAAGACTGTAATATTGGCTGTACTCCAGTTAGTGTTGCAGTAGTACTTAAAAAACTCAAATCAACTTTCTGATTTAAAGTTAAAAAATCAACTACTGTGATAGGGATAAATTCATTTGCACTAAATTTCTGAGGAGTGTAGCCGACCTTAAGATTATCAGACTTTATGACGTTCCCGCTATCAGGTTTAATTAACCCTAACAAAACCTTTATAAGTGAACTCTTCCCCGCGCCATTTGGCCCTATTAGTGTTATAAATTCGCCCTGCCTTAGTTCAAAACTTATATCATCAAGAACTTTTTTGCCTTCATGATTTAGATTTATATTATGGCTACTGAGAAGTACTTTTTTATTGTGCAATTTATTAACAGGTAAATAAAGTGCATTTTATAACAATTAAGACTTTAATGATAAGTACTAAAAAAGGTAAAATTTAAATCTATGTCGTATAAGCTTATCTTGATGGATGGCTCGGCCTTTTTGTTCCGAGCTTATTTTTCCACACTTTCGCAAAATCTAACTAACCAAGATGGGTTTCCTACTGGTGCAATGTTTGGAGTAATAGGCGCTATAAAGCGCCTACAACATCAATACCCTGAAGCCAAAATTATTACAATATTTGATGATAAAGGGAAAAATTTTAGGCACGATATTTATCCAGAATATAAAGCCCACAGGAAGCCAGCGGATAGCGAATTGATAATGCAGATAGAGCCACTATATGAAATTATTAGAGCTATCGGGATTGAATTTATTTGTGCACCTGGGGTTGAGGCAGATGACGTAATTGCAACGCTAAGCAAACAAGCTGAAATTAACAATATAAGCACCATTATAGCTAGTAGCGATAAGGACTTAATGCAGCTAGTTAGTAACAATATAATCCAACTCGATATGAAAGGCAATTTATTGGATTATCAAGGAGTTGTTGATAAAATGGGAGTGCCTCCTGAAGGGATAATGGATTTATTAGCTTTAACAGGGGATAGTGCGGACAATATTCCAGGAGTACCAAGTGTTGGCCCAAAAACAGCAATAAAGTGGTTGCAACTGTACACCAATATATCTGGAATCAAGTCTAATGCAGAAAAAATTAAGGGCAAGGTGGGAGAAAAGCTGCGTGAAAATATTGATCTTTTGGATCTATCTCGTAAATTAGTAAAGCTTAAATTTGATGTTCTATTGCCTGACGATATAATTGAAAATAAGCCAAATCAAGATAAAGATAAGCTTTATAAGTTATACAAAAAGTTCGGTTTCTCTATGTGGCTAAACCAACTAGGTAATCTTGACTTAAAAGCAAAAGACAGTTATAACAATTCTGACATTGTTGAGTCGGTAGAGGCAAAAGAAATAATCAGCAAAAAAGCCAATATTATTGATAAATATTCTCAAACATTAGTTCTAGAAATAAGTGCCCTTGAGGATATGATCGAGAACCTAATTAAGTGTAGAACTTTTGTTTTTGACCTAGAGACAACATCACTTGATTATATGAATGCTGCAATTGTTGGCTGGGTTTTTTTGATTGAGAATGATAGTTATTATGTGCCTGTTGGGCACGACTATATAGACGCACCAAAACAACTGGATTTCAATAAGGTAATGGATGTAATTAAGCCAATTTTAGAAGATACAAAAATCGGTAAGATTGGACATAATTTAAAATATGACAGTCATGTCTTGGCAAACTATGGTATTCGCCTTAATGCAATAAAAGAGGACACTATGGTGAAGTCATACTGCTTAAATTCAGTTATTTCAAGGCATAATATGGATGATTTGAGCGAATATTATCTTAACCATAAGACCATTCATTTTGTTGATATTGCTGGGAAAGGTAAAAATCAAATTACTTTCAATCAGGTTAGCTTAGAGCATGCATTTCCATATGCCTGTGAAGACGTTATTATTACCTCTGAGCTTAATAAAGTTCTCAATGAAAATATTGCACAGTATCCAAAATTAGTAAGGCTTTATCAAAACCTAGAATTACAATTAATTCAAACATTAGTTATTATGGAGCGTAATGGAGTTAAGCTAGATGTTGACTATTTGTATGCTCAACATAAAGACATTACAGTTCAAATGGACAGCATAAAGAAAAAAGCTTTCGATATGGCTGGGGATGTATTTAATTTAGACTCTCCAAAACAAATACAGCAAATACTGTTTAGCAATGAAGGGCTAGGCTTAGATGTTATAAAAAAGACACCTAAGGGCCAACCATCAACCAATGAAGAGGCTTTAAAGTTACTCGACCACCCGCTGGTTGATTTAATTCTGAGTTATCGCACATTAACTAAGCTAAACTCGACATATCTTGAAGCATTACCAAAGCAGATTGATGACAAAACTGGTAGATTGCATACCTCTTACCATCAAGCTGTGACTTCTACAGGAAGGTTGTCATCATCTAACCCAAATTTACAAAACATTCCTATACGATCAGAATTAGGGGCCCGAATAAGAGGCGCTTTTATTGCAAATAATGGGAACGTTATAGTTGCAGCTGATTATTCACAAATAGAATTAAGAATTATGGCCCATATTTCAAAAGATGAACAATTATTAGCTGCATTTAGAGATAATAAGGATGTTCATACAGAAACGGCGTCAATGATGTTTAACATCCCAATTGAAGCGGTGACTAAGGAGCAAAGAAGAAACGCTAAAGCAATAAATTTTGGACTTATCTATGGAATGAGTGCTTTTGGGTTGGCAAAACAATTAGAAGTTTCTAGAACAGAGGCCAAGCAATATATCGACGCTTATTTTAACAACTATATTGGTGTTCTAAAATATATGGATAACATTAAGGAATCAGCAAAGGCCCAAGGTTATGTTGAGACTGTTATGGGAAGAAGGCTATACCTTCCACAGATTAATGCCAATAATAAAATGTTGCAGCAGCACGCCTTAAGAACTGCAATAAATGCACCTATGCAAGGATCTTCAGCCGATATCATAAAAAATGCAATGATCGATGTTAACAAGTGGATTGGAGATAATAACAAAGACATCAAAATGATTATGCAAGTTCATGACGAGTTAGTTTTTGAAGTTAATTCATCAAAAGCAGATTTATTGACTAATAAAATACAAGAATTAATGCAGAATACATATAAACTTGATGTTCCATTAGTTGTTGATGTTGGAGTTGGCGACTCTTGGCAGCAGGCTCACTAGAATTAAATTATTATAAATTCAACATGAAAGAACAAATACAAATACTAATTAACGATAGCCTAAAAGCGCTCCTAAATGAAAAGGTAATCACTGAGATTCCTAAGTCTATCCGTATAGATCATTCTAAAGAAAAAGATCAAGGAGATTTCGCTACTAATATTGCATTGGTTTTATCAAAGCAAGCCAAATGCTCTCCAAAGATATTAGCTGAAAAAATCTTAGCTAATTTGCCAGTTTGTGATGCAATTGAGAAAACTGAGATTGCAGGTCCTGGCTTCATTAATTTTTTTATGTCACAGGAATCAAATACTTCCATCATTGAAAATATTATTGCTGAGGGAGATAATTATGGATTGTCAGATACAGGAAGTGGGCAAAGAATATTGCTAGAATTTGTTTCTGCTAATCCAACAGGGCCACTGCATGTCGGTCATGGTAGAGGCGCTGCTTACGGAGCCACACTATCAAATCTACTGCGTGCAGTTGGATTTGAGGTTGATAACGAATACTATGTTAATGATGCCGGAAGACAAATGGATATCCTTGCTACTAGTGTATATCTTCGCTATATAAATACTGATAGCTTCCCAGATAATGGATATAAGGGCGAATATATTAATTCTATCGCTGATCAAATTTCAGGTATTGAAAAAATAAATATTCTTGTCGGTGCAAGTGCAGACGAGAGGGATGGAGGAGACAAAGAAAAGCATATTGACGATTTAATATCTAATTGCAAGAAAGCACTTAATGACGACTATAAAGTGTTGTTTGATGTTGCAATTAATAGTATTTTGGAGGGCATTAAAAAAGACCTGTCAGATTTTGGAGTTGATTACCAGAAGTGGTTTTTTGAGCAATCATTAATTGATAGTGGACTATCTGACAACACAGTCAAGGCACTTAAGGACTCAGGCTATATATATGAGAAGGGCAATGCGCTTTGGTTTAAAACAACTAAATTTGGCGATGAAAAAGATCGAGTGGTTGTACGAGAAAATGGCATTCACACTTATTTTGCATCAGATATTGCATATCATCTAGAAAAACTTGAGAGAGGGTATGACAAAATTATCAACATTTGGGGTGCCGATCACCACGGCTATATAGCTAGAGTGAAAGCATCTATTGAGGCTCTAGGCTATGATCAGAATAAGTTAGAAATATTATTGGTACAATTTGCTAATCTATATCGTAACGGCAGAAAGGTTTCAATGTCTACTCGCAGTGGATCCTTCGTGACTTTAAAGGAGCTTTGTGATGAAGTAGGTAATGATGCTGCAAGATTTTTTTATGTATTGCGTAAGTCAGAACAGCACATGGACTTTGACCTAGATTTAGCAAAATCTAATACTAATGAAAATCCAGTTTTTTATATTCAGTATGCACACGCAAGAATTTGTTCTGTACTTAAGCAGGCTAAAATTAAATTTAAAAGCCCAACTTTAGTAGATTTGTCATTGTTAAATAATGAGGCTGAGGTTTTATTATTAAAATCTCTCAACAGATATAAAGGCGTCTTGAAATCTTCTGCAGTTAATTATGAACCACACGTATTAGCGTATTATTTACGAGAATTGGCTGCTAACTTCCATAGCTACTACAATAGTAGCGAATTCTTAGTAGGCGATGACACATTGAGAGGCTCAAGACTAATGCTTATTAAAGCAGCTAGACAAGTATTGTCAAATGGATTGAATTTACTTGGTGTTGGTGCGCCTGAGTCAATGTGAATGACAAAGATAACAGAAATTTAGCTTTAAACGAAAACGAATCTTTTATTATTCAAGCTCCTGCTGGCTCTGGAAAGACTGAATTATTAACACAGCGATATTTAAAACTACTATCTGTCTCGCATAATCCAGAAAATGTCATAGTCATGACATTTACAAAAAAAGCAGTCAATGAATTAACCAAGCGCGTTATTGATTCATTAATGTTAACCAAATATCCACGACCAAAAGAGCCGCACAAGCAGCAAACTTTTGACTTGGCTTTTGCCGTTATGCAGAAATCATCCAAAGAGCAATGGCAACTATTAGAGATGCCACACCGCCTTAAAATATCTACCATAGATAGCCTATCTAATTTAATTACCAACAGATATCCCGTTATGGGGGAGATAGCTTCAAAGCGAATTATGGAGCAACAGTGGGAAAGATACAAGTCATATAAACAAGCTGCAGAACAAACTCTATTAGCAATTAATGACGACGAATATAAACAAATTATAGAGTCTGTTCTTTTACATTTGGACAACAATATTGAGAAGTTTTATCGACTAGTAATTCAAATGTTATCAAAGCGAGATCAGTGGTTATCGCGTTTATATAAAGGTGAAACTTTAGACCCAAAAATTCTAAAAGAAAGTTCAAGTAGAATTATTATCCAGCATCTAAGCGCCTTGGAAAAAGAGGCAAAGAAATGTATAAATGCAGACTTTTTTGATGCAATTAGCCTGAATTCATTTAAAGAGTATTCACAAATTAAAGCTATTCCTGGCGCAAGATTGGACGACCTGAGAAATTGGAAAAGTATTTGCTCACTTTGCTTGACTGGGGATAAATGGCGCAAAACAGTTAACGTTAATAATGGCTTTGCAAAGGAGCTTAAGGAGAAAAAAGATAGTTTTATCTTGGTATTAGATGAGTTAAGATCTAATGACATATTAAGGCAGCTACTATATGAATTATTACTATTGCCAGATATAGAATTACAAAATGAACAGGCAACAATAATGCATGATATATCTCAAGTATTAAAGTTGTGTGTTGCCCAACTGCAGATTATATTCAAGAATGAACAAGCCTGTGACTACATCGAGATTGCATTGCAGGCTGACAATGCCTTAGATGACAGAGAAAGCATTAGTGATATCGCGTTATACCTAGATTACAAAATAAACCATATACTAATTGATGAATTCCAAGACACTTCGTCTACACAATTCTCTCTTATTGAAAGGTTAATAAATAATTGGCAAAAAAATTCTGATAAAACTATTTTTTTAGTAGGTGACCCAATGCAATCTATTTATAGATTTAGAGAGTCACAGGTAGGCCTATTTTTACAAGTAAAAGAGTTTGGCATTGCAGATATAAAACCTAAATTTTTGCAATTAGATGCCAATTTTAGGTCAACAAAAAGCTTAGTAGATGAAAATAATAAAATTTTCTCTCATATATTCCCAAAACTTGAAAACATTTACAATGGAGCTATAAGTTACTCTTATGCATATGCAGATTCAAAGGTTGTAGATGACTGTCCAGTTGAGATGCATTTATTTAGTTTGCATCAACAGCACAAAGAGGCACAACAAGTTGTTCAAATCATAAAAGACACTATTAATTTATATCCTTCTAATGAAGTCGCTGTTTTAGTAAGAAATAGATCACATTTAGGTGATATTGTTCCAATGTTAACAAATCAAGGTATAGATTTTGAGGCATTAAAAACAACGCCATTAAGGGATCATTTGTTTACTAGAGATTTACTTTCTCTTACAAGGTCAATACTCCACTTAGGGGATAAATTAGCTTGGCTAAGTGTTCTTAGAGCGCCATGGTGTGGCCTATTGCTTGAGGACTTATTGATTCTTTCAGAGAATAAAGATAAGGTAATTTTTGAACAATTATTTGATGAGGAAATTATTGGCAAATTGTCCGTGGACGGTCAACCTAGGGCTAGACATATTGCTGCAATAATGGGCAATGTTATAGACAATATTGGAAGGTTTAACTTTGTAGAATTGCTAGCATTTGCAATTGACAGGTTGATTCCTGATAACTCAACAAATATACAAGAGTCAATGATAAAAGAGCAATATATTCAAATTATCAATGACTGCGAATCTACACAAT
Source organism: Gammaproteobacteria bacterium (assembly GCA_030739975.1). Classification (GTDB taxonomy): domain Bacteria; phylum Pseudomonadota; class Gammaproteobacteria; order PS1; family Pseudothioglobaceae; genus SZUA-1055. The sequence goes on from JASLYC010000012.1 coordinate 9,902, forward strand.
CACTCGACATTGAAAACATTAAATCGATGTTGGATGAGTTGTATGCACCCAGCATCGAGTCTAAAGTGAAGCTAATGACAATACATCAGGCTAAAGGTTTAGAGTTTGATACTGTCATTATTCCTGGGTTGGGAAGGAGGCCCCAATACGATAAACCACCAATAATATATATTAAAGAATTTGCAGACAACTCATTATTACTAGCACCTACAAAATCATATCTAGCAAGAGACGATAATAACACCTATAGCTATTTAAAACATATAGACTCTCAGCAAGATAAACACGAGATAATGCGCTTACTTTATGTTGCAATGACTAGAGCTAAAAGGAAAGTACATTTGTTGGGCAGTACAAATAAAAGCAATAACGCTAATTCAAAAACTTTTTTAGAGTTATTGATGTATTTTTTTATAGACAAACATGAATCAGTATCCGGCTTAGTTGAAAATATTACAATCACGAAAAAAGAAGCGCCAAAATTGAAACGCTATTCTATGTTTCAAGATATTGATAATTTGGTTGAAAATGATTATGAACAAATAAATTATCAGTTCACTCTTGATAGAATATATAAAAGTCTTATTGGAACACTTGTACACCAATATCTTGAGTTAGGTAATTTCAACCCAGATAAGAGAGTGATCAATATAGATTTGATGCGAATTGGTATTCCACCTAATAAAATTAATGAAAGTATTGATTTTATAATTGACATGCTAAACAATACCAAACAGGATCCAATATTCAATTGGCTATTTAAAGCAAGAGATTCAACACTGGTTGAGGCAGAGTTTGTTGCTCAAAGCAACAACATTATTATTGACAGGCTGTTTGTTGAAAATGATATTTTATGGGTTATTGATTATAAAACAGCAGCACCTTTTGATGGAGAGTCGTTGTCAATGTTTGAGTCAAGACAAAAGAAAGAGCACGCTAAGCAATTATCAGTATACAAAAAGACACTTGCGGGTATTTATAAAAATGAAATAAAGTGTGCCATATATTGTCCAGCAACTCAGCAATTGATTGAAGTTTGATTGTATCTTTTACTGTAAATAATTAGCCCCTCTTGAATAAAGCATTAACCATAGCTACTGAGTCACATCCAGCACCATATGCAATTTGCATATTATTAAAGTTTATACCACCAATACCAACAATCGGAATCCGTAGAGCCTCTTTTGCCTTGGAAATTATTTCTAGCGGACACCTTTGCGCATTAGGTTTTGTGGTTGAATCAAATAAAGATCCAAATGCAACGTAGCTAGCGCCATTATCTTGCGATTTGATCGCAAGCTTTGTGTCATTATAGCAAGATACACCTATAACAGCTCTTTTACCTAGTACCTTCCTAGCTGTTGTTATTGATGCATCTTTTATTCCTAGATGAACCCCATCAGCAACTACTTTTTCAGCAAGGTTGATGTCATCGTTAACAATAAATAAAGTATTATGTATTGAGCACAACTTTTGAAGGCCTTTTGCCTCTTCATATTTCAAGTTTTCATCAGTTGTTTTGTGTCGATATTGAAAAATATTAACCTTATATTTGATTATGACCTTTTCAACTAAATCAAAATTTACTGGCTCATTGGGAGTAATGGCGTATATGCCATTAATTTTTTTCTCAAAAGATTGCTTCATAAGTAACTATATAATTTAATGATGAAAAATCTGCAATTAATTAATACAATTAAAATAACTATATCCATTATAGTTGTTATTGGTGTAATAGGGTTTTTGATAAGCAAGACCCCATTATCATTGTATTTTTTTCAAAATAGCGAGTTAAAAACAGACAATAGAATTAGCCCAGAGGTGGAGTCAATTTCTTATACTGAAAAAATTGATAACTTTGCCTTGCAAGAATTTAATGAAAGTCAGGAATTAACCCAACACACAAAAGCAAAAACATATATTAATTATAAAAATTCACCAACTACCCTTCTGTTGCCAGTTATAACAACCTACGATAAAGATGGATTACCTGAATATCAAATTAATTCAGAGAGCGCTAATTATTTAGATGAAGGGAATATTAAATTTATAGGCAATGTGATAATAAAACCTATTACTGGAGATGGTCATCATGTTGAGACAGAGGAGCTTTTTGTAAGCCCTAAAAACAATAATTTGCATAGCAATAGCAAGGTTAATTATTACGACAAAAGGACCCATATAGAGTCCAAAGACGGCATGAAAATGAATACTAAAGACGAAAAGATGGATTTATTTGGTTATACAGATATTAAATTAGATAACGACCAAACACTTAAGACAAAGAATCTTTCAATAGATAGATCTAAAGGCAATGAACGTTACCATTCGAAATTTGCCACTACCTATATTTCTGGCGATAACAGGGTTAATTCTGAGGCAATGGATTTAGATATGCAAGAAAACATACTCAATCTAATTGGAAAGGCAAAAATTGAAAATAAGGATGTATTGATCAATACCACTAATCTAGTAATTGACCAATCCAGTGGACAAGAGAGGTACTACTCAAAACATAATACTGAGTACCTCACTCAAAATGACAAAATTTATTCTGAAGCGATTGACATAGATATGAAGGGCAATATCAGTTACCTATATGGCAAAGTTAAAATTTTACAAAGCTCAGGCACTATAATTGATACAAATAATTTAGAGATAAATAAATCTAATGGCATGGAGGTTTATAAAACAAATGACAAGATACACTATAAATCTAGAACTGTAGACTTAAAAGCTACGGGAATGCATTACGACGTATCAAGGCAAATAATGGAACTTAATGGAGGAGTATTTGGAGTTTATGAATAAAGAACAACACAATTATCCTTCCAGTAAAAAGAATACCGCTATATTTTGTGTGAAATACTTTCTGGTTATTTTGTTTATGAGCTTTAACAGTGCCCATTCGTCAGTTGGGGATGCTGAAAAACCTATCGAAGTTAGTGCAGATAGTGTTGTAATGGACGAATCAAAAGGTCTAAGTATTTTTTATGGAGATGCAGTAATTACCCAAGGCTCTCTATTACTTAAAGCAGAAACAATAGAGCTATACACAAACAAGAAAGAGGTAACCAAAGCTGTAGCCAAAGGGTCAAAAAATATTAGGGCATACTATAAACAAAACCAACCTAACCAGTCAAGATTTGTTGAGGCAACAGCTATCACTATTACTTATTCACTAGACAAGCAGTACATATACCTAAATGGTGACGCAAATTTTGTACAGGGCTTTGATTCTTTTAGCGCAGGAACGCTTGAATATGACATAGATAAAGATAAAGTTATAGCAGAAAAATCAAAACAAATCCCAGGAATAGACGAACCAGTTAAAAGAGTTAAATTTAAAATAAGCTTTTAATTTTGCCATAAATATGTGCTTGGCCTAAATTCTTAGATACCTAAAAGCCTATTCGATTAATTAATTAAATACCGATAAAGTCAATCACATTATTTTTTTTATATTAATGTATTTTTTTATAAATTATTAAACATATATATGATATAATATACTTTAGTAGATATATGTTATTAGTTTTTACATGTTCGTATTATTTATACCAAAGTAAGACAAACTTTACCTGTGTATCTCTTAGGTGGTATAGGGCTATACCACCATCTGGACCTTATTAAACAATTGGCGGTTGGTATAATTCATTCATTTTTCTAATTATTTAAATTTTCATGTCAAACTTAGTCCCTCCTCATGGTAGTAATATTCTGAATCCACTTGCTCTATCTGGCGACAGACTAAATACAGAAGTAGACAAGGCCAATTCTTTGCCAACAATTACTTGTTCATCAAGAGAGGCTGGAGATATTATTATGTTGGGGATTGGTGGTTTTACTCCTCTAGATGGTTTTATGAATAAGGCAGATTGGCAGGGTGTTTGTGATAGCATGACAATGTCGAACGGCCTATTCTGGCCAATACCTATAACTTTATCTACAGACGATGAAGATATTATTGAGGGAGATGAGATAGCTATAGTTAGCCCTAAAAACAATAAAATTATTGCCACAATGAAGGTAAGTGAAAAGTACACAATAGACAAGGAGCATGAATGTAATAAAGTCTATAAAACAACAGATTTAGAACACCCCGGTGTTGTTATGGTTATGTCACAAGGCAAGTACAATCTTGCAGGACCAGTAAAGGTATTGTCAGATGGTGGCTTCCCAGGACAATACGGTGACTTGTACATGACTCCAATGCAGACTCGATCTTACTTTGAGGAAAAGGGATGGAAAACTATTGCAGCATTCCAAACAAGGAACCCTATGCATAGGTCACATGAATATTTAGCTAAGGTTGCTGTAGAAATTTGTGACGGAATAATGATTCACTCTGTTTTAGGAGGCCTAAAGCCAGGCGATATACCTGCTGATGTGCGCTCAGAGGCGATTGCAAAATTAATTGAAAATTATTTTGTAGATAATACAGTTCTCCAGTCTGGTTATCCTTTGGATATGCGTTATGCAGGCCCTAGAGAAGCCTTGCTTCATGCTTTATTTAGACAAAATTACGGTTGCACACATTTAATTGTTGGACGTGACCATGCAGGAGTAGACGATTATTACGGGCCATTTGATGCTCACAATATTTTTGATGAAATTGCAGAAGATGCTTTGATTACCAAAGCGCTAAAGATTGACTGGACTTTTTGGTGCCATAAATGTGGTGGAATGGCTTCTATGAAGACTTGCCCTCATACTGCAGATGACCGTGTCCTATTGTCTGGTACAAAAGTTAGAAAGATGCTTTCTGATGGCGAAGACCTTCCAGATACATTTAGTCGACCAGAGGTCGCCAAAGTATTACAAGCATACTACGCCGACATAAAGGATGAAGATAAAGTAGAGGTTCAGCTAAAAGGACACTCTGCAAAGTAACGATAGTTTAGAAATAGATTTTTATAAAAAATAAAGAAAACAATTATTTGTGATTTAATTTAATTTAAGGAGGCTCATACCATGATCACTACAAACCCATTTGCTGAAATTTCAGCAACTATTTCACCAGAAGTGATGCAATATTACATTATCGCTATGGTAGTTCTTGTTGTAGGGGGTACAGTCATAGACATGTGGCATAAGAAGAGCGCTAAGTTCTTCTTTAATAATGCAAAGAAAGCCCAAGAAAATGCTACAAGGACTGTCGATGGAGGAGAAAAAATCTCAATTGCAGTTAAGACTGCTGTTGAAGATGTTGCTCTTTCAGGCGAGTTTTGCAATACTAAACGTAGAATAGCGCACCTTTTAACTATGTACGGTTTTGTTATATTTGTTGCAACCACCGTCATTATGATTTTTAATCCTCCTGTAGAAGGTGACGATATGTTGCCACAACTGTGGCACATAGGCGCAATTATGCTAGCTATTGGAAGTTGGTGGTTCTGGCTATTTATCAGAGTTGATGTTGCTGCAGAGGGTAATAAATGGTACAACATTGAGCCAATGGATTTGTTTAGCCTTTCCTTAATGGCAACTTCAGCATTTGCTTTATTATGGTCTTATGCAGGTGGATGGATACTGTTTGCTCTGTTCATTGCATCTAGCACAATTCTATTTGGCGGCGTGTTATGGTCTAAATTTGCCCATATGTTTTTTAAACCAGCTGCTGCATACAATAAACGTATGATTAAAGCTGACGGCTCAAATGAAAACTTGCCGCAACCTGCTGACAGACAGAATCCTGCAGATAGAGACAGGCATTCTATGGAATTACTAAAAGACGCACCGTTAGATATGGGGCTTGGAATTAAGCGTGACGCTCCAAGGCACTACTAATAATATTTAATAACTAATAATAAGAGGAAAAGAAAATGCCTACTTTTGTATATATGACTCGTTGTGATGGTTGTGGACATTGTGTTGATATCTGCCCATCAGACATTATGCATATCGATAAAAAATATCGTCGTGCAGTTAATATTGAACCTAACATGTGTTGGGAGTGCTACTCTTGCGTAAAAGCTTGCCCACAGAATGCTATTGATGTTCGTGGATACGCTGATTTTGCTCCACTAGGACATAGTGTGCGTGTATTACGTGAAGAAGAGAAGGGGACAATTGCCTGGAAAATTAAGTTTAGGGATGGACGTGAAAAGAACTTCTTGTCTCCTATAACTACCAAACCATGGGGTAAAGCAATCCCAGAACTTGCCAAGCTTCCTGTTCCTACAAAGGAAGACCACGATGGTGATTATCTTTGCTTTGAGCCCGCGGCATTCAATCAAGACGAAGGAATGCATACGTTGGCTACAAACGGTTTGAAATTTAAAGAGGGAGTTTACTACTAATGGGATACAAGACAATATATGAGAACGACATCGATGTTTTAGTAGTCGGTGCTGGAATGGGCGGTACTGGTGCCGCTTATGAGGCTAGATACTGGGGCCGTGATATGAAAATTGTAATTGCCGAAAAGGCAAATATAAATCGTTCTGGTGCTGTTGCACAGGGTTTATATGCGATTAACTGTTATATGGGTACCTCCTGGGGCGAAAATAATCCAGAGGATCATGTGCGATATGCTCGCAATGACTTAATGGGTATGGTACGTGAGGACTTAGCCTATGACATGGCTCGACATGTGGACTCTGCAGTACACAAGTTTGAAGAGTGGGGATTGCCACTTATGAAAAATGAAAAAACTGGCGCTTATCAGCGTGAAGGGAAGTGGCAGATTATGATTCATGGTGAAAGCTACAAGCCTATTGTTGCTGAGGCTGCACGTAAATCTGCGGATAAGATCTACAATCGCATCATGGTGACCCACTTATTAATGGATGAAAATAAAGAAAATCGTATCGGCGGAGCTGTTGGATTTAATTGCCGTACTGGGGACTATCACGTATTTAGAGCTAAGACAGTTATTGTTGGTGCTGGGGGTGCTTCGCACATATTTAAACCAAGATCAGTTGGCGAAGGTATGGGTCGTACATGGTACGCTCCATGGAGCTCAGGCTCAGCATATGCATTAACTATAGAGGCAGGCGCTAAGATGACACAAATGGAGAACCGTATAGTTCTGGCTCGTTTCAAAGACGGTTATGGTCCAGTTGGAGCTTACTTCTTGCACCTTAAGACTTACACACAAAATGCTTATGGTAACGAGTACGAAACGACTTGGTATGAACACACTAAAGAAATTGTTGGTGAATATATTGACCATATCCCGACTCCTACATGTCTACGTAATCATGCATTCATTAATGAAGTTGCAGCAGGCAGAGGTCCGATACATATGGTTACAATGGAAGCATTTCAGGACCCTCATCTAGAAGAAGTTGGATGGGAAAATTTCCTAGGAATGACAGTAGGGCAGGCTGTAGTATGGGCATCTCAGAATATTGACCCTAAATACATTAACCCTGAATTAACAACATCTGAGCCGTATGTTATGGGCTCTCATGCAACTTGTTCGGGTGCTTGGTGTTCTGGCCCTAAAGACATATCTCCAGATGAATACTTCTGGGGTTATAACAGGATGATGACTGTTGAAGGGTTATTTGGTGCAGGAGACGCTGTTGGCGGTACTGCACACGCATTCTCTTCTGGTTCATTTACTGAAGGTCGTTTAGCTGCTAAAGCTGCAGTGCAATACATCAATGATGGCATGGCAGACAATATGAACGTTTCTGACAAGCAGGTTGCAGACCTAAAGGCAAAAATTTATAAACCACTAGATAATTACACTATAGGTCGTAATGAAATAGTTGGAGGCACAGTTTCTCCTAGCTATATTCTTCCTATCCAAGGTCTTCAGCGTTTAGAAAAGATTATGGATGAGTATTGCGGAGGCATTGGCGTTAACTATATGACTAATGATAAGCTTTTAAACATAGGCGTTGAAAAACTTAAGATTTTTGAGGAGGACCTTGAGAATATTGGCGCAGAAGATTTGCACCAATTAATGCGTGCATGGGAATTAAAGCACCGTCATCGCACATCTGAAAGTGTAATGCAGCATACATTGTTCCGAAAAGAAACTCGCTGGCCAGGTTATTACTATCGTGGAGATGCCTTGAAGCTGGATGACGAGAATTGGCATGCATTAACTGTTTCACATCGTAATCGTGATACTGGTGAGTACACTATGGAAAAAGCTCCTGTTTATCATATAGTTGATGAAGATGAGTAGTATAAATAATAGACCTTAAACAATCTATATTTAGATCTAAAAAGACCAACAGACTTCAGTGTGTTGGTCTTTTTTTATTATAATACAGATTGTTAAATTACCAATTATTGTGAGTTAAAAAGATGAATTTATTAGACAAAACAGATGATGAGATACTAGAGATTGCTAACCCCATGTGGAAAGACCTCAAGAAATACTCTAATAATCAGAACTACATTGGATTTACAAAGAATTTTTGTAAAGAAATGATGCGCGGCGCCAATGAGATTGAAATTGGTAAACAATGGGCCAGAAATGAGCTAACAAAAAACCTAACAGCTGAAAGTGAAGTCCTAGGGATCTTAAGGCGAGGCGAACATGTTAGTATCCTTTATAAGCAAACTAACAATAAAATTAAAGGAGAGTACCTTGGTAGATTGGTACTTGGCTATGAAGATGGAGAAGTAAAAATTTTCGGTGCAACAATTTTTTAATTTTTTTTTGCTAATATATAACTATAAAACTATCTAATAAACATAAATAAGGCATTTCAAAGTGAAAGAATTTATTACAGACAATAAATTTGTCGAATTAACTTACAAAATTCTTGATAAATCAAATGGAGACATTGTTGCCCAAGTAGAAATACCTCTAGGATATGTTCACGGTGAAAACTCACAGCTTTTTGAGCAGGTAACTGTTGAGCTTGAAGGAAAATCTGTCGGAGACACTGTGAAAGTTCCTATAGACTGTAATGATATGTTTGGTGAGAGAGATGAAAGTTTAACTTTTACAGATGACATTGATAATGTTCCAGAGGAGTATAGACAAGTTGGCGCTAAAATAACTATGGAGAGCGATAGTGGCGAGCCTAGAGATTTTTATGTTTCTAAGATTGAGAATAGCAAATTAACAATAGACGGCAATAACCCTCTTTGCGGAAAGAAAATAATATTTATACTTGAAATTTTATCTATACGTGATGCAACTGATGAAGAAATTGAAGCTGGAGGATCTGTTGAAGCAGAGCCAGACTTGAATGGTATTGTCCATTGATTTATTGAAACAAGAGAATGTCTAGCGATTTTAATGCAACAGAATTAAATATTATTAAAGATGCTACTAGCAAGCGCTGGAAAGACGTTGATATTCATTTAGCTGATATTGAAATAACCCGAACCGCTAAAGACGAAAAGACAACGTTGTGTCCTGCAGCAGTATGGGAAACTGCAGATTGCACATTTGTAGTTATTAAGGTCGATGAGTTTGTCTACAAGAGTGTTTTTTACTACTTAGGAACTAAGCAAATTGATACTGGAATAAGTGAATACAATGATCTAAGTGATTGTGTACTTACTTTGATGAAAGTTCAGGCTAATTTTATGTTATCTAATAGCAGCAGTATAAATGTAGAAAATACCTAGATTTTATACCTTATAGAAGCCATTCTATCAATTGACCTTGGAATTTGTATTAATTACCCTACCTAAATCTGCCTCAACAAGCCTTGATCTAAGCGCCAACAATTTATTTATTAAAGCCGGCTCTTTTTCTTCATAAGCTGATGCATCAGGCGAACGCTTTACTACAACTCCAAGAAGCTCAGTTATTGCATTTCCAATCGAATTTTGAGAGATTGTAACGATTAGCTTGCCCTGATCATTTCTAAATATTAATTGTTTAAATGCAGGTTGCCAACGAATTGCTGATGCGTATTTAGCATCATTAATGCATTTATCACGAACTTTCTTAGCTGCCGATAAAAAACAATTATTAAACAGTAAAGTTTTTTCTATCTCTTTAGGGAAATAAGAGTCATTAGGAACTCCGGAGTTCCTACTCGATACTTGTGCAAAAAAAGCTCTATAGAAATCAATAAAACCCTTTAATATATTGTCATATTCTTTCCAAAAGTCAATATTTTTTAAGCTATCTATGCCCCCTTGAACCTCCCAGCTAGGCAATCCTTGCGGGTAACCAGTTAGAGAAAGACTTGCAGATTCACCTTTTATTGGTTTAAGAATTTGCAAATCTAAAGAAGATAAAAAATCAGAGTATACATTGCGCATATAGGCTGCAAATAGTGAATGTTGGCCACCATCTGTTAGATTTGGGTCATTTACGTCAGCCAGATTTGCGCATGCTAAATCCTTCTTATCAAAAACAATAAAATGGTTATGCAGCATCCTTATGCTTGGTACTCCTGGAGAAGCGATAGGCCAAGTTGCATCTAATGAAGCTTCACCTGCAAGAACAAGAAATCTGTCTGGATCAGGGTACAGATTCAACATGAAATCAAAAATAATCTGATTCATTCTATTCCACACGCCTCTCACTTTTCTTGGCAGTTGAGTTCTTCTTACTGGTCGACCAAGAGGATTGAGAATGCTTTGAGACGTATTATAAATAATTGAACAGTCAAACTCATTTGAATGACCTAATGCTTTCCTATAAAGCAATAAATCTTCGTCATTAATTAAAAGACCATTATTTTCAGCAAGGTCTTTTAGATTTTCTGGTGAGTTAAAAAACTCATTAGGCTTCATTCCTTCAGGCACTTCCAAAGGAATTGGTCTGAAAGGAATGTTGATTTCTCTTGGGCCGATATTGTCCAATTAAATCTTATCCAAGTTTTGCATAAACGCGTTCCTTAACTTCTTCTAGATGACCTACACCATCAACCGACCCATATATTGGCGCATTATTATCTTTGCCCATCCATGATTTGTAGTACTCTACCAATGGCTGAGTTTGGTCGTGGTAAACGTCTAAACGAGAGCGAACAGTATTTTCATTATCGTCAGCACGCTGGACTAGCTCTTCCCCTGTTATATCGTCCTTACCTTCAATTTTAGGAGGGTTGTAAGTTATGTGATAGGTGCGTCCAGATGGCAAATGAGCTCGACGACCAGACATCCTGGCAACAATATCCTCATCTGGGACTTGGATTTCTACAACGTAATTTATATTAATGCCATCATTTTTTAATGCTTCCGCTTGTGCAATAGTTCTAGGGAAACCATCAAATAAGAATCCATTATTACAATCATTCTCAGAAATTCTTTCTTTTACAAGGCCAATAATAATATCATCAGACACTAAGCCACCTTCATCCATAACTTTTTTAGCTTCAATACCCAAAGGTGTGCCGTCTTTAACTGCTGCACGAAGCATATCGCCAGTAGAGATTTGAGGTATTGAGTATTTAGCACATATGTTTGTTGCTTGAGTTCCTTTTCCGGCACCAGGAGGGCCTAATAAGATAATATTCATTTGTTTCCTTAATATAGCTCTTTAACAATTCGAAATTGAATTTTCTTAGAGCTTGTTATAGTTAAATTTAAACTTCAAATGGAGGCAACTTTTTATTTACCATTTGTTTTTTCATAACGACATAGTCAGGCAAGCCATTTTTATAAGGGGGATAGTTCTCACCCTCAATTAAAGGTCGTAGGTAATCCCTACAAGAGTCAGTTATTCCAAAGCCATCATCAGATATATAATCTGCAGGCATCATCTTTTCAACATTAGCTATATCCTTAAGCTCACCCAAACCTATTTCCCATTTATATGGATTGTTTGATGTGCGAATTATGGCAGGCATAACAGAGTTTTTACCTTCAACAGCCATATTTACAGCAGCCTCTCCAAGCGCATAGGCTTGTTTAACATCTGAATCAGAAGAAAGATGACGAGCGGCACGCTGAAGGTAATCAGCAACTGCCCAGTGATATTTATAACCTAAAGAATTTTTTATAAGGTTAGCTACAACTGGTGCTGCTCCACCAAGTTGCGCATGCCCAAAGTCATCTCTTGTTCCTTGCTCAGCAAGGAACTTTCCGTCAGGCCATTTTGTACCTTCTGAAACAACAATAGTGCAGTACCCAAACTCTTTAACGTTACTATCTACTTTTGTTAAAAACTTCTCTTCATCAAAGTCGACTTCAGGAAACAGTATAACAACAGGGATTGATTCATCAACTAAACCACCCGCTGCAGCTATCCAGCCCGCATGACGACCCATTACTTCAAGCACAAAAATCTTTGTTGAAGTTGCCGCCATTGAAGCGACATCAAAGCTTGCTTCCATGGTAGACACGGCTATATATTTTGCAACTGACCCAAACCCAGGGCAATTATCAGTAACGGGCAAATCATTATCAACAGTTTTAGGAATGTGAATCGCTTGGATTGGGTAACCCATTGATTCAGATAGTTGAGATACTTTTAAGCATGTATCTGCAGAGTCGCCACCACCATTGTAGAAAAAGTAGCCAATATTATGAGCCTTAAATACCTCAATTAGCCTTTCATATTCTGCCTTATTTGCTTCCAAAGATTTCATCTTATAACGACAAGACCCAAAACCACCTGAAGGGGTGTGTTTTAAGGCTGCTATGTCTGTATCAGATTCCTTGGACGTGTCAATTAAGTTTTCAGTTAACGCCCCAATTATGCCGTTTTGTCCAGCAAACACTTTGCCAATCTTATTTGAGTGTTTTCTTGCTGTTTCGATTACTCCGCAGGCGGAAGCATTAATTACAGCTGTCACTCCACCGGACTGTGCATAAAAAGCATTTTTCATATTATCTCCTGAAATTTATTAATAAATTGAGGCTAAATATTTTACAGCGTTTAATCATAACCTTTAAGCTTTAAATTGCAAGGTGTATTAAGTTATATTGATAATATCTCTAATGAGATATTAATTAAATTTATGTGACTTAATGTCCCATTCCTCTGGACTTTTGATGTGTATAGTTAAGCACTTAGCACTACCATAGTTGCGAATTTCTCCAGCAGCACCAGGATTAATTACTAGTGGCTTTTTTGACTCATCTATGATTTGTTTATGTGTGTGTCCGTAAACAATAATTCTTGCATCTGGATATGTCGATCTTAAAGAGTCATGACACGGTTCATGATGACCATGTCTGTGACCATGCTCAACAACTAATTTACCGCCCGGAAGGTCTAAAGTTTCAACCTCATCGAAGCATTCCATATGGCCATCATTGTTTCCTTGAACAGCTACAACTTTTTGAAGTGGATTGAGTTTTTTAATAACCTGCATATCTACAATATCCCCAGCATGTATTGCAATATCACACTTATTAATCAGTTCTACAATTTCTGGGTGAACTATCCCATGTGTATCTGAAATTATTCCAATTTTTATCATAAACTAGTCAATTCAATAATAACAACCAAAGTAAGAAAAAAGAATATGCTTATAGCCTTTTATATTGGCGTATTTTTATATTAGTAAATTCTAATTATTATACCCTAACTATATAATTTTATTTATTCAGACCGCTTTAGAAATACTATATTGACAATAAATTATTAAAGTTTTCAATGTTTATAAAACCATTGACATTTTTTGGCTCAAGTTTTGTACTTGGTTTACTTATAGCTATTATGTGCTTTATTCCAAAAATTTTCGCGGACTCTAGGACATCTAAAGAGTCATCAAAAAAAATAGCCCTATTCTTATTTAAATTAATTTCATTCTCTAATTGAGTCCAAAACTTTTGTTCCTGCTTTGCAACACCAAAATCATGCGAAGAAATAATCCCATCAAAATAACTTTCAAGATGAACAATGTCCATCTTTACTCGTATGGTCTTTCTATGTGCATTGGTGGCTAAAAATATCTTTTTGTTATTTATTTTAGCATTCTTAAGAAAGTTTTCTGCATGCGGCAAAATTTGTATCATATGAGACATATTTTGTTTGAGCTTGATTATATCTAGGTCGAATCTATTACCCCAATAATCAGGGCAATACCAATTTAACTTGCCCATTTGTGATTTTAGAATTGGAATAATTTTTTCTTTAGCTGATTGAAGGCTTATGTTGTTATTATTTGAGTATATCAAGGGTAAATATTCCAGCCAAAAATGTAAGTCGTAATTTAAATCAAGAATTGTTCCATCTAAATCTAAAAGAACAGTATCAATTTCATCCCAATTAATCATAGTGCAGCAAGATTAACAAATTTGCACAAAAAGTCTACAACTAACTATCATCTGGATTGCCAATTGTTGTAGTATAGCTAAACATATCTGCTCTACCTGTTGTAATCCTAAACTCAACCAAGCCCTTGCCAGTAGCATACGAATGCCTATGAAGAATTACCACAGGAGATCCTGGCTTAATGTTTAATATTTCAGAATTCTTTTTATTGGCGATACCAGCAGTCAAAACTTCTTTAGATGATGTAATATGGGTATTAAATTGCTTAGAGATTAAAGCATACAATAGGTCAGGAATATGAAGATTAGTTTGTTGTAAGCCCTCTACAGTGTCTGCAATCCACCAAGATTTTTCTATCATGACAGGGCTTTTTTTGTCAATATAGCCTCTTCTTTCTATATAAATTACATCATCTCCATTCTTGATGCCAAGTTCATGGCTTATCTCGCTATTTGCTTTAATTTTCTTTCTTACAGGGGTTGTTTTATGTATTCTAATTGATGAGCCGGTGCCACTACCATAACTAACAAAGTTGAACATACTATTGTCAAAGTTATAGTCAGAAACATAAGTTCCCTTGCCGTGGTGCCGATACAAGAGTTTAGTATTTTCAAGTTTGTCAATAGCCTTTCTGACAGTTCCAATACTTACATTTAGTTTTTTAGATAATTGAGATTCAGAAGGAATCAGGTCCCCAATTGTTAGGCTTCCATTAGCAATTTGCTCATGTATAAAGTCGATAACAGTTTCATAGAGTTTCTTTTTCATATTTAATTCAGATTAAAGTATGTGTCATAAAAAACTATTGCTTATATATATGTGTAAGTTATATTTAATACTTTATTATAACCAGCAAATTTATTGATTTTAATTAAATATATGCCTATTTATGGTCATATTGTTTCTTTATATATAAGTGTTTTTATTATTAATACATTTTTTTTACAGATAATAAAATTATTTGACAGATGTAATATTGTCATGGTAATATGAGCAACTCATATATATGAGTAATGTGTCAGTATGGCGTTATTTTATTTTTACGTATAGGGCTCTTTAATGGAATTTTTAGATTATTTTGCAAACGTATTTACTCTTTACCACATAGCATTACTTGTGGGAGGGACCTTTGTTGGAATTATTTTGGGGGCATTACCTGGACTAAGCCCAACAATGTCGGTTGCATTGTTAATTCCTTTTACTTTTCATATGGAACCAGAAAGCGGTTTAATATTGTTAGGGGCAATGTATACGGCTACTGTTGCTGGTGGAGCAATTAGCGCAATTCTGGTAAATGTTCCTGGTGCTCCTGCTAATATTGCAACTGCCATGGATGGGCATAAAATGGCGAAACAGGGCAAATCAAAAGAAGCCCTACACTATTGCTTCATAAGTTCCTTTGTTGGGGGGATATTTGGCGTTGTAATTTTAATATTTTTTACCCCGCCATTGGCAGAACTATCATTGAAATTTGGGACTACTGAGCTGTTCTGGATTGCAATTCTTGGTATTACAATTATTGCAACAATTGATTCTAAATCAGTTATTAAGGGTCTTTTGTCTGGTTTATTTGGGTTGATGCTTGCAACTATAGGGGATAACCCTGTTCTAGGCGTAGAGCGTTTTGTTTTTACTGAGCACCTTACAGGAGGTGTAAATATTGTAGTCGGACTGATCGGACTTTTCGCAATGCCTCAAGTTTTAAACCTAATGGAAAACTACTATAGCCAGAAAAACGCTGCTTTGAGTGCAGTAGGTTCATCAACTTTAATGAGCTCTTTTCGTTATGTTTTTGGAAGAGCTAAAGCTTTATCTATAGGTTCAATGATAGGCTCTATTATTGGCATTATTCCCGGAGCTGGCGGGCAAATAGCCGGCCTTGTATCATACGACCAAACTAAAAAGTTTAG
This sequence comes from Gammaproteobacteria bacterium, assembly GCA_030739975.1. GTDB lineage: Bacteria > Pseudomonadota > Gammaproteobacteria > PS1 > Pseudothioglobaceae > SZUA-1055. The sequence goes on from JASLYC010000012.1 coordinate 25,916, forward strand.
TAAGAATAGTGATAATTATGGCAAAGGAGAACCAGAAGGAATTGTTGCAGCTGAAAGCGCAAACAACTCTATGGTTGGGCCTTCACTTATTCCTTTACTAACACTAAGCATTCCTGGTAGCCCTACTGCTGCAGTTCTTCTAGGCGGATTACTGATACATGGCATTTTTCCAGGACATGAAATTTTTGAAACCAATAAAGAAGTTATATGGACATTCATTGACTCTTTAATTCTTGCACAATTTTTAATGCTGTTTATCGGTCTTTTCTTGAGTAGGCATAGTGGCTGGATTATGAAGGTTCCTGATAACTATATGGCAGTTGGAATATTTGTATTAGCAGTATTTGGAACTTACAGTATTGGAAATTCATACTCAGACGTATTAATCATGGTTTCTTTAGGCACCATTATGTTTTTTGCTAGTAAGGCCGGCTTTAGCGCAGTACCAGTTGTATTGGGGATTATTCTTGGACCCATTGCAGAAAACAATTTCCTTTTAGGAAAACTTATAGGCGGCGCTAGATTTGATGGTAATTGGATATTGTATTTCACTACTGGAACAATAAATATTACACTCATTTCAATTTGCATAATTTCTATTACTTATGGTGTTTACTCAAATCGTAAATCTAAAAATAAATAACATGAGGCAATACTTAAAAATTTCGACTTTATTAGTAATAGTAGTTGCATTAACTTTGCTAAGTATTTCATTCGAAGAGGTGATAAATCCAAAGCCTTGGGTTGATAATGAAGATTATCTTTTTCCAAGGTTTATATCTGGAGGAATTGCAATCTTGGGATTCTTGTTATTTTTTGAGAAGGACGTTCTTGGAAAGACAACCAATTATAAAGACTTACTTCCAGGACTAGGATTATTACTTGTCTACATTTTAACTATGAAGTATATAGGTTTTTACCTAGCTTCAATGATTTTGTTCTTCGCGGTAGTTATGATATATAAAAAACCCGAAGAATCTACCGACTTTTGGCGTGTTTGCATATTTAAATTAGGTATTGCAGCACTTTTTACATTAGCATTGTATGGTCTGTTTACCGAAATGTTGCATGTGCAACCGCCAAAGGGTATGTTTTTTTAACAACTAAATGAAGGAGAAATAAATGAAAATTAAATATATAACTAAGTCAGCTTTCCTTGCAATTGCATCATTGGTGCTATTACAAGTGCAAGCTGCAGGAATAAAGTATGCTAGTGGTGAGTACCCAGGAGGCAAACCGATAGGTGCTATGGTAGCTTATGGACCCGGAGGTGCAACAGACTTCCAAGCTAGAATTGCAACTTTGGCTTCCGGAAAAGATGCATTTATTGGTGCGCCAATCTATATCATAAATAAGCCAGGTGCTGGCGGTAGGACTGGTTGGAACTGGTTTGCTAGCGAGGCTCCTGCAGACGGATATATGATGGCTGCATACAATGTGCCTCACTTTATAGCCCAGTCTATTGTTTTTGATACTAAATACAATATCAATAACTTAGAACCTCTAGGAAACTGGGGCGCCGATCCAGCTGTACTTATAGTAAGCAAGGATAGCCCATTTAATACTGTTGAGGAACTTCTTGCTCATGCTGAAGCTAATCCTGGTGCGGTTACAATTAGTGGCGCAGGAAAGTTCGTAGGACACCATATTGCTTTCTTACAGTTTGCTAAAGCGTCAGGTAAAAAACTTACATATATACCAGCTAAAGGCGGTGTAGATGCTTTAAGGTTAGTTAAAGCTGGTGAAGTTAGTGCAGGGTTTAATAACTTGTCTGACTCAGCAAGAAGTGCAGCAGACTTGAAGATTTTAGCTGTAGCAGATAATCAGAGGCATTCATATCTTCCGGATGTTCGTACACTTAAAGAAGCAGGAGTTGATGTTGATGATTCTAGTGTTAATTTTAGAGGTTTAATGGTTCCCAAGGGCACCCCTCAAAACATTGTTGACTATTTAGCAAGTAAAGTTCCTGCAATGTTTAATGATAAGAAAACACAAAAAAAGATGAAATCTACAAACTCACCTTCAAGGATTTTGACAAGAGATGAAGTCCTAACTATGTGGAAAGAAAGACAAACTTACTTGACAGGCCTGCTTGCAGGGCTTAAGTAAATAATTACCTATATCATTCAGGGAGGTTAAACTTCTCTGAATGATTTATTCTAAATTAACAAATGAGTAATAAAAAGAACATTATCGATAATCTAGTTATCGATTCAAGATTGGCACAGTCAGTTATCAATAACTATAGTCAAGAAAAGGTTGACGAAATGATACTTGCCGTTGCTTGGGAAGTTATAAGGCCTGAAAATAACAAGACTTTGTCTGATCTTGCTGTTAAGCAGACCGGCCTTGGCAATGTTGAAGACAAGATGCTTAAGAATAAGCGTAAAACTATTGGCTTATTAAGAGACTTAAAGAATTTAAAAACGGTAGGCATTATAAATCATAATGCTGAAAAAGGTTTGACTGAAATTGCAAAACCTGTTGGAGTTATTTGTGCTATCACGCCGTCAACTAACCCAGTTGCTACTCCACTTAATAAAGTAATTAATGCACTTAAATGTAGGAATTCAATAATTTTAGCGCCCTCTCCTAAAGGGGCTTTAGTTTGTAAAAAGGTGGTTGAATTAATGCAACAGGCTATACAAAGAGTCGGAGCGCCTACTAACTTAGTGCAAGTTTTGCCTTCGCCAATAACAAAAGAGAGCACAATAGAGCTAACAAAGCAAGTTGATTTAGTTATCGCAACTGGTTCACAGAACAATATTCTTAGGGCCCTTCAAACAGGAACTCCGACTATTGGAGTAGGAGTAGGCAATGTGCCATCGATTATTGATGATAGTGCCGACATATTAGATGCCTCAAAAAAAATAAAGGCATCCAAAACTTTTGATAACGCAACAAGTTGTTCGTCTGAAAACAGCCTAATTGTAATTAATAGCATATATAACAAGACAATTTCAGCCCTAGAAGGGCAGGGAGGTGTTTTGCTTAATGATTCTGAGAAGGCAGAATTGCAAAGAACTATGTGGGATAAAAATCGCGTAATAAATCGTAAAGTTATTGCTAGAAAAGCAAATGAAATAGCTAATATTGCGGGCCTTAATGCAAAAAAATATAATGAATCTGAATTTCTTATGGTTGAAGAGTCAGGCGTAGGATACGATTATCCTTTTTCATTAGAGAAGCTATCTCCAGTGTTAACAATATATAAGGCGAATAACTTTGATCATGCGTTAGATATAGCGTTAAAACTTTTAAAAAACCAAGGACAGGGGCACTCCTGCAGCGTTCACAGCAACAATGATGATAATATAGCACGTTTAGGCCAAGAGCTTCCCGTCTGTAGAGTGATTGTTAATCAGGCACACACATTTGCCACTGGAGGAAACTTTAATAATTCCTTGCCTTTCTCACTTTCAATGGGTTGTGGAACTTGGGGGAATAATGTAGTTGGAGACAACCTTAATTATAAGCAATACTTAAATATAACCAAAGTTGTAAGAACTATAAAGAATGCTTACGAGCCAACTGAACTTGACATATTTTCAGATTACTGGAAAAAATGGGAGAATTATGGAGTTATTAATTCAACAACAATTACAAGCTTTATTGATAATTTTGCCAGCCAAACACCAGACAAGATTTTTTTAATTGAGGCCGAATCTGATTTACATATTTCATATAAAAGGCTCCATTCAGATATTAATAAGCTAGGCTTATTATTCCAAGAAAATAATATTAAACATGGCGATAAAGTCGGCTTCCTGTTGGACAACAGTTATGCCACTACATTGTTATTTTTAGGTGCCATGTATCACGGTGTAGTTGTGGTTCCAATAAATGTAGTTGCTGGTAACCAACAGATAGAGTACACCATAGCGCATTCAGAATGTAGTTTACTTTTTGCTTCGCAGAAATATATAGACAAGTTCGGCAATATCCTTGGCAATTCTGATGCTAAAGTATTGCTGTTTGAAGATTCACAAAGTTTACAAAAATTAGATGGCAAGATAACAAAATCTTCTGTTTTGCCAGAAACACCTGCAGTATTAATTTACACTTCAGGAACAACTGGCACGCCTAAGGGGGTTTTGCTTTCTCATAGTAATGTCCTTGCGGGGGGCGAAAACACTGCTATTGCCCATCAAGTTAAAGGTGAAGATGTGTCACTATGCGTACTGCCACTTTACCATATAAATGCTGAAATGGTTTCTGTAGCTTCAACTTTGTATAGCAATAGTTGTGTTGTTATGATGGACAAGTTTAGTGCGTCTAATTTTTGGCAAACAATAGAAAAATATAAGTGTACTTGGTTTAGCATTGTTCCTACAATAATCAATTACCTTATTCATGAAAATTTTGATATTTCTAAGCTCAACCTTAGTAAACTAAGATTTGGCAGATCAGCCTCTGCACCATTGTCACCCGAAGTTCATAAAACTTTTGAAAAGGTTTTTAATGTAAATATAGTTGAAACAATGGGGCTTACTGAAACTTCAGCACAGATACTTTCAAACCCTTTAAATAAACGTAAGCACGGGTCTGCAGGGATTGCTTATGGAAACGAAGTTAAGATAATTAATGATCAAGGCGACTCAGTAAGTAATGGTGAGGTGGGAGAGTTAGTAATTAAAGGCAAAAATGTAATGAAAGCATATTACAAAAATGAATCTGCCACAAAATCAACATTTACTGATGACGGCTACTTGCTAACTGGAGACCTGGGTTTTGAAGATGAAGATGGATTCTTTTTTATAACTGGAAGAAAGAAAGATTTAATAATAAAGGGTGGAGAGAATATATCACCAAGAGAGATAGACGATACCTTGTATACCCATGATGCCATCCTAGAAGCTTGTACTTTTGGCATATATGATGTAAATTATGGCGAAAATATATCCTCGTGCGTATTATTAAAAGAAAATTGTAAAACAGACGAAGACGAACTTAAAAAACTATGCTTAGATAATCTTGGAGAGTTCAAAACTCCAAGTAGAATATTTTTTGCAAAAGAGCCTTTGCCGAAGGGACCGTCAGGCAAGATTCAAAAATTTAAAATTGTTGAGCAGTACAAGCAAAAGATAAATTAGTTACATAAGAATAATGCAACAATTTTTATAATTAACTACTATTAATTATTTTTTTAAGTTAAGTTTTGCGCCATGTTGTACCATCTGCATTGTCTTCTAGCACTATTCCAATATCTGCAAGTTCATCTCTAATTTGGTCTGATAGAGGGAAATCTTTGTTATTTCTTGCTGTATTACGTTGTTTAATTTTATCCTCAATTTCTTTATCTGACATTTTGGCGCCCTGTTTCAAATATTCCTCTGAGTCACTTTCCAAAATACCTATGTAGCTACCAAGTTTTTTCAGTAGTTGAGACAAAGCCTTGGCGAGATCTGTGTCGTTATCTCTTTCAGTGTTTATAATTTTTACAATCTCAAAAAGAATGCTAAGAGCTATTGGTGTGTTGAAGTCATCATCAAGCGCTGAATTAAAACGACTCTCAAAGTCAAACCTCATTGAAACTTGGTTCATGGCAATCTCAGTCGAACTTAATCCACGAATAGAGGTGTATATGCGTGTCAGTGCTGATTTAGCATTGTCTAGATTTTCATCACTAAAATTGAGTGGAGATCGATAATGGCTACTCATTATGAAATAGCGAAGAGTTTCACCATCGTATTTTTTTAGTACTTCACGAATAGTGAAAAAATTATCAAGAGACTTGCTCATCTTTTCATTATCAAGATTAACAAAACCTAGATGCATCCATGTATTTACAAATTTACAGTTATTTGCACCCTCAGATTGAGCAATTTCATTTTCATGATGAGGGAAAGATAAGTCAGCCCCACCACCATGGATATCAAAATGATTACCTAGATGGTGAGTTGACATTGCAGAGCATTCAATATGCCAACCAGGCCTGCCATCTCCCCATGGAGATTTCCAGCTAGGTTCATGTGGTTTTGCCATCTTCCATAGAACAAAATCTAGCGGGTCACGCTTATCAGACTCAACGTCAATTCTGGCACCAGCTGCTAATTCATCTAAATTCTTTCCACTAAGTTTGCCATAACTTTCAAAATTTCTTATAGAGTAATATATATCACCATTATGTCCTTGATAAGCAATATCTTTTTCCATCAATGACTCTATCATATAGAGCATCTGGTCAATTGATTTTGTAGCACGTGGCTCTATATCAGGAATCAAGTTTCCAAGAGATTTTTCGTCTTCATGCATAGCAGAGATAAATCTTTCAGTAAGACTAGATATTTCTTCTTGATTTTCAATAGCTCTGTTAATGATTTTATCGTCAATATCGGTAATATTTCTAACATAGTTAACGCTCTTAAAATTCCTTCTTAGGTGCCTCGTGATAACATCAAACATAACTAGCACTCTAGCATGACCCATATGGCAATAGTCATAAACTGTCATGCCGCAAACATAGATTCCTACATGGTCTTTATTTATAGGTTTGAAGACTTCTTTTTTCTTGCTTAGAGTGTTGAAAATTTTTATCATAGCGATATTTTACACTTTCTCATATTAGATACATAGAAACACAAAGCCTTATTATTTGTGAGATATATTCATATGCCAACTAAAATATTTTTTGTATAATGTATTCTTTTAATAACTATATTATTGGAGAGTGTTATGAGCGTTCTAGTAACAAAACAAGCGCCTGATTTTTCAGCTTCAGCAGTCTTAGCAGACGGCTCAATTGTGGACGATTTTCAGTTATCAAGCCTAAAGGGTAAGAAAATTGTAATTTTCTTTTACCCTCTTGATTTTACTTTTGTTTGCCCTTCTGAGATTTTAGCGCATCATCACAGAGTAGCTGATTTCAAGGAGCGTGGGGTAGAATTAGTAGGAATTTCAATTGACTCTAAATTTACGCATAATGCATGGAGAAATACTGCCATCAATGATGGCGGAATTGGTCAAATTGATTTCCCTTTAGTGGCAGATGTTGATCACTCAATTATGGAGTCTTATGGTGTAGTACACCCAGACAGTCTAGCTCTTAGAGGGTCTTTTCTTATTGATGAAGAATTCACAGTTAGACATCAGGTTGTAAATGACTTGCCTCTTGGCAGGAATGTAGATGAAATGCTACGTATGGTTGATGCATTAGAATTTCACACTCAGAATGGCGAGGTTTGTCCTGCGGGCTGGAATAAAGGCGACGATGGAATGAAAGATACACCAGAAGGGGTTGCTGAATATTTATCTAAGAACGCCGACAATCTGTAACAAGCTAGTTAACAAATAAAAAGTACCTTTATACAAGTTTATATGGCAATATATAAATGAAAGAATATCAGTGCATAGTTTGTGGGTGGGAATACCAAGAGGAAATAGGTCTACCAGAAGATGATATCAAACCAGGAACTAAATGGGATGATGTGCCAGACGATTGGGTTTGCCCTGATTGCGGAGCATCTAAGTTAGAGTTTGAAATTTTACAGGCTTGATATATAAGCATTAAGATGCCTGTATTATTTGTGTATTGTTATTGTTTATATTCACTGTTTAGGTATCAAGTATAATGCATTTTTTAGATTCTGATATGGAGCATTATGTCTAAAATCTTAGTTTTGCCAGGTGACGGCATTGGGAAAGAAATTATCGCTCAAGCGTTAAAAGTTATTAATCGCTTGAATGATGAATTTAACCTCGATATGGAGCTTATTAAGGGCTTAATTGGCGGTGCTGCTTATGATGAAACCGGCTCTCCCTTGCCACAGGAAACAATAAATTTAGCCCATGATTGTGACTCTATTTTATTGGGCGCTGTCGGCGGTTACGAATGGGAGTCTTTGGAAAGAGATTTAAGGCCAGAGAGAGGCTTGCTAGGCTTAAGAGAAGAGATGGATCTGTATGCAAACCTTCGTCCAGCAATCTTATACCCTCAGCTTGCAAGTGCTTCTTCATTGAAAGAAGAGTTAGTCTCAGGCCTTGATTTAATGATTGTGCGCGAACTAGTTGCAGGAATTTATTTCGGTAGTCCAAGAGGCGTAATTGAAAAAAATGGACAAAGTTTTGGATTTAATACTGCCACTTACTATCAGTCAGAAATTGAAAGGATAGGCCATTCTGCATTCCAAATAGCACAAAAACGCGACAAGAGAGTATGCTCTGTAGATAAGGCTAACGTATTAGAGGTATGTGAATTATGGCGAGAAACTATGGAAAATGTAGCGAAAAGCTATCCTGACGTTGAGTTGTCTCATATTTATGTAGATAATGCAGCGATGCAACTTGTCAAAGAGCCAAAGCAATTTGATGTTATGGTAACTTCTAATTTGTTCGGCGACATACTTTCAGACTGTGCAGCTATGCTGACTGGATCAATTGGCATGTTGCCTTCTGCATCCCTAAATAAAGATAACTACGGTATGTACGAACCTATTCATGGCTCAGCTCCTGATATTGCAGGGAAGGATATAGCTAATCCTTTGGCAACTATATTATCTGTGGCTATGATGTTGCGTTACTCGTTGGGTCAAGCCAAAATTGCAGATAAAGTCGGTATGGCAGTAAATGTTGTGCTTGATCAAGGATACCGAACCAAAGATATAGCGGCAGATGGCGACAAGGTTGTAGGAACAGAAGAAATGGGCGATTTAGTAGTTAGCGCACTGCAATGATGATTGAAGTATACTCAACTAGTACCTGTCCAATTTGTGACAAAACTAAAGATCTTCTTACCAAGTGGAATATGCCTTTTGAAGTCAAGATGATAGATAATGACAAAGCATTATTGGCTGAATTCACGAAAGTAACCAATGGAGCAAGGACTGTACCTCAAATTATAATTGACGGCAAATGCATTGGCGGTTTTAGTGAACTTACAGAGCTTCACATGGACGGGTTCTTCGACTCATAGTAATAACTCTAAATTGTTCGCTATACATTTTCAATTCATTATATTTTGCAGTACTGATTTAATTGTCCAATAAATCATATACTGAATTTAATTCTAATAATTAGTTAAGTTCAAGTTGATTTGATTATAATTTGCAATATTTTGTGGTCTATAAGGTATATTGCGACCAATAAAATTATCAGCTAAATACCATTGCTTTAATAGTCTTTAATAGTCTTACGGTATTTGCTTTACTCGGGGGTATAAAGTGGGAAATGAAATAAATTTAATAGCACCAGGTCTTGGTGTACTAGGCATAGTTGTAGTAATAGCTATTTATCATTGGATTAAAAAACAGCCCGGCGGTAGTGGTGACGTACAGAAAATTGGTGAACAAATACACATTGGCGCAATTGCCTTTATGACACGTGAATATAAAATGCTGAGTGTTTTTGCATTATTTTTGTTAGTTTTAATGTATATATTCTTAGGATTTGAAAGTGCATTGTGTTTTGTTATAGGAGCTATTGCTTCTGCAACAGCTGGATACATAGGTATGAATACTGCAACACTTGCAAACGTTAGAACAACACAAGCTGCTCATGATAAAGGTAGCTCTGCTGCACTTAAAGTAGCATTTTTTGGTGGCTCTGTTATGGGGCTGTCTGTAGCAGCTCTAGGTCTTTTAGGATTAGGCGGACTCTACTATTTCTTTGGAGATACTCACTCTCATGCACTACATGGATTTGCTATGGGCGCATCAGTTGTGGCTCTTTTTTCTCGTGTTGGAGGCGGTATATTTACAAAAAGTGCTGATGTTGGAGCAGACCTAGTTGGAAAACTTGAAGCAGGCATCCCTGAGGATGATCCGCGTAATCCTGGTGTTATTGCTGACAATGTGGGCGATAATGTAGGAGATATTGCGGGTATGGGGTCTGATATCTTTGAATCTTACTGTGGTTCAATGATCGCTACAATCGCTATTGCTGCAACTATAACAGGCGATGCACTAGGGGCAAAGTCTGAACTTATGTTTTTACCTTTGGCTCTTGCATCATTAGGGCTTATTTGTTCAATTATAGGTATTATTGTTGTTAAATTGTTTTCCAACAACTCACCAGAATCTGCACTAAGAACAGGCACCATAGGTTCTGCTATCTTGTTTATCATAACCTCTTACTTTTTGATCGATAAACTTGATGTTGTTAATGATATTTGGGCTGCTGTACTCATGGGAAGTATTGGTGGCATTATTATCGGTCTAGTTACTGAATACTACACTGCTGGCCAACCTATTAAAGATATCGCAAAGGCTGGCGAAACTGGCCCTGCAACAGTAATGATAAAAGGCTTAGCGATAGGTATGCAGTCTGTTGTTGTGCCTGTATTGATGATTTGTTTGATTATTTATGTCGCTAATCACTTTGTAGGTTTGTATGGCGTTGGTATCGCCGCAATTGGGATGTTAGCAACAGTCGGAATGACTATGGCTATAGATGCCTATGGCCCTATAGCAGACAATGCAGGTGGAATTGCAGAAATGGCTGGCTTGGGTGAGGATACTCGTAAGATTACTGACTCACTTGATGAATTAGGTAATACAACGGCTGCGATTGGTAAAGGTTTTGCTATTGGAGCAGCGGCTCTTGCTGCTCTTGCGATTATCACCGCATATGTTGAAACTGTAAGCGCTAACAAAGAAGACTTTTTACTTCAGTTAAACAGTGCAAATGTTCTTATCGGCATGTTTATTGGAGGAACTATACCTTTCTTAATATCTGCCATCACAATGACTGCTGTTGGTGATTCTGCTTTTGAAATGATAAAAGAAATAAGAAGACAGTTCCGTGAAATTCCTGGTTTGTTAGAAGGCAAGGCTGAACCTGATACAGCAAAATGTGTAGATATAGCTACAGCTGCAGCACTCAGGAAAATGATATTACCTGGCGTTATAGCAGTTGCCACACCAGTAGTTGTAGGTTTTGTTATTGGAGCTGAAGCTTTGGGCGGCATGTTGGGTGGCGCACTACTAGGATGTGTACTAATGGCTCTAATGATGGCAAATGCTGGTGGGGCATGGGACAACGCTAAGAAACACGTTGAAAAAGGCAACTTTGGTGGTAAGGGTTCAGATACTCATGCAGCAGCAGTTGTTGGAGACACAGTTGGAGACCCATTCAAAGACACATCAGGCCCTTCAATGAACATCTTAATTAATGTTATGGCAATCGTAAGCTTGGTTATTGCACCTTTGCTATAGTAGTAGCAATCATTTTTATCCAGCTCTCATGTTATATTTGAGCTGGATATATCACATTTATAGTTAAATATTATTTGATTATCTCATTTATCGATAGAGTTACTTATTGACGTATAATTCTAGCTAAGCTATAAGTCAAATTAAATGATGGTTAAAAGAATCAAAGTAAGCTTTGTTGGTCTAGGCGTTATGGGCTACCATATGGCTGGACATCTTTGCAAATCTAATAAATTTGAGTTACAGGTTTATAATAGAACATCGGAAAAATCCCTTGCCTGGGAAAAAGAGTTCGGAGGTAACGTTGTTCATTCTTTAGAAGAAGCAGCATCACAAGCAGATGTAGTTATCATTTGTTCTGGAAGGGATGAAGACATGGAAGAAATTGTATACTCAGATGGAGGGATATACAAATGCCTAAATAAAGGCGCTATTGTTATTGACCACACAACAACATCTTTCAAATTAGCAAAAAAGCTAAGTAAATCATTCAAAGAAATTAATATTGAATTTGTCGACGCCCCTGTCAGTGGAGGTGAGGCTGGAGCTATTAACGGTGTTTTGAGTGTTATGGCTGGGGGTGATAGGAAAGTATTAAACTCTGTTAAACATATTATTGAAGAATACTCTAAGAGTATTAATTATATGGGCGGTGCTGGATATGGACAACTAGCTAAAATGGTTAATCAAATATGTATTGCTGGAGTATTGCAGGGACTTTCAGAAGGTATTTTATTTGCTGAGTCTGAGGGTGTAGACATGGAAAGCCTACTCTCTGCAGTATCTGGAGGGGCTGCACAGTCTTGGCAAATGGTTAATCGTGCAGATACAATGCATAATAGAGAGTTTGATTTTGGATTTGCAATAAAGTGGATGGTAAAAGATTTAGGGTACTGTTTAGAAAGGGCAGAAGATAATAAAACTAAACTACCAATTGCTAAAGAGGTTTACGACCGTTATGTTTATCTTATGAATAAAGGGCACGAACGTAGTGACACATCAGCACTCATGCTATATGACGAACTAAGTAATACTTAAATGACTGTTTAATTAAAAAGCACACTACATGTTAATAGATAAGCTAAATAAAGAAGATTACTTACATTGGAAAAAGCTTTATATAGGCTACGCTGATTTTTATAAGATGCCAATGAATGAAAAGATCCTTAATCAAGTATGGGGCTGGATTTTTGATGAACATATGCAGTTTTATGCGTTAAGCGCCAAAACAAATGAAGGAAATTTGATTGGAATTATGCATTACCGTCAAATGCCATCACCACTAAGAGGAATAATGGTAGGCTTTTTAGATGACCTTTTTGTTCAGCCAGAATATCGAGGCAGTGGAGCTGTTCAAGCCTTATTTAAAGCTTTA
>JASLYC010000013.1 GCA_030739975.1 Gammaproteobacteria bacterium
TAGCCAAGCTATACTGGTAAAAAATGAGTCACCTTTTGCGAACTCTAGTTAGGTCTAGTTGTGATAAATTGTTTATACCCATTAGCATCATGTTACGTGTTAGCTCTGCTTGGAATTTAGCTAACACAGACTCGACTCCTTTCTGACCACCTGCCGCCAGCCCATACAAGTAAGGTCTACCTATAGAGCATGCATCGGCACCAAGCGCTAAAGCTTTAAGTATATGTGTTCCTCTCCTAATACCTCCATCGCATATAATCTCTATCTTGTCACCTACGGCATCGGCTATGTCGCTTAATAAGTCAAAGGGTGCTGGGCTAGAATCTAACTGCCTACCACCGTGATTGCTGACCATAATAGCGCTTGCACCAACATCAACCGACCTTTTAGCATCATCAACTGACATCACTCCCTTTATAGCGAAAGGTCCTCCCCATGATTCTATTGCCTTTTGTGCGTCATCCCAGCACAGATTAGTGTCAAACTGTGAGTTAACATAATCTATAACTGGTATAGACTCTTTGCCGCCCTTTTTGGTCTTGCCAGCTAGGTTAGCAAGTTCAAATGCTTCATGAGTAAAATAATTATAGACCCACCTTGGACGCATAGCGAAACCCAATAAGCTAGATATTGTGAATTTTGGAGGCATAGTCATGCCTGTTTTTAAATCTCGCTCTCTATTTCCGGCCACTATAGTGTCGATAGTTAGACATAAAGAGTTAAAATTTGCTTTTTTGCAGCGCTCTATTAATTCGTATGTAAGTTCTCTATCTTTATGGATATAGATTTGGAACATTTTTGGGCTACTAGTTAGTGCTCCAATCTCTTCAATACTGACAGATGACAAAGTAGATAAGCTGTAGTATTGATTATAATTTTCAGCTGCAAGTGCAGCTGCGCGTTCGCCATCGTGATTAAATAATCGACTCATACCTGTGGGCGCAAGAAACAATGGTGAACTAACTTTTTGCCCTAATATAGTTGTCGATAAATCTATATTGTCAACGTCAGCTAAACCGTTAGGTATTAAATCAAACTCTTCAAATGCGCTTGTATTGCGTCTAAGCGAGTTCTCGTCATCAGCACCGCCATCAATATAATGAAACAAAGATGAAGGTATACGGTCTTTTGCCAATTTACGAAAGTCTTCTACATTGTGGCAGTCATTAAGTCGCATAATCGCAAGCTATCTATTTATTGTTTTTATTAAAAAAATTTTACAGGTTATTCTTTTTGTATTAAATTATTATATGCCCTTCCATTCCGGATTTCTTTTTTCAGAGAAGGCATTGGTCCCTTCTTTGGCATCTTCAGATTTCAGCATTTTATTATAATCATCTATTCCACCAGAACGCATAAAGGCATTTGCAGTCTCTAAATCCATCGCCTCAGTTTCTCTAACAACTGACTTTATCGCTGCCAATGAAAGTGGGGCCGATTTAGCTATCTCTCGTGCCCATTCAATTGCATCGTCTCTGAGTGTTTCAACTGAACAACTTTTGTTAACTAGTCCGTATTTTTTTGCCTCGCTAACCCCCATCCTGCGACCAGTCATTAGTAGCTCCATTGCTATAGATTTGGGTAAACGGCGAGGCAACCTTAAAACCCCTCCACTATCAGGAATAATGCCTAGCGTAGCCTCTGGCACAAAGAATTCTGCATCTTCAACGGCAATAATTAAGTCTGCAGCAAGGGCTAGCTCAAAACCGCCACCAACAGCTAAACCGTTAACAGCTGCGATTACAGGTTTATTTAAATCCCAAAGCTCAGTAAGACCAGCAAAACCTCCAGGGCCAAAATCTGAGTCTACGGCTTCTCCATCTGCTGCAGCCTTTAAATCCCATCCGCCACTAAAAAAACGCTCTCCAGCGCCAATAATTATTGCCACCCTGAGTTCCTGATTATCTCTGAATGAAATAAATGCATCGCCAAGTGCCTGACTAGTTGGTACATCAATTGCGTTGGCTTTAGGTCGATCAAGTGTAACCACCAAAATATTGTCAATGATCTCACAAGTAACAGGCTCTTTCATTCGTACTCCTTTTTTTATTTACATGGAACAATTCATATATTAAGTTTAACCAAAACATCGGCAGCAATTACGCCTTTTCCTTTAGGTAAAACTAATAAAGGGTTTATATCTAACTCAACGACTTCTTTATCTTTAACAAAATCAACTACAGCCATAACAGCATCTATGATCGCCTCTATGTCTCCACTTGGTCTGCCACGATAGCCATTCAGTAATGGGTATACCTTCAGTTCAGAGATAGCACTATACACATCATTCCTATCGATTGGAAATAACAATAAGGCACTATCATTCATTAACTCAACGAAAATACCACCACTCCCGATAACCAAAAAGTTACCAAATAAAGGGTCAAAATCTATACCTATAATTAACTCGGCTATTACCCCTTCAACCATACTTTCAACTAGCAAGTTTGGTCCAGTCTTTAGTAATTCGTTAGTAGCCAATGTAAGCATCTCTGAATTATTAATATTTAATTTAACCCCACCAATATCGCTCTTATGGGTTAATTCTTCATCAGAAACTTTTACGACAACAGGGTAGTTAATCTTTTCAGCAACCTCCAAAGCCTGTTCAGTGCTAGTTACTATTTCTCCATTAGGAATATTTAAGCCATATTCGAATAGTAATTTTTTACCGTCAAACTCATTGATTATATTTTGATTTTTATTGATGCAATCAATTCTGTTTATAGCGCCTATCCCCTTTACAGAGTCATTTTTTAGCAACTCTGTATACCTATAAGCGTGTTGCAAAGATCTTAAACATGCATCCAAACCAATCATAGGCGCTATACCATGTCTTATACATTTCTTAATAATGCGTTTAGGCATACAGTCCGCTATAGATGCCAAGACAATTGCTTTTACGCCTGTTACTAATACGGCGTCAGACAAGGCATCAAAGGTAATATCCCAGTCCTGTTGGTCAGATCTATTGCCTTTTGGCCAGTCAAGAAGAAGTATTGTTGCGCCAAAACCTCCACTCATCATTTCTTTAAAGCATGCAGCTGTCCTGTCGCGGTCTCCCCAGACAAATGTATGATAATCAAGAGGATTATTAACCTCAACAAACTCATTCAAGGTAGACTTGATGCGACATTTATGATCATCATCTAGGGCAGGAAAATACACATCCATCCCTTCAATCAAGTCAGCCATCATCCCGGCCTCTCCACCAGAACAGCTCATTGATGCAACCCTATTATTTTGGATTGGACCAAGGACACTGAGTAACTTTAAAGTTTCTAATAATTCAGGCAAAGTATCAACTCTTGCTATACCTAGGCGTTTAAAATACACATCAAACAATTGATCTGAACCCGTTAAGGAGCTTGTATGGCTAAGAGCTATTTGAGAGGATGTATCAGTTCGTCCACTCTTGATAGCGACAATGGGTATTTTTCTTTGTATTGATTTTCTAGCAGCGACATCAAAATCTTCGATATCATCAATTCCTTCAATATGAAGACCTATAGCGCACACCCTATCATCTTCCAATATTGCGTTAATAATATCTGATACACATGTGTTGGCTTGATTACCTACAGTAAACATAAAGGCGATTGGCAGTCCGACAGACTGCATAGTCATGTTTAAGCCTATATTACCACTTTGAGTAATAATGGCTACACCCCTATCAACAACTTCGCAACCATGGACATCGGGCCACAAAGCAACCCTATCCAAACTATTGATAAATCCATAACAATTAGGCCCAATGATAGGCATACTTCCGGCTGCCTCAGTTAATCTTTCGTTTCTGGCAATACCTTCTATTCCCAACTCTTCAAAGCCAGAGGCATATACAACTGAGCCTCCACAACCAATTTCATTAAGCTCCCTAACAGCAATGATTGAGGACTCTGCATTGACCGCAATAAATGCAGCATCTGGAGGGTAGGGCAACTCTTTAATGGTTTTGTAACATTTAACACCCTCGATACTTTCTTTGTAGGGGTGTACAGACCAGATTAACCCGTTAAAGCCCATCCGATGGCTTTCTTTTATTGCAAAATCTGCGCCCTTGTTCCCAATTACTACTACAGATTTAGGTGATATAAGTCGACTTAAATTGGAATCACCCATAAGAAAATAATTTATTCGTGTGGCCTTAATAATGACCTAGAAATAATATGCCTCTGTATTTCGCTTGTACCGTCCCAAATTCGCTCTACGCGATGGTCACGCCATATACGCTCTAAAGGCAACTCATCCATTAAACCCATACCGCCTAATATTTGTATCGCTTCATCAGAAACCATAGCCAGCATTTCTGATGCCTTTAGCTTTGCCATTGCTGCATCACTATTAGTCATCACACCTTTTGAGTCTTTCCATGCAGCCCTAAGGGTAAGCAGTTCAGCAGCCTGGAGCTCCATTGACATGTCTGCTAGCTTGAAAGAAACGCCTTGGAATTTTCCAATAGTTTGCCCGAATTGAGTGCGGGTAGCTGCCCACTCAGTGGCAATCTCTAAGGCCCTTTCTGCTCTACCCAAACACATAGCTGCAACCGATAATCGTGTCGCTCCTAGCCACTCATTAACGACATCAAAACCCCCATCCACATCGCCCAATACTTGGGACTCATGAACACGACAGTTATCAAAATTAAGTATGCAGTTATGGTATCCACGATGGGATACACTGTTATAGCCAGGCTCAACAGAAAAACCTGGTGTCCCCTTGTCTATCAAAAAACTGGTAATTTTTTTCTTTGGTCCTTTCTGGGTATCTTCAACTCCAGATGCAGCAAATAAAATCACATAGTCGGCAATATCTGCATGGCTTATAAAATGCTTAGACCCATTGATTATAAAATGATCACCGTCAAGCTCTGCTCGACACTGCATAGAGCGAATATCAGAGCCTGCATTTGGCTCTGTCATTGCTAAGCAATCTATTTTTTCTCCCTTTATTGTTGGCAACAAATATTTTTCTACTTGTTCATCTTTGCATGCCAACAAGATATTGCTTGGACGAGCTACTAGATACTGTAGTCCAAAATTTGCCCTTCCTAACTCTTTTTCCATAAGGCAAATTGATAATGAATCTAATCCGCCGCCACCAAACTCTTCTGGCATGTTGGCTGCATATAGGCCAAGATTTATGGATCTCTTTTTAATTTGCTCAACCAGGATAGGACTGATATGGTTATCTCTTTCTACCTCCTCCTCATAAGGATACAGCTCTTGCTCAACAAAACTTTTTACTGTTTCAGTAATCATTTTTTGCTCGCTAGAAATTTCAAAATCCACGGCCTTATCCTATTTTTTTTATTGGGATATGCATAACACGACCCTTCTCTTTTGGAGCAGGCAAGCTCTGATGAAAGTGCCATATTTTTTTGAGTATTTGCAATACAGAGCTATCTATTTCACATGCTCTTGATTGCTCCATATCTACATGCAGCAACATCTGTTCTGTTGTCGCTATTAAATCTCCGCTAGTTGAACGAAACATTTTATGAAAAATATGCAATCTCTTCTCATCAAGACCTATTATTTGAGTGGTGAAACTTAAAGACTCATTTTGTAAGACCTCTAAGTAATAGTTAATGTGAGTCTCAACCGTGTAGAAAGACTTCCCTAACGATCGATACTCTTCATTGATTCCTACATATCTAAAAAGTGCGTCAGATGCATCTCCAAACGCAAACAGATAGAAAGATTCGCTCATATGACCGTTATAGTCTACCCATTCCGAAGGAACTATCGTCTGATAAAGGGACAAGGGCTCATTCAGATTATCTTTTGGTGAAAAACTTTTATAATTTCTACTAAGGTATATGTCGTTATCCATAACTGTACTAATATAATTACTGATAAATAATATATCTAACCAATATATATACCTATGTTACTTATGATAATAGTTGTAGATATACTCATTACGACATGATTTGTACATAATACGAAATTATTTGTAGTAATTATTCATTAAGTTAATAACACTAAAAGTATTAACAAAGGAAGATTTATTGCACTAATTTGAGATAGATAATAGCGCTCATTTGTATAAACCTAGGCAAACAAACTTGGGTCGGTAGCTTTTTTAGGTTTTTTAGAACAATTTTGCTATTGGGTTAGCTCCATCCCGTCACTACTTTGACTTCGATAAACTCTTTTAGCCCCAATTCGCCATTCTCACGTCCAATTCCAGAATGCTTGTATCCTCCAAACGGTGCGCCACTAGCTGAGCTTTTACCGTTTACCTCGACAACCCCTGAAAGCAACTTTCGAGAAATGCGTTTGGCTTTTTCCTGATCCTGTGTCTGAATATAGTTAGTTAATCCGTACGGAATGTCGTTGGCAATCTTGATAGCTTCCTCTTCATTGTCAAATGGAATCATCGACAATACTGGGCCAAAGATTTCGGTTTGAGCTATTGTCATTTGGTTATTAACGTCAGAAAATACAGTTGGCTTAACGAAATATCCAGTACCTAAACCATCAGGCTTTCCGGTACCCCCAACAACCAGTGTTGCATTCTCATCAATGCCCGACTGAATTAGTGCTTGAATCTTATCAAACTGTAGTTGTGAAACAACAGGGCCAATGTGCTTACCTTGCTTTGAGGCGATATCTACTTTTGTAGTGGCTGCAGTCTGTTTGGCTATTTCCACCGCCTTATCATAGTATGAACGCTCTACAAGCATTCTTGTTGGAGCATTACATGATTGACCAGTATTATTAAAGCAATGCTTAACACCTCTAATAACTGCATCTTTATCTGCGTCTGCAAAAACGATATTAGCTCCCTTACCGCCGAGCTCTAGCCCAACCCTCTTAAAGTCATCTGCGGCATTGTGAGATATTAAAGAGCCAGCTCTGGTAGATCCTGTGAAAGATATCATGTCTATATCTGGATGAGAAGTCAGTTGACTGCCTACCCCCAAACCGTCACCATTAACCAAATTAAATACCCCAGCTGGGCAACCAGCCTCATCAAGCATTTCAGCAAAAATCATTGAATCTAATGGGGCTATCTCTGATGGCTTTAAGACCATAGTGCAGCCTGCAGCTATTGCAGGTATAACTTTCAGTGCTACCTGACTAATCGGCCAGTTCCAAGGCGTAATAAGTGCGCAAACACCTTTTGGTTCATAAATTAGCCTGCTATCTGAATCTTCAAGTTGCTCTTCAAATTCGAACCTTTTAAGTTGCTTAATAAATTCTTTAATGGCTTTAGTTCCGGAGGTTGCTTGTGATGACTTAGCTAAATCAATTGGAGCCCCCATCTCCATTGAGATTGCTTCTGCCATATCGTCCATCCTTCTTTCATAGATATCATAAAGCCTCTCCAAAAGAGCGATTCTTTCTGATTTGGTTGAGGTAGACCAAGAGGGAAGGGTTTCTTTTGCGGCTTTAACCGCAAAGTCAGTATCAGCTTGAGAGCCAAGAGATATTACTGCATAGACTGTCTCGTCTGAAGGGTTAATCACATCAAAATCATTTTTTGTTGAGGCATCAACCCATTTACCATTAATATAGAATTTTCTTTTGTCTAACATTTTCTCCTCCAATTACAAATACACCCTCCACTTATGGGAACACAAATACACAACACAATGAATTATTAAGAATAACACAATTATTAATGAATTATATATATAACTTTAAACCAAAATTTGAATATAATTTTCTCACATAAACAAAGTCAACTACAAATATGTTTTGAGGTTTAGTGCTACTTATAAATACTTATAAATCGAAAAATCTATATTGTATATAATGTCATTAAGCCATTCTTTATAATAATATTTAGGGGTGAGCTTAAGGTATATTTTTTTTTAACTACTGGAGAATAAAATGACTTTAACACATTTATTTAAAGCGCAAGCTATTTTCGCATGGATCTGGGTCCTAATGTTTTGGCTAGCGCCAGACATGGCGTCTCAAAGTTATGGATGGGAGATGACTGAAAATATGAAATCCTTTGCTCAGGTGGCATCGCTTCCAATACTAGCTATAGGTATTATTTCTTGGATGGCTCCTACTTGGGTTGGTAGCGACCATATAAAAAAATTAGGCATGCTTATGGGTGTCTACATTAACGCTTTGTTTGTTATAGTTCAGCTGTTTCACTTGTCAACAGGAAAGGCTGCTAACCCTGATGCTTTAGGACTGGCTTTGACTTCTGTTTTTATAGTTCTATTCTTCTGGAAATGTCGTCCTACTAGCTAAATATATAATTAAATGTCGGTTTAAGTGAGCCTTAAATCGGCATTTAAATTAAGTCTAGAGAGTTTTATTAGAATTATATTAATCAAATTAAAGTGCTAATAGGTTTGCATTACCTCCGGATGCTGTAGTATCTATAGTGATTACTTGCTCTTTAATTAACTGCCATGGTTCATAAATAGAGCTCATAATTGGAATAATCTCTTTACGTCTACCTTCAAGTATTTTTTCAACTGACATTAAGTCGCCAAAATACAAAATTACTTCGTATTGATTGCTGGCAATAAGATTTAAGCTTGGTCCAATTATTAATCTAGATATACTTTTCTCACTAAAGCCTAAACTGATTAGAGAGTCATAATCCTTCTGTGTAATTAAACTGATAGTGCTATTACCTAATGCCATCGCTAGAATAGTCTGTTTAAGAGCATCCGAGGTTGTTGGACCAAGACATAGTGCGCTACCTTTTGGTTTGTAGCTCAAGGTGTTTGACTCACCTGTAGGCCCTGGTAGGTTGTGGCTTGATGTATAGGTGTTGATTGTTTGATTCAAGAATTGAAAAAAATTCTTCTCAATGGACGTAAATTCTTCTTGTAGTCTAGTTAGCAAATCTTGACTGAAAAAAATTTCTGAGGCAATTAAACTATTAACCTCTGCGTGCTCATATAGTTTCAACACTTGGTCGCTTGTTTCCTCGTAATTCAAACTCCTACTATAGCCATGAAGCGCATTAATACCGCCTGCCTTTGGCCCAGTACCTGATAAGCCCTCGCCACCAAATGGTTGCGAACCGACAATAGCTCCAACTTGGTTTCTGTTCACGTATATATTACCCGCATTAACCTTTGAGATAACCTCGTCAACTTGTTTTTTTATTCGAGAATGAATACCAAAAGTTAGCCCATAACCCTTTACATTTAAACTATCAATCAAATTTATCAAGTTATCGCTCTTATAACGAATCACATGAAGTATTGGTCCAAAAAACTCCTCGTTGATTTTGTCAATGTCGTCTAATTGAATAATTGTTGGGTTTATATAGTAGCCATCACAAGATTCACTCTGCATTCCCCCAATTACTTGATTTTCTTTTCTTGATTGGTCGATATAGTTTTGCAACTTTAACTTTGCATCAGCACTAATTACTGGGCCGCAATCGGTAGACAGAGATTTGGGGTTGCCAACCTCTAATTCAGACATAGATCCTCTTATTATTGAAAAAATATCTTCAAAACATTCATCTTGAATCAAAAGTATTCTAAGTGCGGAACACCTCTGGCCTGCACTCTTAAAGGCGCTATCCATAACATCTCTAGCGACCTGCTCGTTTAGAGCTGTAGAATCAACTACCATAGCATTTAAGCCCCCAGTCTCAGCAATGACCCTCGCCTCTGGATTACCGTTTTTTACTAAATTACGTTTGATTAGTTTGGCAACTTTCGTTGAACCAGTGAAAGCGACCCCAGAAATTAGTGGGCTACTTGCAAGATAAGAACCGACCTCTGAGCCCTTACCCAGACATAGCTGATAAGTCCCCAACGGTATACCAGCCTCAAGTAGTAACTGACTAGCCCTATAAGCAATAAGCGATGTGCTTTCTGCGGGCTTAGCAATAACTACATTACCAGCAGCAAGTGCTGCAGCTACCTGGCCTGTAAAAATTGCTAGCGGGAAATTCCATGGACTAATACAGACAAAGACCCCCAACGCCTCTCGACTGCCGGGCATAACTTTGGGTGATATTGCTGCATAATACCTTAAAAAATCAACCGCCTCTCGAACCTCATCAACTGCATCCTGATAAGTTTTTCCTGCCTCCCTCATTGCTAAAACCATCAACTCATATTTATTCTTTTCATAAAGATTAGCGGCCCTATCTAAACTCTTAAGGATTTGACCTTGATTATTGGGTTTGCCATTAAATGCATTTTTAGCTCTACTTAAACATTCGTCTAACTGTACTTTGCTAGCATAAATAGTCGACCCTACTTTGTCAGAAGTATCTGCAGGATTAAGAGTGTCGTTCTGTTGATTAAATTCTCCAAGATTATTTGAATCAATAATTGATTGAGCTTGCCATTCGTTTTTCAACCAGTGCTCTTGATTTTTATACAACAAATCAACTTCATTCTGTTCAGACAACAATATGCCTTTTGAATTTTGACGAATGCTTTTATATATATCTTTAGGTAGCGGTATCTTTGTATGGGACTTTGTATCGTCTTTTTCTACCTGACTAAATACATCTTTTGCTAGAGTTTCAGGCTTAATACTTTCGTCAAACAGGTGATTAATAAATGAGCTATTTGCGCCATTCTCAAGTAGCCTTCTCATCAGATAAGCGAGCAACTCCTTGTGACTTCCAACTGGAGCATAAACCCTGGACAAGATTCCATATCTACTTGTAATAATTTTATGAAGAGACTCTCCCATTCCGTGAAGGCGTTGGACTTCATATCCGTCATTGTTACCAGCAATTTCGCAAACACTAACTAAACTATGTGCATTATGACTGGCAAACTGAGGATAAATTAAGTCCCTCATATCTAGCAACTTTTGTGCACAAACCAAATAAGAATAATCAGTATTTGATTTTTTTGTATATACCGGATAATCGCTATCACCCATAACCTGAGCTTTCTTGATTTCACTATCCCAATAGGCTCCCTTTACTAGCCTTACCATTATCTTTAAGTGGTATTTTTTGCAGTTATGTTTCAACCAATCTATTAAAGATGGAGCTCGCTTCTGATAAGCTTGAACAACAACTCCAAAGCCCTGCCAATTTGTACTGGCAATATCTCTCATAACAAACTCAATAACATCTAATGAAATATCTAATCTTTCAGCCTCTTCGGCATCAATATTGATGCCAATATTATATTTTTTAGCTAATTTAACTAACTCAAGAACTCTTGGTGCCAACTCCAAAATAACCCTATTTCTGTGCATAAAATCATACTTCGGATGTAGCGCAGATAGTTTTACTGAGATGCCATCTGCCTCAACAATGTTGTCTTTTTGGTTGTGTCTACCGATTTCAATTAATGCTTTCTTATAAGACAAAAAATATTTATTTGCATCTTGCATTGTCCATGCCGCCTCACCGAGCATGTCAAATGAATATAGCCCCTTATTGCTAGAGTCTTTGAATACAGTTTCGATACTCTCAGCAAAAACGAACTGCTTAGCAAAAAAACGCATAACATTGTTAGCACTAAAACGGACACTCGGCCTAGATAAAATTTCCAAAGCCTGCTTGATTCTTTTTCTAATTGTATCGTTATGGCCATAATCAATCATCTTGTCTGCAATACTAAGTGCGATTGTTGCAAGGTTGACCATTGATGATTTGCTTCTACCTAGATGCTCTGACCAGTGCTTACTTGCTACCTTATCAAAAAATAATTTGTCCCTAGTCTCATTATCTGGAACACGAAGAAATGCCTCGACCAGAGTCATCAATGAGAGACCCTCTTCACTAGTTAGATTGTATTCAGAAATAAAAAGTGACAGTAAGTCTGGCCTGCATGATGACCTTAACTCTTCAATAAGAAGTGTTGTTATTTTTTGAAAATCAATTCTTTTCTCTGGGCTGGTTTTTTCAAATATTTTTAGATTAGCCAGCGCATCACCCTCACCCAATACTCTTGAATCTCGCATTAACTGTCTTGGGTCAGAATAGTCTACTTTAAAACTATTATTGGTTGGTTGTTGCTCCATAGATTAACCAGCAAACAAATATATTTAAAATATTTATTATAATTTAGATATAAAAAACTCTAACATCCTTTTAACTTAATTCTAATATGTGTACAATATTTGATAAACTTTCATTAATCTAAATATGGATATTACAACACCCGCACTTCTTTTTCCGGCAATTTCACTGTTATTCATAGCATTTACAAATAGGCTGCACACTGCAAGTGCGCTGATTAGATCCATGACAACTGAAGAAAACACTGGGGTAAATGTTCAACATAAAAAAGAGCAGCTTAATTTCCTAAAAAAACGCGTAGCTTACATTAGGAGTATGCAGGTTTTTGGCATATTAAGTTTTATTTTCTGCTTACTTACTATTATCTGTTTTTACCTAAAACAAGATGTACTCGCCAATTACATTTTTGGTGTTGGGTTGTTAATGCTTGTTTCTTCATTATTATTTGCATTGGCAGAGATATTGTTGTCTACTAAAGCTCTAGATATACACCTAGAAAATTCAAATTATTAAGCTAAAAAATATCTTAATATGAAAAGTTGAAAGTCTATATCAACAATAGCCCCCATAGTTCATTATAATCACTCATTATTTCCTTTTAATTCAATACCCTAAATGACTAAACAAAAAATATTCGCTGATTTAACCCCTTCGGAACTTATTGAACAAGCCTTGACTCGCAATGAGGGTTCATTGACTAATACTGGAGCTTTATTAATTACTACGGGGGATCGAACTGGACGCAGCCCCAATGACCGTTTTATTGTTGATGAGCCGAGCACCTCTCAGGATATAGAATGGGGAGATGTTAACAAGCCTTTCTTGGAAGCTAAATTTGAATCATTATGGAATAGAGTAAACGAGCACTTATCACAAAAAGACTGTTTCGTCTCTCACTTGCATGTAGGCGCTCATGAAGATCATTACTTGCCAGTTAAAGTGACCACTGAAACTGCATGGCAAGGATTATTTGGCCGCAATATGTTCATTAAGCCTGAAAAATATAACCCTACAAACCAGAAGGAATGGACTATCGTAAATGTAGCCTCTTTTCAATGTATTCCTGAGCGTGATGGCACAAACTCAGATGGTGTAGTAATAATTAACTTTAAACAGAGAAGAGTTTTATTGGCAGGTATGAGTTATGCTGGCGAAATGAAAAAAGCAATGTTTTCAGTTCAAAACTTCATACTTCCTGGAAAAGACGTGTTGCCTATGCATTGCTCTGCAAATGTTGGTGAGGGTGGTGATACTGCATTATTTTTTGGCCTTTCAGGTACTGGCAAAACAACCTTGTCGGCTGACCCTGAGCGCTATCTTATTGGAGACGATGAGCATGGCTGGACTAAGGGCTCTGTATTTAATATGGAGGGTGGTTGTTACGCAAAAACTATTGACCTTTCTCAAAAAAATGAGCCAATAATTTGGGATGCTATTTGTCACGGAGCAATAGTTGAAAATGTTGCAGTAGACTCTAATGGTATGGCTGATTATAACGATACTAGTATTACTGAAAATGGTCGCTGCTCTTATCCATTAGAGCATGTTGAAAAACGCGTACTAAAAAATGCCGCCGATGAACCGAAAGTAGTCATTTTCTTGACCTGTGATGTATCAGGTGTTCTACCGCCAGTTTCTATTCTTAGTAAGGAGGCAGCCGCTTATCATTTCCTTTCAGGTTATACAGCCCGTGTAGGCTCAACTGAACTTGGTGCAGAGGCGGGAATTAATCCTGCTTTTTCCACATGCTTTGGCGCACCTTTTATGCCTCGTCCTGCTAGTTTTTATGCAAACTTATTAATTAAACGTGTAGCAGAATTTAGTTCTCAAGTATATTTGGTTAATACTGGATGGACTGGTGGTTCTGGTGCTCCTGATGGTACCGGTTCTCGATTCCCTATTCCTGTAACTCGTGCTATCGTTTCGGCCTGTCAAAGTGGTGTCTTACTTAACTGCAAAACTAAACATTTTGAATATCTAAATCTAGATATTCCTACAGAAATTCCTGGAGTAGATAGTAAATATTTAAACCCAAGAGAAACCTGGGAAGACAAAGAAAGTTACGATGTTGAAGCAAAAAAACTGGCTGGTTTATTCGCTGAAAATATTAAGAAATTTGATGTTGGTAAGGCTATTGTTGATGCCGGCCCAAAAGTATCTTAAATTGTGTGATAGTTGCAATAAAATAAATTTAAACATAGTGTAAGTCTGACAAGAGGCAACTTTAATGAAAATAGGTTTTTTTAGTGCTAAGCAGTACGACATAGAATATTTTGACCGCATAAACCAAACCTTTGGAATGCAGATCGAGTATTTTGATTATCGTTTATGCTTACAGAACGTTCGTTTGGCCTATGGTTTCGAGGTTATCTGTGCATTTGTAAATGATTCACTTTCCAAAGAGGTATTGGCTGAATTATCAAAAAATGGCACCAAGATTATTGCTATGCGTTGCGCCGGTTTTAACAACGTCGACCTAGAGGCGGCAAAAAAGTTAAACATAAAGGTAGTCAATGTCCCTTCTTATTCACCTGAGTCAGTCGCGGAACACACAGTAGCCCTGATGCTAACATTAAACAGAAAAGTGCATAAAGCTTATCAGCGTACTCGAGACGCTAACTTTTTGTTAACTGGTCTTGTGGGATTCAATATGCATAATCGCAACATTGGGGTTATTGGAACAGGAAGAATTGGGTTAGCAACAATCAAGGTTTTGCTTGGTTTTGGATGTCATGTATTGGCACACGACCCCTACCCAAATCAAGAGGTCATTGACTTGGGAGTTGAATATGCATCTCTTGAACAGATTTATAATAAGTGCGACATAATTTCACTGCACTGCCCACTGACAAGTGAAAACCATCACCTACTGAATAAGGATAGCTTTAACCGTATGAAGCCGGGTGTGATGGTGATTAACACCAGCCGTGGAGGATTGTTAAATGCCCTAGATGCCATCGAAGCGCTGAAAACTGGCCAATTGGGCTCACTTGGCCTTGACGTGTATGAAAATGAAGTGGAGTTATTTTTTGAGGACAAGTCAAGCGAAATCATCCAGGATGATGTATTTAGGCGCTTATCTTCTTGCCATAATGTCATTTTTACTGGGCATCAGGCGTTCCTGACTGAGGAAGCGTTAAGCGCAATAGCGTTTACTACTTTGACTAACATCTCACAACTAAGAGATGCTGAAGACTGCCCAAATGTACTCCTTTAGCTAAGCACGATAGGGGCAGCAAAGTCTAAGTTTTATTTTATGTGTGAAGGAGAATACCTAAACACGTACCCACATAGCCCATTAATGTAAATTGTGCTACCATGGTATCTGGAGGCGAGTGCATAAGCATATAAATTTCTCGAGAATGGCCAAAAAACATAACAATTATCTATATAACTGCGATCAAGTGCGTGCATTGGATAGGTTAGCAATTGATAGGGACAATATCAGCGGCTTACAGTTGATGAAACGCGCCGGTATGGCGATTTTTAAACACATTCTACAACACTATAGTAAACATGCTGTTACGGTTTTTTGTGGTTCAGGAAACAATGGCGGCGATGGCTATATTGTTGCAACGCTTGCGAAAGAAAAAGGCATTGCAGTTCAATTAATATATCTTAAACATCCTCAACAATTAAAAGGTGACGCCAAGCTCGCCTATGAAATTGCCAATAAAGCAGGTGTTCCTATGACTGACTTTTCACCGGACATGTTGCTGGAAGATTGTGTCATAGTTGACGCACTTCTAGGTACTGGCTTAAAAGGCTCAGTGAGGCGTTCCTACTTTGATGCTATTAAGTTAATCAACAACAGCAATCTAGAGGTTATTGCTGTTGATCTACCTTCTGGACTAAATGCCGATACAGGTGATGTTAAAGATATATGTGTTAAGGCACAAACAACGATTAGTTTTATTGGGCTTAAGCAAGGCTTGTTTACCAATCATGGGCCAGATTACTGCGGCGAAATTGTCTACCAAGATTTGGCAGTAAAATCCACCATCTTTAATGAAATCCAGCCAGCCGCAATAAAGCTGCAGCTAAACCCACTACTAAGACATATTAAGCCTAGACAGGCCAATTCACACAAAAATGACTATGGTCACGTTCTAGTCGTTGGCGGAGATTATGGTTATGCTGGCGCAATCCTATTGGCAGCCGAGGCCGCGCTTAGAACTGGTGCAGGACTTGTGAGTGTTGCTACGCGTCAAGAGCACATAAGCGCAATTGTAGCCAGAAGACCTGAAATTATGGCGCATGCTGTTGACTCAAATGAAACTCTGCAAACTCTAGTGAATAAAGCCAGTGTACTTATTGTTGGTCCTGGGCTAGGGCAATCACTCTGGTCGAAAAAAATGCTTAATTGTGCTTTAAAAGCTAACATTCCAAGTATCTTAGATGCCGACGCACTCAATCTTGTCGCTCGTGAACAGATTCAGTTAAACACTATGGATCAACCTTACATACTCACCCCACACCCCAAAGAAGCTGCAAGGTTGCTAAATATGGATACTGTACAGATTCAAAAAGACCGATTTTCCGCTGTCAAAAAAATAACTAAAAAGTATCATGCTCAAGTTCTGCTAAAAGGTACAGGCTCTTTAGTTTGTATCTCTGCTAGTTCAACAATCGGTATTTGCACTGCAGGCAACCCAGGAATGGCGACCGGTGGCATGGGTGATATTCTTAGTGGTATTATTGGCGGCTTACTGGCACAAGATGTAAATCAAAATCACTGCCTTGCTTTGGCCGCCTGTTTGCATGCAGAAGCAGCCGATAAGGTAGCTAAGGGTCGACAAAGAAGTCTTATTCCGAGTGATATATTTAAACCATTAAGTTATTTAATTGGCTAATATAAAGCTGATTTTCTTACAAGTGTGGGCAAGGTTATATTAAAAGACCCGATTTACGCTGTATTTCATTAATGGTTTGAGTTACGACCTTAGATATTGAGAAATCGGAAGGAGTACTTGAATTAGCTTGAGCAACAAAATCATCGACCATAAGCTTGTATTGATTGCACTTAGGGAAACTCACTTTGGTGCCTTTCTCTAAACCACCGGTTGACCAGTAAGCATCTGTTATCTCGGGAGGGTTAACTGGCACATCAAGTTTTGCCCAACCATTGCTAGCCAAAACATTTAAGGTTTGACAAAGCGCAGCATCGCCAGAAACAGTAAAATTTAGAATTGCATCATTTGGCCACCTAAGAACCGCATCTAACTGCTTTTCTATACCAAACTTATCATCCATCTTTGCGATAGCTGAAACGACTTCAGGTGTACCATCAAAAAGTAGGCAACCAGTAAGAATTGCATAGCAACCAATATCATAAAGAGGGCCCCCACCAAAACTGCTGCTATTGCGATAATTTCCTTCTGGCTGTTGTGGATAGCTAAAAATGAAATGTGCAGTCTGAATATTTCCGATATCTAGCTCTTGTAGCCATTGCCACTGTGGATGATATCTGGTCATAAAGGCTTCCTGAAAATACAATTTACTCTTGATGGCTACTCTTTCTAGTTGAGACAACTCTTCTATATTTAATGCAACAGGTTTTTCACAAAGCACATGTTTTCCTGACTGAAGTGCGGCGATAGAGTAGGGTACATGTAGATGGTTTGGTAAAGGGTTATAAATTGCATCGATAGATGGTTCTGCTAATAAGCCTTCATAGTCTGTCTCAATAACGTCTTGATAAATCTCTGGCAAAGATTTTTGGCCAGGGTTTCTGCGCCCAAGATGGGTAACCTCATGTCCAGCTTCGATGATTGCTGGCACAAGCCATTCGCGAGCTATTTTGGCCTCACCCAAAATACCAAATCTCATTTGATATCTCCACAATTGGCAATTAGTTCAGAGCCACAACTAGGACATACTCCTTTAGCTACTATTGTAGCTTCAATTCTTTCATCGTTAGATAGTGCAAAATTCATACTGGAATTATAACTTTGCATTTGTCATTTTATGTTCCAATTAAATCAACGATAGCTCTGTCTAGCGACAACTCAAAATTAAGGTCGTTTCCTGGGTTTGCTACGCAGTGACCAAGCGGCGAATCAAATGGCCTTATCTCAGCGTTCATTATATATCTTGCTTCAATGAAATTATCTTTGGGTGGAAAGTAAAGGTCTTGTGTACAAGGCATCAGGATAGTTTTTGCCTTAATTGATTTCAAAGCCAATATAAAATTACCATTATAAAGAGGTCCAACACTTATATCACTTGACTGCCATGTTGCAAGCTTAGTTAAGAGGTTATTAGCATCCCAGTTTTCAATATGATCATTCTCCCAATCAACCAATAAATCCTCTATAGTTTCGTAACCGATTTTTTTAAATAAAGATTCACGATAAAAGGTTTGTGAAAAAGCCCAACCTGCATAAACCCTTGCAAATGCCTTAAGCCCATCTATTGGAGGAGAAATGTATTCTCCATTATTCCAATTTTGGTCAGCACAAAGAGCAGCCTTTACCCCTTCAAGAAAAACAAAGTTATGTGGGGATGTTTTAGCTGAAGCACAGAAAGGTAAAATGGCATCAACAAAATCAGGATATTGTGCGGCCCATTGATATGCCTGACATCCAGCCATAGACCAGCCTGCAACTAGAGCGATTCTATTGACACCTAAAGACTCCGTAAGAAGTTTATATTGACAAGCTATATTGTCCCAAAGAGAAACATTTGGAAATCTAGGCCCATCTTGGAGATTTTTTGTATTGCTTGGTGAAGAAGAAAAGCCATTACCAAACATGTTAATAGAAACAATAAAGTGTTTATCTGGGTCTATCGCTCTTCCCTCACCAAAAAAACCTTCGTTTCGTTGGTGTGAACCGGTATAAAAAGTTGGCAGGACGACTACGTTATTCTTTTTATTATTTAATTTGCCATAAGTCTTATAAGTTAAGAAAGCTGAATTTAGCTCTTCTCCAGATAAAAGAGGCACATTGCCAAGCTCGAACTTTTCATAATTCATTGTTACTTTTTGATCACTATTAATTGGAATAATATTTAATGCATAATTATTTTTTTCCTAAACTCATTCCTAGCTTATACCCATAAAGGGCATTATGATTGCTTAATAAAGTCTAAGATATTCTTCAACCTCCCAGTCAGTTACTGACTGATGGTAACGATCCCATTCATCCATCTTGTAGGAGAAAAATTGATGAAGCATTGCATCTCCCAAGACATCTTTTGCAAAATCATCTTCCTTTAGTGCTTCTATAGCCTCTAGAAGATTACGAGG
The DNA here is from genome assembly GCA_030739975.1 of Gammaproteobacteria bacterium. GTDB lineage: Bacteria > Pseudomonadota > Gammaproteobacteria > PS1 > Pseudothioglobaceae > SZUA-1055. The sequence continues at coordinate 19,187 of JASLYC010000013.1, forward strand.
TAGTGGTTTAATGTCTGCTTTTTCCATCTCCTCAGGTTTAAGCGTATATAAATTTAAATTTAATGGTTTACCAGGATTAATTTTATTTTTAATTCCATCTAACACAGAGGCAGTAGTTAATGCTAATGACAAGTAAGGATTCATACACATATCTGCAGCACGATTTTCTATACAAAATCGATTTTGTGGGAGCCTTAACATACATGAACGGTTATTATCTCCATAAGCCATGTGTGTAGGAGCCCATGTATGAACTCCACCTTCAAATCCTCCAACTATAGGGACCAATCCATTGTAAGAGTTAACTGTTGAGCAAGCTATTGCAGTAATTTCTGTTCCATGCTTAAGTAGACCTCCAACTGCATGATAAGCTAAGTCAGAAAACTTGCCATTGTCACCTTCAAAAACATTTTTATTATCATTTGTGGTAGTCAAACTAAAATTAATATGTGCCCCTGAGCGCCAGTCTCCAATTGTTGGTTTTGGCATAAATGTGATAAACATCCCATGTTTTTTTGCAACCTCTTTAAGAAGAACCCTCAAAAAAACTAATCTATCAGCCATTTGCAATACATTAGTATATGTAAAGTCAAGCTCAAACTGAGAATAAGCTCCTTCAGCTACTACATCCTTTAAGCCCCAGCCCAAATCATTAAGTGTATCTATCAACTCTTTTAAAAAATCCATAGAGTCAATGGAATATTCAACATCATAGCCGAAAGCTTGTCTTCTAGGTCTTAAGCCTTCTCCTGGCAATGGGTCATCATCTATAGCCTTAACTGGCTGTCCATTTTCCCAGCGTAGCGCAATAAATTCAGGCTCTATACCGCAAAAAGCTTTATACCCCTCATCATCAGCATTTTGAACTGCTCTTTTTAGAGTTTGTCGAGGGCACAAATTATATGGTTCATCTTCCCACCATAAATCAGAAAAAATCCAGACACAAGTCTTATCCCATGGACAAATAAGAATACTGTCAAGATCTGGAACAGGAATCTGGTCAGAATCATTAGGCCCTAATTCAGGAACGAAAGATACCGAATGAACAGCAAATTGAGGACCTTTTCCTGCACATAATGCCTCAAATTCAGTCATTGGAATTGGTTTAGTTTTAGGAATACCTAACATATCAATCCAGCAGGATAAAATATACTTGACTCCTGCCTTCTCAAGTCTTGCTTTTTCTTCGGCAACGCGCTTCTTTGATGGCAATGCATCTACCATTTTTGCGTGGTATATCTTAGTCATATTTTTTCCCTTTTATTTTGTTCAATACAGTTTTAAAATTTCTCATGCGACTTTAATAAGAATTGATTTTTAAATGTGGCAAGCCCTTTCATTACTTCGACATCTTTTATATCATTGCTATTAAAGCAATGTTTCTCTAAGAACCTGGTTAAAGTTTCATCACCCTCAGAAGCAATCTCTACTAATAAGTCATAGCGCCCTGTGACCCATAAAATAAATACGATTTCATTACAATCTTGAAGTCTTTTAGCAACCTCACTAGGGCTTGAGTTAGATGCCACTTTAATGCCGAGCATTGAGTCTGTATCATAATTAATGGCAGAACGATCAACCAAAGCTTTAATTTGTAAAACCCCTGCATCCTTCATACGATTGACACGATTTCTGACAGTGCCCTCAGATATCTCAAGCGTTTTTGCTATTTCTTTAAAAGGCAATCTTCCATCAACCTCAAGCATATCTATAATTTGCTGATTTAATTTATCTTTAAGTGTGTCTCTTGTTGGCACACGAGTAATTTGATCACTATCTTTTAATTGATTTAAAGTCACTATACGATTGTTTGAATTATTCATATCAATATTTTAGTTTTGTGGCATATCTTCTGGATCTATTCCAGGTACGAAAGTTATTCCTGCCTGCTGTTTCCAATCATGCGGGTAGGCTGCATAAAATATCACACATTTTTCATCACACTCGTAAGCAATATAGTTATCTTTAGGTATATAGAGAACATCACCTGGGTTGCATATATACGAGTCGCCATCACAAGTTAATCTGAATGTACCCTCCATACAATAGATTATTTCATCACATGTAAGCTCCCATGGAACTGAAACCTGATTTAAAAAATTTAGGCCGCCACACATGGTATCACTTACAGCACTAGTTACAAAAGGCTTTATATAGCTTTTTCCAGGCTCTAGAGTATGTAAGCGATGCTCTATGTCATCAAATTTATATAGTTTTGGTTTATTATCTTTCATTATTGTCCTTATTAAGTTAACTCAAGTTTTTCATTTAGTTCTACTGTGTATCCATCTGGATCCTCAATAAATGCGAGTATACGAGTTCCAGCATTCATTGGTTTGGCTGGACTAATTATTTTTGCACCATTTGCTTCAAGATCCTCAACAGCTTTATACACATCTGGGGTCTCTATACAGATATGTCCCCAGCCATTGCCTTTATCATAATGCTCTTCTTGGTCCCAGTTATGAGTCAGCTCCAAAGCAGGAAACTCCCTCTCAGGGCCATAACCTACAAATGCGTTAGTGTATCTGCCGCCAGGATAGTCGGTACGCCTCAAAACTTGCATACCCAAAATGTTGCAATAGAAATGAATTGATTTTTCTAAGTCTAGAACTCTCATCATTGTGTGTGCTAACCTATAATCATTATTAAAATTAGTATCAGTCAAATTATTCTCCTTTATTTATTTTATTAATATTCCAGTAACTGCATTTGCAATCATTTCTTGAAATGCATAAACACTGTCTTCCCAGTGAGGAGAGAGTATGCCACCTTCATTTGCAACTGGAGAAGCTCTTCCAAGTTGTAATCTTTCACAGATTGCATGGTCTTCTTTATGCACATCCCACCAAAGATTCTTAATTGTCTCTACTTCTTCTTTTGGAACGGCTTGTCCTCCTGTTGAGTAAATAACTCTTTTTTGTTTTGTATGCCCTGAATCAATTGGGAAGTTTAAGTGCACCCCTATTTGATCTGGAAAATATCTCGCAATAACAAAATTTGGAAATAATGCGAAGTACCTTGAACTAACAGACAATCTACCTTTAACTTTAACTTTATCATTTATATCGATAGCGCTACCTACACACACTCCATCTATTAATGTGTAGTGATCTTGAAGAGGTTGATTAGTGGTAGTCTGATGAACAAACTGAACATGATATGGTTCAATAAAATTCTCCATAAGGAATTTCCAATTTGTTGAAATTTCTCCAAAATCTAATGTTGCTAATGGCTCTAAAAGCTTAAAGTTAATATCATCAAAATTCTTAATTAGTGGTGCAGCATAATCCTCAAATTCTGGTGCGGTACCGCTTAAATTAATGAATATCCAGTCATGCCAAGTAGCTATTTTTATAGACTTAAGGCCATGATCTGACATATTAAAATCTTTTAGTTGATTATCTTTTCCACCAAAAAATGGGGTGGCACAAAGATCTCCATCTAAACTATAAGTCCAACAATGGTAAGGACAAGATAGCATAGATCCCACATTCATTGGCTCGTCAACTAGCTTAAGACAGCGATGTGAACAGGCATTATGAAAAGCATTAATTTTGCCCTTATTGTTCTTAATTAGAATGACTGGCTGTCCAGCTACTGTGATTGGTGTTGCATCTCCTGGCCTAATCAATTCATGAACAAAACCAACAAAAACCCAATTATTAGTGAACAAAGTATCGCACTCGGCACGGAAAAAAACATCATTAGTATAGGCTGAAGCTGGAAGTCCATGCTTATACCTGCCATTCTTTAGAAACGAAGACATGTCAATTGTATTTTTATTCATTGCAGTCTCACTAATAAATAATCTTATAATTATTAAGACTTAATATTACATATAATGTAATAAAAAAGCAATAACTTTATAATAAAATCATTTATTTAACTAAAAATAAATAATATGTAATTTATTTGAGAAATATTTATCGCAAACAGTAACACAATATATACCTAGTAAAGATGAAGTCCAAATTTCGTTTGATGTGTGAGAATTGGTAAATTAATACTTAGTCGAATTAATTATTAAATTTATAGTGACTTTTGATGAAAAAAACATTGAAATTAAGTGAAAAAGAAGCTTGGGATCTAGCATTTAATGCTTTAACAAAATCTAACACTTCAGATAGCAATGCTAAAGAAGTTGCCGATGCTTTAATTAATGCAGAGTTTGATGGCCAATCTGGTCATGGTCTTTCGCGTATTCCTTCCTATG
>JASLYC010000014.1 GCA_030739975.1 Gammaproteobacteria bacterium
AAAGCCTACCCAATGGTGGATCAATAAACTAGAGTCAATTGATGTTCCTTGTGGGCCAGTCAACAAGCTATCTCAAGTATTTGAGCATCCACAACTAAAGCATAGGAAATTAATAAAGCAAGTCCCTGACAAAGATGGCAATTTGGTAGACACAATTGGATCCCCAATAAACCTTAGTGAGACGCCATTGATTTATAAATCTGCATCGCCAGAGCTGTCACAACATTGTGAACAAATTCTAGAATCTAGTTTGGGTTACAGCAAAAATAAAATTTCTGAACTAAAAAGATCAAAAATTATCTCTTAAGTTAGGCGTTCAAGTGCTTTGCGAGAGTCTAGCTTATCTCTAACCATTTCTGCAGCATCCTTTATTGTAGGTGCCATATCAAGATGCCACATTATTAAACTTGAGGAGTATAAGAGACCATCATAATACATACCCTTTTCCCCCGATAAGGCTGCCATTCCAAGATTAGTTGTGTACTCTGCCAGATCTTTTATATTGTGCTTAATATCGAAACTTTTTGGAAATGAAATAGCGCGCAAATCTTGTTTTATACCTAAAGATGTTGGATCTATCTCAACACGCTCACGTTCCTGATTTCCTTTATAAGAAATCATCAAGCCTTTCTGCCTAAGTGATGGCACAACGCCACCCTCAACTCCACGAATAAGCAACGAAGTATTAACACCTGCAAAATCAGCAAGCTCTGCATATTTTGGAGGATAAGGTTTATGGACATAGCCAATTATAGAGTGGGTATTATTACCTCTTAATGGCGCAATTAATGTCTCGATAGTGTTAATCACAGTCCTCTTAATTATAAGGTTGCGCAAAGGAACCAAGTTATATAGCTCTTGGCAATAACTCTTTTGGTCTACATATGCCCAACCCAAATTACTATCTTCAAGCCTCTTTTTTGCATCTGACGTTGTATGGGATACATCTAAACCCAGTGATTCATATATGTGTCTATGAGTTAGACCATACTTAGGAGATACGCTGTCGAGCCCGTGAATTACAGTTGGCAAACCTAGTTCAGCCAAAAGTGGTGGCAAAAAAGAGGACACAGGGATGGACCTGTTATAACCACTATAAGGGTCACCTAAGTCTACTAAATTATCAACCTTTACTTTTAGTTTGTTTGATTCCTCTAAAACAGCAGCAAGTATGCCTTTATTTTCTTCCATGGTTTCGCGCTTCATTCTCAAAGAGATAAGAAAAACTGCTGACTGAACATCATCTATCTCGCCACGAAGGACTCCATGCATTGCATTTTTAGCCTCTTCAAAATCAATGTTTTTACTAAGGTCAGGACCGGTTGCGATGCGCTGGATTATTGAATGCATTAATTCTTGATAATTCATATCTACTAAACCTTAATATATAAATCGCTATCTTCTTGCTTTATTTCGAACATCTGTAAATTTTCAACATTGTCATCTGAGCTATGCCCATTATCAAGATCGAAACTATATCCATGCAAAGAGCAATTTATTCGGTTATCTTTGATACAACCAAGAGTGAGTTTAATTTCCTCATGAGGGCAAATATTAAGAGCGCAAAATAATTTCCCATTGTTACACCCAATTAACAACTCTTTGCCATCTATAATAGCCTCTTTCATTGTGCCCTCAAAGGGCGCAATACCATCAAACTTAAGCCACATAACTAGTTTAAGAAACTCCAGACACTGTTACTATCTAACCTAGATTTGCATTGATTTAATTGATTTTTGTATTGTTTTGCGTTGCTCTCTACATTTTTTGCAACTTTTATAAGCCACCCTTTAGATGAGTATGACTTCTTGTTGAATCCTCCGTGACCCTCATGGTAGGCTAGGTACTGGTTAAAAGTGTCGGACTTACTTATGCCTGAACGCTCATATGACTTATTTATATACCAACCAACAAAATCTGCTGCATCATCAAAATCATCTCTGTCAGCACTATTGTTACCGGTTTTCAGTTTATACCAATCCCAAGTCTCATCTTTGACCTGCGCAAATCCATATGCCGAGCTAGGTCTAAACCAAGGTAGAACACCAAATAGTTTTCCTCTTGGTGGTTTTGCGTCAGAGGCAAAGTGGGACTCTTGATAAATAATTGCCAGCTGTACGTGCATCGGAACTTTATATTTCTTAGAACTTGCCTTAATTGACTTGTACCAACTAACCTCTTCGTCAAGTAAACTACATATATCTTTTACTTCTATCGCAGGGGTTGAGAAACAGCCACCTAACATGGCTATTAAAAAAGCAGGAATAAATAATCTATAAATCATTACTAGGGATTAAAGAAAACTTCGTAAACAACAATGGACTGCACAATAAACAAAACCAAAAACATTGCCTTTATTGATGAGTCGGTAAGAGGGCCAGATTCGGTTTTTTGTTTTTCCAGCCCAACATTTATAGCAACAAGCCCTTTTTCAGTACTTTCTGTGCCAAACACTACCCGTGTGTCAGCTCTAAGGCGTGATTTATTTTTAATATTTTTTTGATGAACAAAATATTTTTCACCATCGTCACCCGTTATAAAGCCATACCCTTTAGTGCCGAACTGTGACACTGTGCCTTTCATTTTTCTAATCATTTTCCCCTCTTTTTTTTGCGAAGACAATACGTCGCTGTTTCAAAAAAATCAATTCCTACATCTATAAACTTAGGCTCAACATTATCTTCAATACGCTCTAAAAGCTGAAAATCAAAGCCATCACTATAAAGCAATTCAACCTCATTATTGCTAACTGCAAATGGAGGTCCGCTTTTTTTTAATTGCGGATAATCGATTGTTAATAATAACACTTTACTATCAGTAGGAATTATAGAGTATAAATGGCTGGCATATTTTCGTCTTAAATCTGCAGGAAGTGCGATTAGTGACGCCCTATCATATACACCAACTACAGAACTAAGAATGTCGGCGTTTAAGTCAAAATAATCACCACAATAAATGCTAATATCATCATTATAGTAAACGACAAAATTGTCTAGCACCTTTACTGAATAGCTAACTTCATTTTCGTCAAAAAATTGTTTAATCCCTAGCTCACTTATTTCGACCCCTATAACCTTAAAGCCTTGATTTATAAAATGTATCATGTCTTTAGTTTTTCCACAAAGAGGAACAAAAACTAAATCTCCAGGCATAAGGCCGAGGCATTCAATAAACTTTGTAAGTGAGTCATTTATAGACTCACTGTGCCACCCTATCTTTGAGTCTTTCCACCTCTGTATCCAATCTGTCATATCTGTACCTTTAAGTTATAATATTGAGCATGAGAATAAACCGCCCCAGCAGAAAAACTTTGATGCAACTATTGATGGTTATTTTAACTATTTTTGCCATACGTTTGTGGCAACAGCAGGACTTAACTTATGGCAAAGTTCCTAGCTTCTCTTCTAAAACATTGAGCGGCAAAACAATCACATCTGAACCTCTAAAAGATGAACCTATGCTGATACATTTCTGGGCCACATGGTGTAAGATTTGTAAAATAGAGAATGACAATATTCAAACTATAAGTGAAGACTATAAGACTTTGAATATTGCAATGCAGTCTGGTAGTGATGAAGAGGTTATTCAATTTGCCAAAGAAAACAACCTAAAACTTGACAACATTATTAACGACATTTCTGGAACTTTAACTAAACTTTTCGGGGTCAATGGAACTCCAACTAGTTTTATTGTTAACCCTGATGGGGAGATACAGTTTAGCGAGGTAGGATATACAACAAGGCTGGGGCTTTGGATGAGGCTTTGGTGGTCTAAATCGTGAGCGTTGGCGACTGGAAAGAAATATTAAGTGGAATACCTGAGCAGGAATATTTCGTTAAATTATTAAACTTTCTAAACAAAGAATGTGCAAAAAACAAGGTTATATTTCCACCAAAAGGGCAATGGTTCAAGGCATTTGAGCTGACCAGTTTCAATGATACACAAGTAGTTATATTAGGTCAGGACCCCTACCATGGCAAAGGTCAGGCGCAGGGGCTAAGTTTTTCTGTAAAAGAAAATATCCCTATCCCTCCGTCGCTTAGAAATATATTTAAGGAGTTGCAAAGCGACCTAGGATGTACAATTCCCAATAATGGTAACCTAACTGCCTGGGCTGAGAATGGGGTATTGCTTCTTAATAGCGTTCTAACAGTTGAAATAAACTCGCCAGGTTCCCATGCTAACCGTGGATGGGAAACTTTTACTGATAGCGTTATTGAAATTCTAAGTAAAAACAAGAATAATTTAGTTTTTATGCTTTGGGGTACTTATGCACAAAAAAAGAGGAATTTAATAGATTCAGAAAAGCACCTAATACTTACCTCTCCTCACCCATCCCCCTTCTCTGCACATACCGGTTTTTTTGGATGTAAGCATTTTTCTCAAGCCAATAAATATCTACAATCACACGGCCATCAATTAATTAACTGGGAACTATGAAACTAGTAATCGATGATGCATGTTTTGCTTATGAATCCATATTTAGTGAATTTGGAGAGGTTAGGGCAATTCCAGGTAGAGATATAAACAAAAAATCAATTAAAGATGCCGATGTACTTATTGTACGATCAAGAACAAAGGTGGATAAAGAGCTACTCGATGGTAGCTCTATAAAATTTGTCGGCTCTACTGTAGCTGGACTTGACCATATAGACCAAAGATACTTAAAAGAAAATAATGTCGCTTTTTTTTCAGCCCAAGGATGTAACTCAATGGCGGTTGCAGAGTTTGTTATTTGTGCATGCGTTAATTTAGCTGAAGACTTTAACTTTAAACTAAAAAATAAAACCCTGGGTATTATAGGGGTTGGAAATGTCGGCTCTAGGCTTGCAAAGAAAGCCGAAAATATGGGAATAAGAACTTTTCTTAACGATCCGCCTAGACAAGAAAGAGAAAATTTACCGCACTTTGTTGACCTAAATACCGCACTAAATGCTGACATCGTAACATTTCATACTCCTCTCACTAAAAATGGCAAACACAAAACATATCATCTTTTGAATGAAAATAATTTTTCTTGTATAAATGACAAAACAATTCTCTTTAATGCTGCTAGAGGTGGGGTAATTGATGAGAATATATGGCAAAAAAATAAAACATTAGCCAATGTCATTGATTGCTGGGAGAACGAACCAAAAATAAATTCAGTGCTCCAAAACAGTGCTTACTGGGCTACGCCACATATAGCAGGTCACTCTATAGATGCTAAATTTATGGGAAGCTATATGATTTATGAAAAATTGTGCTCCTTTCTTAATAAGGATCCAGATAAAAGTGTTAACAGTTTAGTCAGCACAAAAACTATGGTTATCAACAAAAATAGCCTAAAAGAGGTCCTAAACACTATTTATCCATTTAGTCAAGATTCGTATGCCATAAAAGACATAAATAACTTTGAGGATTACCGTAGAAACTATCCTGAGCGCTACCAATGGCAACACTACAAGGCAAACTTTAAGCTGCCATGAAAAATTATTTAGAGTAGACTATTGGGAACAAGTCTTCCCTTAATTGTTCTCCATCTGTTTGATTTATGTTTTCAAAATTTGGAGAGGTCTTTCCAGGTCTTTGTTGGTACCTTGCGTCGTCACCTATTAGCCTCATAGACAAAGTTTGTGTTTCCTTGCTATGGGTGTTAGCTTCAGCACTATGAATTAATTTATAGTTAAATACAACGGCATCGCCCGGCTCTATTGACCATTGCTTTATCTCAAAATTGCCTTTATCCATTTCTGGAAGGTCCATAAACAATGCATCGTTTTGATAAAAACTTTCGTTTGTAGACCAGCTTGTTGGGCGAATATATTTTGATAATTTGTGACTTCCGAGGGCGCATTTAAGCGAAAGCTTCTTTTCTCTCTTTTCTAATGGTATCCAAAAACTTATAGTCTGATCTCCTTCAATAAAGTAATAAGGCATATCTTGATGCCAAGGTGTGGCTAATACAGAGCCTGAATATTTGTGAAGATAATGGTCGTGAAAAAATTGTACTTTGTTTGATTGCATCAATTCAGCAGAAATACGAGCTAGATCTGAATTGGTAATAAAGTCACTATATTCTTCTATTTTTGTCCAATTACAAAAATCTTCGACCATTGCACCGGTATCACTATCTTTGTTGTGAAATAGAGCTCTTCTGCTTGGATTAGCTATATTATAATCAGCCCCCTTCTTTAGTATAGGTATCCAATCATTAAAAACTCCTCTTAGAACTACAGCACCTTGGGTGTTGAAATTTGTTATGTCTTTATTGCTTAGCTGCATTATTTTTATAAATTTATAAAAATAAATTAGTATAGTACTTAAGGAAGTAGTAAATACTAAAAAAGCTACCAAATAAAATAACTACCCTTCTTAGCCATATAGCTGACAACCATTGTGCAAATCTTGCTCCTATTAAGCCACCTATCATAGCGCCTATAAATGCAGCTATAGTATAGTCCCATGCAACAATACCAGAGATAGCAAAAATAATCACAGCCACTAAACTAATAACGGCTCCCAGTAAATTTTTTAATGCGTTGTTTAGTTGGATATCACGAATACCTAAAATTTGCAGTCCAGCCATCAACATAATACCTAGACCTGCCCCAAAGAATCCTCCGTAGATAGCAAATAAAAACTCCATAATCCTTGTAGATACATTGTGCTTTATTCTCTTCTGATCATCAGAATAAGTGGCTATATACTTACTTATACTATCTCCATATGTAAACACAATAGTGGCAAATAATATCAAAAATGGGACTAATTTCACAAAAGCAGAATTACCAGTAAAGATTAATATTAGGGCACCAATACCTCCCCCCAAAAGCGCAATAACAATCGATAGTCGGATATCTCCTGAGTAATTAGATAGTTGTTTTCTGTAACCAAATACAGCAATAGTGTTTCCAGGCCATACAGCAATCAAATTAGAAGCGTTGGCAACAATTGGCGGTATCCCGGTCGCTAAAAATGCAGGGAAAGTAAAGAAACTTGCTCCACCAGCAATGGCATTAGTAATACCGCCAACTAGTCCGGCAAAAAACAGCATTATATAGACAAATAATTCCATCAATAAATACTTAATTCAATAATACTAAACAAAACGCATATCCTCTAAAAATGGAAACTCTTTACGGGTTAAATTGACCATCTCTATGTCCAATTCACAAACCCCATACTCGGCCACATTGTCAGACTGCATTAGTACATCTCCTGATGGATCAATTACCATTGAAGAGCCGTTATATTTAAGGCCTACGCCGTCTTTTCCAGTCCTATTAACTCCAACAATGAAGCACTGATTCTCTATAGCTCTTGAGACTAATAAATGCTGCCAATGTCTTTCGCGAGTATCTGGCCAATTGGCAACTACAAAGATAACTTTGGATATTATAGCCACTTTACGAAAAATTTCTGGGAACCTTAAGTCATAGCAAATAAATACTGAGCAAGGAACTTTTGCTAGTTCAAATACAACAGTTTCATCCCCCGAAAGGAAATGCTCTCCTTCGTTTGCGTAATTGAATGGATGAATTTTTATATACTTGGCTAACTCTTTTCCTTTATTGTCAAAAACTATAGCGACATTTTTGGCCTTATTGTTTGTAGTTTTTTCACTAATACCAGCAATCAAGTTAATAGAGTTATCGATTGCAAGATTTTGCAAAGTTTTGTACGTCAAACCCTGTGGTGACTCAACATACTTGTCCATGTCAGCTACAAATCCTGTATTAAATACTTCAGGAAAAATTACCAAATCACAGCCATCTTTTTTGGCTCTCAAGATAAATCTTTCTGCCTTTTTAAGGTTTGATTTAACGTCCTGCCAAGAGATATTTAGTGATATGGTAGCAATCTTCATGAGAATTATTGTTATATTTCAAAACGATTATAAACATATTTAATATTATGTCTGCATAAGTAAGAAATTAAACAATAAAAAATAGTTAAAATTGTCGTATGAATAAAATATCAATACAGGTTGATGATTTTGACGTTAGTCATGAGGTTAAACTCGCCCACAATAATAATGCTGATATAGGTGCGGTAGTATCTTTCTTGGGTTTTGTACGTGATTTAACTAATGAAAATATTACTAAAATGACGTTGGAGCACTACCCAGAAATGACTGAAAAATCGCTCCAAAAAATTGCTCAACAAGCTGATTCTAGGTGGAAGCTTGGCAATATCACAATTATCCATAGGGTTGGTGAGCTAAAGATTAATGATCAAATTGTATTAGTAATAACAACAAGCAAACATCGCAAGTCAGCCTTTGAATCTTGCGAATTTATTATTGACTATTTAAAAACTCAAGCACCATTCTGGAAGAAAGAACATACAGCAAAAGGTAGTAAATGGGTAGAAGCTAAAAAAAGTGACGAATCCAGAAAAGAAAAGTGGAGCTAGATAGTATGCTTAATGATGTATGAGTTATATCAATACAAACTAAATATATCTGTCCAAATCTTTATTAGAGTTAATATTTATAAACATATCTTTATAGTCTGAGAAGTCTACCTGATATGTTTCGTTGCTTTCATACCAAGCCCTAAGTTTTCTCTCTCCGGTATTTAGAAAGGTCAACAAGTCATCCTTAAGGCTTGACTTTACTAAAGCAAAAACAGGTTGCATCTTTTCTCCATCATTTGCAACACAAATATCGCAACCTCTTGATTCCATAGCCTCTTCTAACCGATCAATTAGCACACCTTTCACGAAAGGACTATCACAAGGCAGTACCAATAAGTATTTAGTTTGTGTAACCTCCATAGCGGCAGATACCCCAGCTAATGGACCTTGAAATCCACTAGTATTGTCTTTAATAACTGTGCCAAATTCTTGATATAAGTCAATGTTCCTATTAGCGCTCACCAATATACTATCAACTTTGCCAGTAATCTCATTAAAAACATAGCTTATTAATGGATTATTGTTGAAAAGAATTAGGCCTTTGTCTTTACCTTGCATTCTGGTAGATTGGCCACCAGATAATATTACTGCTGTAAGGTTACTTTTATTCATCTTAGGTGTTATCTAATTGCTAAAGAATATGTTTATATATGATACAATCAATATGATAATTTAAGCGCTATTTATTGAACTATGAACAATCAGCAAGTCGAATGCGGATGCGACGAAATACCACAAAGTTTACTGTCTACGGATGAAGCCTTAGATATATTATTGGACTCTGTTAAAGTCACCAGTAAAACCAGTTATTTGGAACTTGATGACGCTCTTAACGGTATTCTTGCAATCGACCTATGTTCAAGTATTAATGTACCTGATTTTGATAATTCGGCTATGGACGGATATGCTATCAATCTAGAGACTGACAAAGTTAATATTCCTGGTGGACTTACATTTGATATCACTGATCGTATAGCTGCAGGCAGTATAGGTAATAACTTGTCTCCTGGTTGTGCTGCACGTATTTTTACTGGAGCCCCTATACCTAAAGGTGCAAACACAGTAATAATGCAAGAAGAGTGCAGTCTTACAGATAACGATTCAAAAATCGAAATTTATCGCCCTATATCGCTAAAAGAAAATATTAGACCCAAAGGAAATGATATAGAGATTGGAGATCTAATTCTTAGATCGGGAATAAAACTTATGCCACAGGACATTGCTCTTGCTGCGTCAGTAGGAATTAATAAATTAGAGGTAAGAGGTAGACTGAAGGTTGGGGTTTTCTTTACAGGAGACGAGCTTGTTGACCCTGGAATTGAAGTAAAGCCAGGTCAAATCTATAACTCTAATCGTTATGCATTGGTTGCCCTTCTTAATAATCTCGGTTGCGAGATAATCAACCTAGGAAATATTGAAGATTCTCTAGATTCTACCTGCAAGGCACTAGAAACACTTATGCATAAATGTGACATTATTATGACTACTGGAGGTGTTTCTGTAGGTGAAGAGGACCATGTTAAGCCTGCCGTAGAATTATTAGGTGAGTTAAGTCTATGGAGGATAAAAATGAAGCCAGGAAAGCCTTTAGCCTTTGGCAAGGTTGGTAATGCTGCATTTATTGGTTTGCCTGGCAACCCTGTATCCGCTATAGTTACATTTTTATTATTTGCCAGACCTTTTATCAAAAAGATGCAGGGCTATTCTGATATCCTAAACAACACTATCAAGGTTGAATCAAATTTTGACTGGAACATCTCAAAATCTAGGCGCGAGTTTATAAGGGTTAGGATTGACAATTCAACCATTCCACCTAAGGTAGAAAAGTACCCCAAACAGGGTTCTGACGTCCTTAGCTCTATTGTTTGGGCTGATGGGCTTGCTGAAATACCCGAAAGGAGCACTTTTAGTTCAGGCGAGATACTAGACTTTTACCCATTCATAGAAATGACATCATGAAACTAACGCACTTAAATGAAAAAGGCGACGCACAAATGGTCGACGTGTCAGCAAAAGAAATAACTACTAGGGTTGCTATAGCTAGCTCCGTAGTAAGTATGAAAAAAGAAACCCTCGATTTAATAATTTCAGGCTCTCACAAAAAAGGAGATGTCCTTGCTGTAGCTAGGATAGCGGGAATACAGGCCGCTAAAAAATGCTGGGATTTAATTCCCTTATGTCATCCATTAATGCTTTCAAAAGTAACTCTAGAGATTAAGCCGAATACCCAGAACTCAAGTATTGAAATTAAGGCACTTGCAAAGCTAGACGGTAAAACTGGCGTTGAAATGGAGGCACTAACTGCAGCTAGCGTTGCTGCTTTAACTATATATGATATGTGCAAGGGTGTTGATAGAGGCATGGTAATTAGCGATATAAAACTATTAGAAAAGACTGGCGGTAAGTCTGGGACATGGAAAGCACTTTAGTGAGCACTCTAGTTGACCCATTTAATAGAAAGATAAATTATCTGAGAATTTCAGTTACTGACCATTGCAACTATCATTGTCTATATTGTAGAGACAAAGAACACAGAACTTATACAGCAAGAAATGAAGTAT
>JASLYC010000015.1 GCA_030739975.1 Gammaproteobacteria bacterium
GGTCATATTTCTGTCCCAATTAGGAGGACTGCCGGCATGCACAAGTAGCGCATCATTTTCAGCAATGACTAAAGGTTTAGATAACAAAAAGTCAATCAATTTGTGCTTATCTTTGGCTTGTAAAATATCACTAAATGTGTCTTTTTTGTTCTGTCTTTTGGAGCCCAATGCGCAAGCGATTAGATGAAAGTCATGATTGCCTATGACCATTTTGGCATTATCTTCAAGATTTGCTATAAAGCGCAAAGTTTTTAGTGAATCTGGACCACGATTCACTATATCTCCTAAAAAAAATATTCTATCCTTCTCACTAGAGAAATGAATCTTGTCAAGTAAATTAATTAGACTATCATAACAACCCTGAACATCTCCAATTATGTAATCAGACATAGGCTAAATATAAATCAATGTAGAGTGTGCGGTTCACTTAACACAAACTCGCTAATTTCTACATCAAAACGCTCTCCATCGTCACTTATCATTCCGTAACTACCTTTCATAGAGCCCGTTGTTGTATTAATTATAGCGCCAGATGAATACTCAAAGCTTTCCCCTGGAGCAATGTGTGGTTTTTGCCCTATAACTCCTTCACCTGCAACTTCTTCAGTCTTACCAGTTTCATCTTTAATTTGCCAGTAACGAGTTCTGAGTTGGGCGCCTACCTTGCCCTGATTTATAATAGTTATCGTGTATGCAAAAACATACTTTTTCGATAGAACACTTGATTGGTTATCTATATATGCAACCTGAACATTTATCTTAATATCGTTTTTCATAATCGTTTGTTAATTGGATAAAGTCATTAACACTCAAAGCTTCAGCCCTTTGTGACAGATCTATTGAAGTTTGATTTTGCGTTAAGCTAGATTTTAAACAATTCTTTAAGGTTTTTCTACGTTGTGAAAATGACAACTTAACAATTTTTTCAAATACATCAATATCTTTAACTAAAGGCTTAGTGATAGGCTTGAAGTAAACTATTGCAGAATCAATTTTGGGCTCAGGTTTAAAACACTCAGGGGGGACAATAAAAATCATTTCGACATTAAAAAATGCTTGCATCATAACACTTAAACGGCCATATATCTTACTACCATTTTTTGCTACAATTCTCTCAACAACTTCTCTTTGCAGCATAAATGTCATGTCCTCAATATGACCTCTATTATTTAATAAGTGGAATAGTATAGGTGATGAAATGTTGTAAGGAAGATTACCAACAACTCTAAGAGGACTGGGGAGGCTACAAATATTAAACTTTAGAACATCTCCCTGGTGAATAATTAAGTTATTGTTATTAAAAGACTTTAGGAGAGTAATTAGGTCATTATCTATCTCGATAACGTTTAGTTTGTTAAGATGTTTTAACAGTGGCAAAGTCATTGCCCCCTTTCCAGGGCCAATTTCAAGCATATGATCTGCTTTTTGCGGTGCTATAACGCTAATTATTTTCTCAATTACTCGACTGTCAGATAAAAAATTTTGTCCAAACCTTTTCCGTGCTTTATGCATTATTAATTAGCATCTTTGCGTATCTGATTGAGGTCTCTAAACTGCCTAAGCTTATATTCCCAGTACCAGCTAGGTGGAGTGCTGTGCCATGATCTACAGAGGTTCTGATAAATGGCAAACCTAAAGTAATATTTACAGCATTTTTAAATCCCAATGTTTTTAGCACTGGCAAACCTTGGTCATGGTACATAGACAAAACAACGTCAACCCCCTTTAAAGAATCTGGAGTAAATGCCGTATCAGCTGGAACGCTCCCTATAAGATTGTAATCTTGTTTATTTAGATTGTTAATTAATGGGTCAATTATTTCTACTTCCTCAGTACCAAGGTAGCCCCCTTCGCCAGCATGAGGGTTTAACCCACACACCAAAATAGTAGGATTATTAATACCAAAGTTAATCATAGAGTCGTTAATAATTTTTATAGTGTCTTTTAGTGATTCAGTGCTAATATTACTTGGCACATCTCTTAAGGGGAGGTGTGTAGTTGCCAATGCAACACGCAGACCATCAGTTGCAAGCATCATTACTGTTTTATTGGTGTTAGTCAATTGCGATAGGTATTCAGTATGACCAGTAAAATCAATACCTGCTTTATTAATAATACCCTTATGTAATGGTCCAGTTACAAGAGCTTCCGACTTTGAATTGATGCAATGATTTGTGGCCTCATTAAGCATCTCTAAAACATATTCAGAGTTTTTTGCATTTAGTAATCCGCAATTAGACTTGACTTTGGTGTAGACAGGATAAACACAAACATCTCCTGGTTTAGATGAACTTGGAGAGTCGATAATATTTAACGGTAATTGTAGAATTTTTGCCCTCTCAATTAACAAATCAGGGTCAGTAAAAAATAGCAAATTTTCACGGTCATTTCTTTGAGAATAAATGACAGCTAAATCTGGTCCTATTCCCGATGGGTCACCGGTTGTGAAAGCAATACTCATAAATATTATTTATAGATTTTGATATATAAAATTTGTAAATAACTAAACAGAAATAACAATTAATAGAGTGATTGAGTTTTTCATAAATTGATTGCAATTTGTTGTACATTTTAGTCTTATATTGTTCTTCATCCTATATATTTTATTGACTTTTGTTGCTTAATTTAATCATCTTTAAATAATATTATTGACTTCTAATATTAGATATGTATAATATATTGACATTAGGGCTAAACACAAATGAAAAATAAGCTAAATAATATATAAATAAAAATTATATCAATCAAATGGGGAAGTGATATGAACACAATTTCAAATTCATTAATCAAGTCAATAGCAATATCATCTTTGTTGTTAACTTCATTGC
This sequence comes from Gammaproteobacteria bacterium, assembly GCA_030739975.1. Taxonomy (GTDB): domain Bacteria; phylum Pseudomonadota; class Gammaproteobacteria; order PS1; family Pseudothioglobaceae; genus SZUA-1055. The sequence continues at coordinate 2,829 of JASLYC010000015.1, forward strand.
AGTTAAATGCACAAACAGATAACCAAAATTCTAACTCTGGCGATTCTCAATATACCACAGAAATAGTGTCTGGAATGTCCCTAGACAAAAGAGCTCTGCTTGGTGGCGTTGTTGTTTCATCAACTCAAGTAAATATAGCTGCACAGGTTTCTGGCGATGTTTTATCAGTTGAGGGTAGGGAGGGTGATATGTTTATGAAAGACTCCAAACTGATTACCCTTGAGCAAAATTCAATCAAAGCTCAGAGGGACTCAGCATATGCAGAAATAGCTTCTGCTAATGAGGCTCTTAGAAATGCTGGAGTACAGTACTCTAGATCGATAGTTTCCCCCAACTCAAGCCCAATGTTTGGCGGTATGTCTAGCATGTTTTCAATGTTTACTGACCCTATGCTACAGATGAGTGGGCAAGCTAACCCAGAGTTTGATAAATATGCAAATAGGACATCAAGGTTTACCGAATATCAACAAGCAGGAAATAGATTAAATCAAGCTAAATTTAAACTAAAAGAGGCAGAAGAGAGACTTAAAGATGCCAACATTTCTGCACCATTTGATGGTGTAATAATTGAAAAGCATGTTAGCACTGGAGATGTTGTCCAACCAGGCCAAGTATTAATGAGATTTGCAAATATAAAAAACTTGCAGGTTGAGGTGAATATACCTTCACGATTGATTAGAAGTTTAAAACTAAAACAAAAATACCGTATAAAACTAGATATTGCAAATACAGTTGTAAATGCAAAATTAGCTCAAGTATATCCAATAGCTGACAACATGAAACACAGCGTCAAAGTCAAGTTTGACCTGCCGTCTGGGCTTCCAGTATTGCCAGGCGCATATGCTGAAGTAGAGCTTTTTGAGGCTAATTCAGGAAACCTTACTCCAGTTATTCCAGAAAAAGCTATTATGTGGCGCACTAGCTTACCGAGTGTTTTTGTAATAAACCCCCAAACCAACAAGACAGAGCTTAGATTTGTAAGACTAGGAGAGCAGATAGGTGGTAATAGAAAGAGCGTCTTGTCTGGTCTAAAGATTGGTGAAGGGATAGTTACAAATCCCAATATATTAATGATTTCCGGAATGAAAATATAATTTAGTTATGTCAGATAATAAACATATAGATAAAAGTAAAATTGATGCGGCTCTTGTAGAATTTGAGCTAGGCCTTGCTGGAAAGTTAACTAAGGCATTTATAACATCGCCACTCTCGATAATTATTTTCTTTGCCATGCTTGGTGCTGGCATTATTGGCCTTATAGCGACACCAAGACAAGAAGATCCACAAATTTCAGTTCCAATGATTGATATTTTTGTTGAGTACCCTGGCGCATCATCCGAAGAAGTATCTAATATAATTGTCAAACCATTAGAGAGGCTAATGTCGCACATTTTAGGGGTAAAGCACGTATATTCAGTTAGCGATAAAAGTCATGGCGTAATTACTGTAGAGTTCGATGTCGGTCAAGAGATGGGCGCCTCAATAATAAAGGTTAGAGACAAAATGATGTCGAACCTTGAGTTTATGCCTCCCGGGGCAAAGGAGCCATTAATAAAGCCAAAGGAGATTGACGATGTACCTATAGTTAATTTAACGCTTTGGTCAAAATCGATAGATGATGGCCAACTAAGATCTTTGGGGCTTGAGCTACTACAACAACTTGAAAAAGTTCCAAACACAAATAATGGATTTATTGTTGGCGGAAGGAAAGAGATATTTCATGTAGATATTTTTCCAGGGCGCCTAGCCGGATATGGAGTCTCGTTGCAACAAATTGCTAGAACTATTGGTAATTCTAATGTGCGAGAGTATGCCGGAGATATAGAACTAAACGGCTTCAAAATGGAGGTTTATTCTGGCGACTTTTTTAAGAAGGTTGAGGATATTGAGAATCTTGTTATTACCGTAAAAGAAGGGAAGCCGGTCTATATAAGTGATGTAGCAGATATATATTATGCTCCCGAAGAGGCTCATAGTATGGTCAATTACTATACAGGAAGTGCTAACAGGACTGGCAAGCAGGCTAATGCTGAGCAAGCTGTAACAATCGCCATTGCAAAAAAGTATGGAACAAATGGAGTAAGAGTAGCAAACGATGTATTAGCTAAAGTAGATGAACTTAAGGGTAGACTTATACCAGACAATGTAGAG
>JASLYC010000016.1 GCA_030739975.1 Gammaproteobacteria bacterium
TCAATAAGCTGGTCCGAGAGTATTTTTTCAGAAGAAAACTTGTCACGCCTGTGTACAATTGTCACATGGTCAGCAATATTTGACAAATAAAGAGCCTCTTCTACTGCTGTATTTCCTCCACCTATAACTGCAACTTTTTGATTCCTATAGAAGAACCCATCGCAAGTTGCACATGCAGATACACCTCTACCCTTGTACTCTTCCTCTGAATCTAAACCCAAATATTTGGCTGTCGCCCCTGTTGCTATGATGACAGCGTCGGCTGTATAGTTATTGCTGCCTCCTGTTAACTTGAAAGGTCTAGTTGAAAAATCAACGCTATTTATATGATCATTAATAATTTCAGTATTAAAGCGTTCTGCATGTTTTTTCATACGCTCCATAAGTTCAGGGCCCTGCACACCGTCGTTATCGCCTGGCCAATTATCAACTTCTGTAGTGGTCATCAATTGCCCGCCCTGCTCTATACCACTAACTATCACTGGATCCAGGTTAGCTCTTGCGCTATATATAGCTGCAGAATAGCCGGCAGGACCAGAACCAATTATCAATACCTTACAATGTTTATTTTCACTCATTTGAATACTTTATACTTATACACAATCGAGATATTATAATAGATGCTCCTAATTATTTCCATTTTACTAGTGGTTATTCAAACATAAATTATGGGGCCTTTAAATCAAATTGAAAAACAAAAATAAAACAAAATCAGCAACTACAAACCATAAACCACGTTCGCGACTAATTAGTGAAGTTATTTTTATCTCTTTGTCTTCAATTGGTCTTGCCTATCTGGTAGCACTTGCAAGTTATTCACCATCAGAAAACCCATGGTCTGGAGATGTTGAGTTGGCAAAGCCGGTATATAATCTTGCCGGGGTTTTCGGTGCATATTTAAGTGACATTTCTTTATCAATATTTGGATATGCATCCTACCTTATTCCGCTAGCACTTATGCGCTGGGGGTACAACATTCACAAGCAAGAAAGCCTTGGGCGTCCTAATAAATTTATTTTGGGTTTGCGCTTTATTGCCTTTATTGTGTTGTTGTTATTTACTACAGCGTTTCTGGCTCAGAATACTGAAGATCCTGCAGGGGGCTATATTGGCTTTACAATGCACCAATACTTTGGCGTTATTTTTGGGTCAACATCCTTGATTATTTATTTAGGAATTATCATGGTCAGCTTTAGTATTGCAAGCACAAAGTCTTGGCTTGACTTAATTGATTCCATTGGCAGTTATTTATCTAATTATTTTTCAAGGTTGCGTGAAAAACGTATAAACAAAAGAGCAATGAGGGCTGCTAAAGTTTCAATAACACCAAAAAAACCTTTACAACAACCTCAAACGGTTTCCAAGTTAAATAAACCCAAAAAGACAAAAACTGATAAAAATAATAAAAAAGTAATACCTACCAAACCTGCCAACTTGTTTAGTACAAATACGGCCACAGGACTGCCCCAGCTAGACCTCTTAAATGACACTATCCCTAGTACTTCAGGCTATTCAAAACAGTCACTAGAAGATATGTCAAGACAGGTTGAAATAATACTTAGAGATTTTGGTTTTGATGTTTCCATTAACACTGTAATCCCGGGTCCTGTTGTTACACAGTTTGAGCTATCCCTTGCACCAGGAGTTAAAGTAAGCCAGATAATCAATTTGCACAAGGACTTAGCTCGAGCGCTATTAGTAGAGAGTGTTCGTATTGTTGATGTGATACCAGGAAAGCCTGTTATTGGGCTTGAAATACCAAATGCCAGTCGTGAATTAATTAACCTAAAAGAAATCCTATCCACTGAAGATTTTATTAAATCTGACTCAACTCTCACTATGGCTTTAGGTAAAGACATTAACGGTTATCCGGTTATAGGCAATCTTGCTAAGATGCCTCACCTTCTAGTTGCTGGTGCAACAGGTATGGGGAAATCAGTAGGCATAAATGCAGTTATTCTGAGTATCCTATTTAAAGCTAGATCGGACCAGGTTCGTATAATAATGATCGACCCTAAAATTGTTGAATTAGCATGCTACGAAGGCATTCCTCATCTATTAACTCCTGTTATTACTGATATGAATGAAGCAGCAAGCGCTCTTTGGTGGTGTGTTAACGAGATGGAACGTCGCTACTCCTTGCTAGCAAAGTTTAGTGTTCGCAATATTGACGGATTTAATGCCAAACTTGGCAAGGCCAAGGCTAAAAATAAGCCTTTACTTGACCCATCCTTTAACCCAAAAACTGCAGCAGAAGGCGAAACAGCTACAGAACTTGAAGCGTTACCTCAGATTATGTTAGTAATTGATGAGTATGCTGATATGCTTGGAGCACTGGCACAAGATGATCGCGCAAAAGCTAAACGCGTTGAAGCACTAATTGTTCGTTTAGCGCAAAAGGCTCGTGCAGCCGGGATTCACTTAATAATATCTACCCAAAGACCAAGCGTTGATGTAATTACTGGGCTTATAAAATCTAATATCCCAACACGAATAGCATTTAAGGTTTCTAGTAAGGTAGATTCTCGCACTATACTGGACCAAGGTGGTGCAGAACAGTTACTGGGTATGGGAGATATGCTTTATATGACCCCAGGTATTTCACACCTAACTAGAATTCACGGTCCATTTGTTGATGATGATGAAATATTGCGCGTTGTTGACTTCCTTAGAGAAAACTCAGAGCCAAACTATTTAGATGGGATTCTAAACGCTCAATCTGAAGATACTTCCAACACTGGAGATAGTGGTTCCACTAGAACTGGTGAGCTTGATCCTTTATATGATGAGGCAGTACAAATTGTAACAACAAGTAGGAGGGCATCTATTTCGAGCCTACAAAGACGCATGCGTATTGGCTATAATCGTGCAGCCAGAATTATTGAAGATATGGAAGCTAGCGGTGTTGTTAGTACAATGAATAGTGCCGGAAATAGACAAGTGCTAGCACCAGAGCCTATAGATTCAGACAGCTAATTAAGTGTTAGCTAAATTGTATTTTTAGCCGAAACCTCTAGTGCGTGCATCATTGATTTACCAAAAGAACGCATGGTAAGAAGTGCAAATGAGTCCTCTTCTTCTTTATAAATTATTGTGCCAATATGTTCCATAACGGTTCTTGATACGTCGCCCACACTAAATATTTCTGG
>JASLYC010000017.1 GCA_030739975.1 Gammaproteobacteria bacterium
GGTCTAATTCCGCGCAAGCGTAATAGGTTAAAGATCTCGCACCGTCGGTCAATACTTGCATTAGTCTAATCATGCGTTTAACGTCTGGGTGTCTGATAATTGGTCCCGTTTCATTATAGCCAGGCGCAATACCTTGCACCCTATCATTACAGTATGATAGGGCTTTTTGGTAAGAATAGTCAGCTATAGAAACCCCCTGCAGTCCAACCGCAAGTCTGGCATTATTCATCATTTCAAACATGCACTCTAGACCCTTATTTTCTTTTCCGATTAGATAACCTATAGCGCCAGATTTTTCTCCGTAACTAATAACGCAAGTCGGAGATCCATGTATTCCTATTTTCTTTTCAACTGAAATAGCTCTGCAGTCATTCTTTTCAGTCAGATTTCCGTCGCTATCTATCAAAATTTTTGGCACCAAAAAAAGGGAGATACCTTTAACACCTTCTGGAGCATTGGGCAGTCTAGCTAGAACAAGGTGAACAATATTTTCAGTCATATCGTGTTCACCCCATGTAACAAATATTTTTTGACCTTTGATAAGATAGTGGTCGTTTTTGGGTAAAGCTTTAGTTTTAAGTGCGCCCAAGTCAGAACCAGCATCTGGCTCTGTAAGGTTCATTGTTCCAGCCCATTTACCACTAATTAGGTTTGGTAGATAGGCACTTTTTAGCTCCTCATTTGCTCCATATTCTATAGCCTCAATGGCCCCCTGCGTGAGTAGTGGACATAGGCCCCATGACATATTTGCAGCATGCCACATTTCTTGAGTACTTATTGCAACAACGAAAGGTAATTCCTGACCGCCATACTTAGAGTCGAACTGTAATGAGCCCCAATAACCATCGATATATTTTTGGTATGCTTCCTTAAAACCCAAGGGCGCTTTAACATTTCCATCCTGGTTAATGGAAGTACCATGCTCATCACCATTATTATTAATAGGCTCCAACTCTTCTCTTGCGAGTTTGTTTGCAGCCTCTAAAAGTGTAGGTATTATTTCAGATATTTCGTTATCTTTCAATAGAACTTCATTTAATAGAAATTGCATTTCATTGATTGGTGCTGTATACATATACTTAATTTATTTATTTAATTTTTTTTTGCGTAGAGCGTGCTTCTGAATCTTGCCAGTAGCTGTCTTAGGTAGTGGACCGAACACTACCTTTTTTGGTCTTTTGAATTTGGCCATGTTATCTTTACAAAATTCAATCAAAGCACCTTCTGTAATCGATGACCCAGCTTTAAGTTCGACAAATGCGCACGGAACTTCTCCCCAAAGTTCGTCAGGCATTGCAACTACTGCAGCCTCACCAACATCAGGGTGCTCATACAAAACACTCTCAATTTCTACCGATGAAATGTTTTCTCCACCAGAAATAATAATGTCTTTTAATCGGTCTTTAATTTGTATATATCCATCAGCATGGACAACCGCTAAATCGCCACTATGGAACCAACCACCAGAAAAAGCCTCAGAAGTTGCTTTAGGATTATTTAGGTAACCCATCATGCAAGTATTGCCACGAATAACTATCTCACCTATAGTTTTTCCATCAAAAGGAACCAGAGAGCCACTATCTTGATCAATAACACCCACATCTTCAGTTATTGGGAACCTTACTCCTTGCCTAGACCTTAGTTGTGCCTGTTTATCACTCGACATATGTTGCCATTCTTGTTGCGGAGCTGCTTGAAGTATGTGCCCGTAAGTTTCGGTTAGACCATAAACATGCATAATATCAAAGCCCATTGACATCATATTTTCTAATACCTTAGCTGGTGGCGGGGCTCCAGCTGTCATAACATTAACAGTTCGACTGAAAGACTTCTTAATATCGTCAGGAGCATTAGACAACATATTGAGCATTATAGGGGCTCCGCCGAAATGAGTTACTTCGTGTTGTTCTATTAAGTTGAACACTTTTTCAGGTAAAAATGCCCTCAAACAGACAACAGTTCCAGCTACTGCCGCCATGGTCCAGGCGTGACCCCATCCATTACAATGAAACATTGGTACCGTGTATAAATACTTTGGATGGTTCGGTAATTGCCAACCAATAACTGTACCCATGCTCATCAAATATGAGCCACGATGATGATAGACTACACCTTTGGGTTTTCCTGTTGTGCCAGAAGTATAGTTGAGTGATATTGGGCTCCATTCGTCCTCAGGGCTTGACCACTCAAATCCAGGTTTGCCTTTTAATAACAAACCCTCGTAGTCAATCGTGTTTAAATTAGTTTGTGCTTTGCTTTTATAGTTTGGGTCATTTATAAGAACTACTTGTGGTTTATTTGTAGAACTATTTAAAGCATCCTGCGCTACCCCAGCTAGTTCAGCATCAACAATGAATACTTTGGCGTTGCCATCATCCAAAATATATGCAACAGTTTCAGCGTCGAGTCTAGTGTTAATAGTATTCAATATCGCCCCTGCCATTGGAATAGAGAAATGTGATTCATACATCTCTGGGGTGTTAAACGCCATTATGGCAACAGTATCACCACTATCAACGCCTAAACTTTTAAGCCCTTCCGCCATCATTACACAGCGATCTCTTAGCTCTGACCATGTAAGCACTTTATCTTCATATATTAGTGCATCTCTTTGACCATATATATCTGCAGACCTATGAAGAAAAGATATCGGGGTGAGTGGAACAAAATTTGCGTTATTCTTTTCCATAAATTTAGTTCCTTGTGGTTTGCCCTAGGTCGAGCATACTAACAATGCGGGCTTGAGTCTGTGGAGACTTAGCAAGACGCAAAAAAGACTCTCTCTCTGCATCAAAAAGTTCCTGCTCAGTTATTAAGGTACCTTCTGCACACTCTCCACCAGTTACTATTCTAGCAATTTCTGTGCCAACTGTCTTGTCGTGTTTTGTTAAAAAACCCTTGCTTAAGTTTTTCTCTAGCCAAAACTTCATTTCCTCAAAATGGTCTTTTCCGGTTAACTTTAAAGTGCCTTTTTTTGGTGTCTTGCTAACTTTGCCAAGTTTAGAAATTGCAATCCCTAGCATATGGTCGCGGTTAATGTGAAAGCTGTCAGA
>JASLYC010000018.1 GCA_030739975.1 Gammaproteobacteria bacterium
GGCCATGGGATCTTTACGCAAGTCAATACCATCACTTTTATTGAATTCATCCGCAATCCAATTAATGACTTTTTGATCAAAATCATCACCACCCAAGTGTGTATCACCGTTGGTTGATTTTACTTCAAAAACACCATCACCCAGTTCTAGGATTGAAATATCAAACGTACCACCGCCTAAGTCAAAGACAGCAATTTTTTCATCTTTCTTTTTATCCATACCATAAGCAAGTGATGCAGCCGTAGGTTCGTTAATTATCCGTCGTACATTTAAACCGGCAATCTTTCCTGCATCTTTGGTTGCCTGACGTTGAGAGTCATTAAAGTAAGCAGGAACAGTGATTACAGCTTCAGTTATTTCTTCGCCGAGATAATCTTCAGCTGTCTTTTTCATTTTTTGGATAACCTTAGCCGATATTTCAGGAGCAGCCATTTTTTTGCCATTAACTCCAACCCATGCATCGCCATTGTCTGCCTTTACAATTTTGTACGGAACCAGATCAATATCTTTTTGTACAGCCTCTTCTTCAAAGCGTCGACCAATCAAACGCTTGATTGCGAACAGAGTGTTCTCTGGATTTGTAACTGCTTGCCTTTTAGCAGGCTGACCAACTAAGACTTCATCTGAGTCTTTTGGATATGCAATAATTGAAGGAGTAGTTCGATCGCCTTCAGAGTTTTCAATAATTTTAACTGCACCGCCATCCATGATAGCCACACAAGAGTTGGTTGTACCTAAATCGATACCGATAATTTTAGCCATTTTGCTTATACTCCTTGTTTTTTCGTATAACCCTTATATAGGGTCGCACAATTATTTTTCAAGGATTAATTTGCAAATAGTGATAACACTACCTTGACGATATTAATTAAGGGGTGTTATATTGAATTTTTCAATAAATCTTCCACTGAATTAGGCACAAATGTACTTATATCTCCACCAAGAAGTAGTATTTCTCTTACCAGTGATGAAGAAATGTTAGCGTACTGTTCAGCAGGGGTCATGAAAAGTGTTTCAATATTATTATTAAGATGTTTATTCATTCCAGATAACTGGAACTCATACTCAAAGTCAGAAACAGCCCTTAAGCCACGTAGAATTACGCTAGCGTTATGCTCATTAGCAAAATCAACCAGAAGCTTATCAAATTTTAATACTTCAATATTTTTGATCTCTTGAAGAGCGATAGTTGCAGACATAATCCTATCATCTATGCCTAAGAACGATGGTTTACTAATATTCTGTGTTATACCAACAATAACTTTGTCAAATATCTTGCTTGCGCGACGGACTAAATCGATATGGCCGTTAGTAATAGGATCAAAAGAGCCCGGGTATATTGCAATATTGTTCATAGAAAGGTGCTTATTTATGAGGATGAATTAATCTATTTATTATACTGTATCTAAAGTAGTTCAATTAGACAGTAGTTGACCTGCCCAGATTTTTTTTGTTTAATTATGCTAATCTCTTTTGAGAAGGTATGTGATATTTCATCTGCCAACATTTTGTATTCAGATTCTATGTATATTTTACTTCCAGAATCAATATATCTCCCATCAGAAAGTAGTTTTAATGCTTTTGGAATGATGTTATGATGAAACGGTGGGTCTAAGAACACAAAGTCGAAGCAAGTGTCGCTTTTAGAAGATAAAAAATTGAGTGCATCTTCATTAATCATTTCTATATTATTAGATTCAAAAAGTTTAATATTTTTTTGCAAACTTTTAAACGCGTCGTAATTTTTTTCTATACTAATTACTTTATTTGCTCCGCGTGACAGAGCCTCCAGACTCAAAGAGCCGCTTCCAGCAAAAAGGTCAAGGTAATTTTTATTCAAGCATTCAAATGCAATCCAATTGAACAAGGTTTCTCGAACTTTACCAGGGGTTGGCCTTAAAGTATCAATATTAGGGAAGCTACATTTCCTCCCTTTATACTTTCCTGCAATTATTTTGAAATTATTTTTTGTGATAAGCTTTAAATGAATCCATCAAATCTTGTTTTGCTTCTTGTGCATTCCCCCATCCATCGATTTTTACCCATTTCCCCTCATCTAGGTCTTTATAGTAAGTAAAGAAATGCTCAATCTGGTCCTTTAGAGTGACACCGATATCGTCGATAGATTTAATATGATGATATGACCTGCATAATTCATCAGTTGGAACCGCTAAAATCTTAGAATCTTTGCCAGCCTCATCTGTCATACGCAAAATACCAATAGGCCTTGCAGTTATTACGCTGTCATGAATTAGTGGATAAGGGGTGATAACTAAAACATCAGCAGGGTCGCCATCGTCCGCCAATGTTTCGGGGACAAAACCATAATTGCAAGGGTAGAACATAGGTGTTGATATAAACCTATCAACGAACATAGCTCCGGTTTCCTTGTCAATTTCATACTTTACCGGGGAAGAGTGAGCCGGTATTTCTATAATTACATTAACCTCTTCAGGTATATTTCCAGCACTAACTGGTTTCAAGCTGTTTAGCATTCTAGTTCCTTTTTTAATAGTTTATATCTCCATCCTTTGCAAAAAGAGACCGAATTGTCGCCACGAATATAGTTCAATAATGATTTGTTTGTAGCGATTACTTCTAGCGGTAAATTATACTTGGTTGCTTTTTGCTTTATTAGTTTTTGTAGTTGAATTTTCTGTTGTTTCTCTATTTCTGTTGGGGGGTTACTTTGCTTTACTGGAATAATAACATTGTTTATTTCAGGGTGATTTGTTATAAAACTTTTGAATTGTTTTTCGTTATTTTGGCTTAGTTTTTCTTTACCTAAGGCACACCTAATTAATTGATCATCAGACAGAATCCACTTCCTTGGTTTGTTCTTGTTTTTTGCTTTATGCTCTCTAAACGCTGATAGTGCTGCAACTTTATTTTGGGCCTGTTTAGGTAATCTGAAAATACCTTTAACTTTTTTCCATGCTTGGTCTATTGGCATTTCATATAAAGAGGAGTTCAATAACTCTTTAGAGTCTTCTTTTACCCATTCAACTTTATTTTCAATTGCAAGTTTGTCATTAAGCTTGTAATAATTTTTTATCAGATATATTACGTCATCAAGGGCGTACTCTATAGCCTTTATAGGTAAGGGCCTAGTAGTCCAATCTAATCTTGTGTAGGCTTTTTCAAGATGAACATCTAAGAGTTCTGCGGTTAGTTCCTGGTAGGAAATTTGAATAGGGAAGTTTAGTAAACTTGCAGCTATTTGTGTATCAAATAACTGTTTTGGAATTTTATTTGAGAGACAATAAAGAGCCTCAATATCCTGTCTTGCAGAATGAACAATCCACAAAGTGTCATCTTGGTATAGCTTCTCAAATAAAGGAACAAGGTTTTTAATAGAGATAGCGTCAATACAAGCTGCTTTAGATTTAGTGGCTATCTGTATTAAGCAAAGTATTGGACTGTAGGTGCTTGTTCTTTTGAATTCAGTATCAATTGCTAACTCTTTTTCGTGCTTTATTGATTCAACAAAATCAGCAAGACCAGCATCACTTTTTATAATATTCATTTTTTACTATTTGTTAGTACAGATTTAAAGGTACAAAAGTTGATTTTCAATTTGAATTTAATTATTAAATACTATTTAAAATAATTCTACATAAATACATCAATTACTGTTTTGACAGATAAATTTGATATGTTTTATATTTTACACATACAGGTTTTCCAGTTTTGTTTTGTGTTTTCTTATATCTAAGAGTATATTTAATTATAAATCGTCGCTGTTCGGCTAAATGTAGATGGGTTAATTGCAGTAATTTAACATTAACTATAACTTGCATAATTTAATATTTATTTATGAGATAATCAGCTCAAGTTTAAATAAACAAAGCGCAATCAATGCTACTTAATCAATATTTTAAGCGAATTAAATCCCCACCTATTTGGTTCTGGATAGTGGTTTTTGCCATTTCTTTTTCTGGCATGTTTTATATAGGTATAGAGCCCAATGTATTAAAAAACATGTCCATGCCAATCACGCCCCCTGAAAACTCAAGTGCGCTAGATAAGGTTTATCTATATATTTCTCAAAGATGGTATTTGTTGCTGGTTGGATTTAATATTGTTATGAGTATAGCAGGGGCTTTTTATATTGTACTTAATCTTACAAAATTAAAAAGAAGGGCTGATTTAGAAATGATTGGCTATAGGTTTACGTGGTCTTTTTTGAAAATCATCCCTGTTCTAGTATTAGTGCCAGTTATGTCGTTTTACTTTTTCTCATTTGGCTCAATTCAGGACAATGTTAATAGCCTAGAAGTACAATCTGATAAATTTAATGAAATTGTGGCAGTCGAGGTTGATTATTTGTACAACAATACACAAGATTTGACTAAAAATTATTATATAAAACAAACTAAGAGTATTGCTGAATTATTAATCTTAGCTGAAGATAAGCTAAACAAGTCCAAAGAGTTACTTGAGAATGGATTTGCTTGTAGTATTGCAATTAATAATATAAATACTAACCTTGGATTTATCGCTAAAAAGCGAGAAACTATTTGCGGTAATAATGAATATAGTTACCAACCCAAAGACAAAGATTTTGTGATAACTACTAAATATAAAAAAGATTACCTATCAGCCAGATTTAAAGATTTTAGGGATGCAGCCAAGAAAAGCGGAAAAATAACAGTCAACTCTAGCATTATTCAAAAGCGCTTTATGATTGATTTTTCTTCTACCGTTTTGCTAACTGTTATAAGTGCACTTTTAGTAGTATTTAAGATGATTGAGGATTTAATGAGGCCATTAAATAGCCTATCTAGAGCAACTAGAGAAATTTCAAAGGGTAACTACGATGTTGTTGTTGATAATTACAAACATACTAGTGATGTTAGTGGGCTTATTGAGCATTTCAATGAAATGTCTAGAAGAATAAAATCATCAAGGGAGGGTTTAGATACTCATAACGTTTATCTGGAAACCGTTTTGAAATATTCATATGGCGTTATTGGGCTAGATAAGAATAAAAAAATTCAGCTAATAAATCCAATAATTGAAAAGATGCTTTCAATAAATAATAGTGATGAATATATTGGCCTAGATTGTAAAGATATAGTCAGTCAACACCCTTATCTTCAGTCTTTATTTGAGCTTACCGACTATAAGTTTAGACAAAAATTAAATGACTGGAACGAGGAGATAGAAATAGCATTACCAAACAAGTCCGTATTGTTGACTTGTCAGGGCACTATTCTAAAGGCTTCTAGTGGCATATTGGGTTATGTTATTGTTATTGATGATATATCAGAACTACACAAAGCTCAGAAATCAGCTGCTTGGGGCGAGGTAGCAGTCCGTATGGCTCACGAGATAAAAAATCCGCTGACTCCAATCTTGCTATCCGCACAGCGCTTAAGAAATAGGTTCTTGGATTCATTAAAAAACAAAGATCTGGAGGTTGTAGACAAAACAACCAATACCATTATTGAGCAGGTAAGATCTATGGATGCTATGGTTAGTTCATTCGCGGAGTATGCAAACTCACCTGAAATTAGCGCTAAATTAACAGATTTAAATGAAGTAATAAAAAGGTCTGTTTCGCTATATGACGTTATTAGCGACGCCAAGATTAATTTGCACCTTTCAAATGAAATTCCCAATATACTTATTGATTCAAACAGTATTGATAGGGTTATAATTAATCTAATAAAAAATTCTTGTGAATCAGTTAAAGATAGTGGTCATATTGAGATTAATATAACTACTGAATATTTTAATTCAAAGAAAATAGTACGTCTAAGTGTTCAGGATGATGGCGTAGGTTTTGCTAAGGGCGTTGTTAAAAAAGTTTTTGAGCCATATGTTACTACTAAACAAGAAGGAACTGGACTGGGAATGGCAATTGTACAAAATATTATTCAGCAACATGGAGCCACTATAAAAGCAAAAAATGTCAAGCCGAATGGGGCACTGATAGTTATCGAGTTTAAGTGTGATTAAATTTATCAAACTAAATAGGAGCGAGTATGGATGATTTAACTTTTATAGGAAAAATATTAATAGTTGAAGATGACCACAACAACTCCGCTGCAATGAGAGATATATTGGAGGATGTGAATTATTATGTAATTCTGGCTCATAGCGCAAAGGAAGCCAAAGCTGCTATCGATAGCCAAAACTTTGATTTAGTTATGATGGATGTTTGGATGCCTGGACAGGATGGCATGTCTTTACTAGAAGAATGGACAGACTCTGGATTTACGACTCCAATTGTTATGATGTCTGGTCACGCAGAACATAAAGATGTTGTAAGAGCAATTCAGATGGGAGCCATAGACTTTTTACAAAAACCATTGCACGATTTACTTCCACTGGTTCGCAAACTATTAAATAAACAAAACATTATAAGTATGGAGCAGGTGATTAGCGGTATTAACTTTGATGTTCCACTAAAAACTGCTAGAAATATTTTTGAAAGACAATACTTTAATCATCACCTTGAAGAAAATGACCACAACATTGCCAAGGTTGCTGAACTAGCTGGCCTAGAAAGGACAACTCTATACAGAAAGTTAAAAGACTTGGGGATTGACAGAAAATGAAAATATTAATTCTTGGCGCTGGCCAGGTCGGCTCAACACTTGCAAAATATCTATGTTCTGATAACGATAACGCCGTAACTATTGTAGACCAAAAGGAAGACAATTTATCACCCTTACAAAGACATTTGGACATTAAAACAGTTGTAGGACATGGTGCATATCCTAGCGTACTAGAGAAGGCCGGCATTAAGAAAATGGATATGGTTATAGCAGTAATGAAGTCAGATGAAAGTAATATGGTTGCCTGCAGAATGGCTTTCACTCTTTACAATGTAGATAAAAAAATTGCCAGAATAAGAACAGCTGAATACCTACACAGGCCTGAGTTATTTTCAAAGGAAGCTGTACCAATTGACTTCCTTATAACTCCAGAAATACTAATCACTGAATACATTAAAGGTATCGTAGAAGAGCCTGGAGCTTTACAGGTGTTTGATTTTGAAAATGGATTGGTGCAGTTAGTTGAAACTCGCGCCTTCAGAGGCACTCCCATTGTTAATAGACCAGTAAAAGAGCTCCATCAGCACCTACCCGATACTCCTATGAGGATTATAAGCCTTTACAGAAATGGAAGAGCTTTATTGTGTACTAGTGATACTGTTATTCGTGAGGGCGACCACGTATATTTTATTACTAGAAGAGATCATATCCCTAGCCTGCTTAAAGAGTTTAGGAGGGCAGACAGATCTTATAAAAACATCATGATTGCTGGAGGCGGAACGATAGGGGCTAGTTTAGCGCAGTCACTCGAAAGTAGTCATAATATAAGAGTTATTGAACTAAATGAACAGTGCGCAATTGAGCTGGAGGAGAAACTAGATAATGCCTTGGTTTTACACGGCAATGCATCTGACGAGACTCTACTTATAGACGAAGGCATTGAAGAAACTGATCTCTTTTTGGCACTAACCGATTCTGATGAAGTTAATGTTATAGTGTCTATCCTTGCTAAGCGTTTAGGTGCACATAAAACCATTTCTTTAGTTAAAAGGGATGTCTATGCATTACTTTCGGAGCAAAGTGAAGAGATTGATATGACAGTCTCCCCTGACCAGATAACTGCTAGTGGAATTTTGTCACACATTCGAAAAGGCGATACTATGAAGGTTCATTGTCTTCAGCACGGAAAAGCAGAGGCTATTGAAATTGTAGTGCATGGAGATGAGCACACATCACAAGTTATTGGTCGCCGTATTAAAGACTTAAATCTACCATCAGGGGTAGTGGTTGCAGCTGTTATAAGAGATCAGGAGCTATTAATGGGCTCAAAAAAATTATTAATAGAAGAGAACGACCATGTTTTGTTAATGCTGACAGATGTTAGTAAAATTCACCAGGTAGAATCTATTTTTAGCGACAATGAATAGGCTTTGTAAATGAACTTTACTATAAAAGGTATATAGATTATGCAATTAAGTATTGTCTCTAAAACCATTGGTCTATTGCTAATGATTTTTAGTTTTACTCAGCTACCACCAATACTGGTTAGTTATATCCAAAATGATGGCGAAATCGCGACATTTATTACGGCTTTTGTTTTTACCTTTGTAGGAGGTCTAATATTTTGGTTTCCATACAGACAATCAAGAAAGGATTTTAAAATAAGAGAGGGGGTACTAATAGTTGTTTGTTTCTGGCTAGTTCTGTCTTTATTTGCGACTACACCATTTCTACTTACAGATTCTATTGGATATCTTTCATTCTCATCTGCCTTCTTTGAGTCAATGTCTGGATTAACTACTACAGGTGCAACTGTAATAGATAATCTTGACCAGCTTCCAAAATCAATTTTGTACTATAGGCAACAACTTCAGTGGCTTGGAGGGATGGGAATTATTGTCTTAGCGGTTGCAATATTGCCCCTCCTAGGGGTAGGTGGCGTAGAGCTATATCATGCAGAGTCTAGTGGAATTTCAAAAGACAGGCTAACTCCAAAATTAAGACAGACAGCCTTAATGCTTTGGAAGATTTATATCGGATTAACGATAGTTTGTGCATTATCTTATATGCTTGCTGGAATGGATATATTTGACGCTATTGGGCATAGTTTTTCAACTGTAGCAATTGGAGGCTTCTCAACTCACAATGAATCTATTGGCTATTTTAATTCCTGCCAAATCGAAATTGTGGCAATGATATTTATGTTACTTGCTGGCGTTAATTTTTCACTTCATTTTGTAGCTTGGAGTAATCTCTCGATAAATCATTACTGGAAAGATTCTGAATTTAAAGCTTACGCAGCAATTATTACAGCAGTAATTATTATTGTGGTTTTATTACTCATAGCTAACAATCAATACGATAGCTATTTAGAATCAATTAGGCATGGAGCGTTTCAGGCAATTTCAATTGCAACCACTACTGGGTTTGCTTCGCAAAAGTTTAGTAGTTGGGTGCCAGTTATACCAACTATACTGATTATAATGAGCTTTGTTGGAGCCTGTGTTGGCTCTACTGGAGGAGGCATTAAAGTTGTAAGAGTACTAGTCATGTTTCGACTTGGAATAAGAGAGATAAAGAAATATATTCACCCTAATGCCCAAGTAAACGTTAAGTTAAATCACTCCAATCTTGCAGAAAGAACTTTAACGTCAGTTTTGGGTTTTTTTTCTTTATACATAATATCCTTTGTTTTGATACTAACCCTTCTAATGTTAACTGGGATGGACCAAGTAAGCGCCTTCTCTTCAACAGCAGCCAGCATGAACAATCTAGGCCCTGGACTTGGCAGTGTGGCAGAAAATTATTCCTCTGTAAGCGATACAGCTAAATGGATTCTAAGCATATCAATGCTTATCGGACGTCTAGAGGTTTTAACACTTATTGCTCTATTTCATAAATCTTTTTGGCGTTATTAATAGTACTAATAAATAAATTCTGTTCCATTAAATTAACAGTTACAATGCCAACAATTTTAGCTAATTAAATACCAATACTGCTATGGAAGTTATTTCTAATTTTTCCAAATTATCAGCCACTGTAGAATGCTTTTCCAACAAGGATAATATTAAGGTTGGCGAGTACAGCAACCAAGATATACTAAGTCTTGATAATTTTAACAAAGCTAAAATAGAGATTGAATCGTGGGATGGATATAAACCAACCACACTACATTCTTTGAAAGATATCGCCATTTATAACAATGTCGAGGAAATACTATACAAAGACGAATATTCGCGCTTTTCTTTAAAGAGTTTTAAGGCTCTTGGTGGCGCCTATGCTGTATCAAAATTATTAATAGAAGAGCTGAAAAAAAATGAAATTGATGCAAACTCAGATGACCTAATATCTGGAAGATATGCAGGCATTACAGCCAAAATTACGGTATGTTGTGCTACCGATGGAAACCATGGCCGCTCAGTGGCATGGGGATCAAAAATGTTTGGTTGTGGTTGTGAAATATATATTCATAAAAATGTCAGTATCGCTAGAGAAAAAGCAATTGCAAAGTTCGGAGCAAATGTTCATCGTATTGATGGAAATTATGATGACTCTGTTCATATTGCAGCAAAAGTTTCAGCGGATAACAATTACTTCGTTGTTTCAGATACATCATATGAGGGCTATACAGAAATACCAAAAAGCGTAATGCAGGGCTACACAATTATGGTCGATGAAGCTATTAACCAAATAAATAAGTTTCCTACACATGTGTTCTTACAAGGAGGTGTGGGCGGATTAGCAGCTGCTGTAGTATCATATTTCATAGAATATGACCATATAAATACACCTATTTTTGTAGTAGTTGAGCCGTCTAATGCAGACTGTCTATTTCAGAGCGCAAAGAGCGGCATTCCAACAATAATTGAAGGCGATTTGGAGACAGTAATGGCTGGACTGGCATGCGGCGAGGTATCTTTGTTAGCTTGGGAAATATTAAAGAATAGAGTTAATCATTTTATGGTTATAGATGATTTATGCGTTGCCCCCACTATGCAATTATTAGCGTCTAACTCTATACCAATAATATCTGGAGAGTCTGCAGTAGCAGGCTTGTCTGGTTTTTTGTTGGCAGCAAAAAATGACTCACTCCGAGAAGAGTTAAATATAGACAGTAATTCACGTATATTGTGTTTTGGTACTGAGGGAGATACAGACGAAGAGGCCTACACAGTAGCTGTTGGAAAATCATCACAAGATATTATAGATTCAGCAAATAATTAACATGATAAACATACCAAAAAGAGGTTTTGAAACAATAGAGTATGAGTCTAGGCTAGAAAATATACAACGCCTTATGTTTGAATCTGCAATGGATGTAATTTTATTAACTACTCAAGTCGATATTGAGTATTACACTGGATTCAAAACACAATTTTTTCAAAGTCCTACTAGGCCATGGTTTGTTTTAATACCATCTAAAGGGAAACCAAGAGCAATTATTCCTGTTATTGGGGAGTCAGGAATGAGAGAGACTTGGATTGATGATATAAAAACATGGATGTCGCCTAACCCTAAAGACGATGGAATATCTCTATTAACTGATTCTATAAAATTATTCGCAAAGAATTATAAATGTATGGGTGTATCCTTGGGGCAAGAAAGCACTATTAGGATGCCACAAAGTGATTACGAAGAACTGAAAAATAATATACCTAGTATAGAAATAAAGGACGCTAATTTGATTCTTAGGGAGGTTCGCTATACTAAGTCTGCTGCTGAGGTTGATAAGATTCGTCATGTATGTCAGATCACTTCTAAGGGCTTTATTGACTTAGAGGGAATGTTAAAAGTAGGTCTTAGCGAGAGACATAATTGCCAACTTTTTAAACAATATTTGCTAGCCCTTGGCGTTGACGATTCACCTTACCTGGTTTCAGGTTCAGGGAGGGGTGGATACGGCTCGATTATTATGGGCCCTACTGATAAACTGATTGAGGAGGGTGATATATTTATTATAGATACGGGTTCAGTTTTCGATAGTTATTATTGTGATTTTGACCGTAACTATGCTTTCGGTAGTGCAACAGATATGGCAAAAAAAGCATACCAAACTATCTTTAAGGCTACCGAAAAAGGTTTTACAGAGTGTCAGGTAGGAAATACAACTTCAGATGTATTTAATGCAATGAATACTGTTTTGCAAGATGGAGGAGCTATAGGTTCTACGGTAGGTAGACTAGGTCATGGCTTAGGTTTGCAGTTGACTGAATGGCCATCAAATACTGCAAATGACAATACTATTCTTAAGCCTGGAGTAGTATTAACCTTGGAGCCAGGCATGATGTACTTACCTGGCAAAGAGATGGTTCATGAAGAAAATATTGTTATAACTGAAGATGGGCCTGAATGGCTAAGTATTAGGGCTAACGAAGAATTGCCGATAATCAGGTAAAAACTCACATAAATGTTCCTATCTGCCTTTATATAAGGTCTGCATTATAAGAAATATAATCGATACTAGTCACACTATTTTTCAATAATTACATTATATCCTGGCAGGGTGTTTAGAATTTTTTTCCCGTAAAACTTTGTATTCAGGCGATTATCAAAAATTGTTATTTTACCAATATCTGTTTCTGTACGGATTAGCCTCCCGCACGCCTGAACCAGTCTCAGTGATGCATCAGGTAAAGATATTTCCATAAAAGGGTTTCTGTTTTTTAATTTAAGAAACTCTTGAGTGGTCTTTTCTATGGGAGATGTTGGCACACTAAAACGTAGTTTTGCAATTATTACATGACTTAATAGTTTGCCCTTAAGGTCGACACCCTCTGCAAAACTATCTAGTCCAAAAATAACGCTACCTTTATTTTTATTACAAAGCGTGATGTGTTTTTCTAGTATATTTTTTTTTGAAAATTCGCCTTGCACAAGTAATTCACATTCAAGCTCTTCATGTATCAGGTCAGCAACATTTTGCATTTGTTTGTTTGAGGCGAACAATACCAATGTAGCTTCTTTAGGGTTGATACGCTTTATAAGTTCAGAGGCAATTTCATTAGTATGATTATAAGTCTGCGTAGGGCTATGCTCTAGTTTGGCAACAATAAAATCAATCCTTTCTAGGTTAAATGGAGACGGTAGCCGTAGATATATATTCTCATCATACTTTAATCCTAATTGCTGATTAAATCTGTCGAAACTGCCTAGCGAGGTAAGAGTGGCTGAAGTTAGAACAACACCAGGGGCCTTTGACCATATCAAACTATATAATTTAGATGATATGTCTGTTTTTGCGCTACATAAAGAGTAGTTATTTTTTTTATTTGTTAATTTAGATTCTTCTATCCATCTAGAGTTCGGCATTTTGTCTTTTTCATCTTTAGTTAAAAAAGAATCAAGCAAAATAAGGATTGAGCTTAATTGCTGCTCGCATTCACCCAAAGCATTCCCGATTTGATCTCTAATCGATTTATCGACAATTTTAATTTTTTGATGTTCAATCCAGCCATTCTTTAATGTTTCAAATTTATTAATCACAGAGCTAAATACATTCTTAATATTAAAGCACACAGGAGTGATTTTCTTATCGACAACCCCTTTTTCAAATATATAAATGCTTTCTTCATATTCATACTTACTCAGAGCGTCAATTAATTCATCTATATAAGAATCTATTTTCTTTATTTCACTTTTTGGTATATTTTTCTTTGTAATCTTACTAACCTGTTCGCTAACGCTTTGAGTTTTTCGGATAACAGACTTAATGTTTTCTGTTGTAGTTGATTGTGAGAATTGGGAGAGAGCTTTTTGGTTTAAGTGATGTGCCTCATCAATTACAAAAATTGTATCCTCAACATTCGGTAGTACAGTGTTACCAGTAGAAAGGTCTGCAAGAACTAAATCATGATTGGCAATGATAACTTCAGCCTTTGCAATTTTTTTTCTGGCCATAAAGAAGCAACAGTCTTTATAGAATTCGCAACTCTTTGCAGTGCATGTAAAGCGATTACATGCTACCTTTTGCCACAAACTTTGGTCTGGAGCTTTAGTTAAATTATCAATCTCACCATTCCATTTTTTAGAAGAGTAGTCGTCAAGCATTTCATTTAACTTTTGAAGTTGAAATTTTTCTGGGGCCTCATTCCACAATATTAAATTTTCAAATAATGGATTTTCAGTCGCAACATTGTCAACTAAGTTTACTAGATTACGAATACATAAATATCTAGACCTACCCTTAACCAAAATGTATTCAAAGTCGGATATACAGTATTGTTGTGCTTCTGGGAGGTCTTTCTTTATTAATTGCTCCTGCAGAGCAATATTTGCAGTTGATATTACAAGTTTTTTATTGTCAGCTACTGCAATTGGAATTGCGCTTAATAGGTAGGCAATAGTTTTGCCAGTTCCAGTGGGAGCTTCAACACATAGTATATTGTTATAGCCCACATGATCACCTGACAAAGTTTTAGAAATTTCAGCAATCATTTTGTTTTGGGCTTGCCGAACTTTGAAGTCTGACATGCCAGACTTTGCAGATATATAGGATTGGCGGATTTGTGTTTTTAAATCGTCAGAGAGCATAACAATTATATATTACTGCCTTTTAGTGAGTTTCAATTAGTGGCATATTATGCGCAAGTATTGTTATATATCATTTTTGTAAGTCACATATATATAAATGATATTAGAACTAATCAAGAGTCTCTTTTCAATGATAGGTCGCACAATAATATTAATGCTTTTTTGTAGTTAGATTCTGGTAAATCCTTTATCGCTGTTCTAGCTAAGTCGGCAGATTCTTTTGCTTTTCCTCTTGCATATTCGAATGCCCCAGTATTTTTAAGAATATTAATTACTTTATCAACGCCTACATTGTCTCTATTTTCAATAGCGCCAACAAGAATCTCGTGCTCTTTCCCTGAAGTGTGTTTTAGCGCATATATCATCGGAAGTGTAGTTTTGCCTTCAGATAAATCATCACCAATTTCTTTTCCCATAGTTTCTACATCAGACTCAAAGTCGAGTATATCGTCAACAATTTGAAAGGCATTACCTAGGTGCAAACCGTAATCCTTTAGGGCTGATTCGAAGGCCTTATCAGCCCCAGATAAAATTGCTCCTATCTGAGTAGAGGCTTTAAATAGACATGCGGTCTTGTTCTCAATTACCTGAAAATATTCTGATTCAGAGAGTTTTGGATTGTGACAATTTAATAATTGCATTACCTCTCCCTCTGCAATGTTATTGGTTACTTTGGACATAATTTTCATGATGCTCATCGAATCTATTTCAACCATTAATTCAAAGGCACGAGAGTATAGGAAATCTCCCACTAGAACTGAGGCTGCATTGCCCCAAACTTCGTTAGCTGTATTACGACCCCTTCTGGTTCTTGATTCATCTACAATATCATCATGCAGAAGAGTTGCTGTATGGATAAGTTCAATTACAACGGCCATGATATGGTGCTGTTCACCGTTATATTTTGTAGCTCTAGCGCTTAGTAATAGTAGCAATGGTCGAATTCTTTTACCACCAGCAGAAATAATATAGTTACTCATAGTGTTAATCAGAGCAACATTTGAACTTAGGCTGCTAATAAGAGCTTTATCAGTTTTTTGTAGATCTACTTTTAGTAGCTCTTGGATGTCACTATAGTTATTCATAGGGTGTCATTTTATACTAGAAACTTAAAGCTAGTTTCATGCCAATATGCAATACATTCATGGATTATATATATTAGTTATTTTTTTGAAGAAATAGGCTTTAATCCATGTGCCAGAAGGTATACCTCTTTAGATCTTGGTCTTGAGGCTTTTGGTTTGCGTATAGTTACATTAACAAATAAGTTTCGGCATGAATTAATAAAAACATCAAAGCCTTCACCTTGAAACACTTTGACAAAGAAATAACCTTTTGATGAGATTGTTTTGACTGCCATATCAAGTGCAAGCTCGCAAAGGTGCATTGATTTGGGTATGTCTACTGATAGCTGTCCACTCATATTAGGGGCCATATCAGAAAGCACCACGTCTACCTTGTTACCTCTAGTTAATAACAATAGTTCTTCATATACAGAGTCAGTAGTAAAATCACCACACAGAAATTCAACACCATTTATCGGCTCTATATCCAATATATCGCTCGAAATAACCTTACCAGACTTGCCAACAATTTTAGCTGCAAGCTGACTCCATCCCCCTGGTGCAGCACCTAAATCTAGAACTAAATCTCCTGGCTTTATAAAATTGTCTTTGTTAACTACTTCAGACAGCTTATAAACAGCCCTTGATCGGTAACCCTCCTTTTGAGATTTTTTTACATATTCGTCTTTAATGTGCTCGCTCATCCAGCGACCAGAACTACCTTTTTTTGCCATAACTGTTAGTGTAAATAATTGGTAATGCTAACAGGCATTTTACGGGATAATAATGGCTTTTTTTGTTCCTCCAAATAATTATGATAGATAAGCTAAGGAATATTGCCATCATTGCCCATGTTGATCATGGCAAGACTACGCTAGTTGATAAACTTCTTGAGCAGTCTCAAACTTTTGATGAAAGGTTCGAGTCTACTGACAGGATGATGGATTCGAATGATTTAGAGAAGGAGCGTGGCATTACAATTTCTTCAAAAAATACAGCAATCAAATGGAAAGATTACCGTATTAATATTGTCGATACACCTGGTCATGCAGATTTTGGTGGTGAAGTTGAGCGCGTATTGTCAATGGTTGACAGCGTACTATTATTAGTAGATGCAGTTGATGGTCCAATGCCGCAGACACGTTTTGTTACTAAAAAAGCTTTCGACAAAGGCCTAAACCCGATAGTTGTAATAAACAAGATAGACAGAGATAGCGCAAGACCGGACTGGGTAATTGACCAAGTATTTGACCTGTTCGACCAGCTAGGAGCAACTGATGAGCAGTTAGATTTCCCTGTTATATACGCCTCTGCTATTAACGGATATGCATCTTTGGATGATGATGTTCGTGATGGAGATATGACCCCCATGTTCGAGACAATAATAGAAAAAGTTCTTGCGCCTGATGTTGATGTTAGTGGCCCATTTCAGATGCAAATAACAGCCCTAGATTACTCTTCATTTGTTGGTGCGATTGGTATTGGTCGTATAACAAGAGGGAGCATTAAACGTAATATGCAAGCTGTACTGATAAATGAAAACGGAAACAAAAGGAACGTAAAGATTTCTCAACTTATGGGTTTCCATGGCCTAGAAAAAATTGAAACTAGTAGTGCACATGCTGGCGATATTGTTGCGGTTGTTGGTATTGACAATGTATCAATATCTGACACCCTGTGTGATCCAGAATCAGTCGAAGCTTTAGCGCCATTATCAGTTGATGAGCCTACAGTTTCAATGGCATTTAGAGTTAACGATTCACCATTTGCTGGTCAAGATGGAAAATATATCACCTCAAGAAATATTCGTGATCGTCTAGACAAAGAGCTTATATATAACGTAGCATTGAGGGTTGAAAATACAAGTGACCCATCAGAATTCTTGGTATCTGGAAGGGGAGAATTGCATTTATCAGTTTTAATTGAGACTATGCGAAGAGAGGGGTTTGAGCTAGCAGTCGGAAGACCTCAAGTTATTCTAAAAGAAATTAATGGGGTAGTTTGTGAGCCATTTGAACAACTAACCGTTGATGTTGAATCCCAACATCAGGGAACGGTTATGGAACGCTTAGGAGAAAGGAAAGCTGAATTAACAAACATGATGCCAGATAGTAAGGGACGAGTAAAACTGGACTTTATAATCCCATCACGTGGCCTTATAGGCTTTAGAACAGAATTCCTAACAGCGACCACCGGTACTGGTTTGATGTATTCAACTTTTGATGGTTATAGTGCCCAAAAAACAGGGAAAATTGGTCAACGCTCTAACGGCTCTTTAATATCAATGAACCAGGGAAAAGCGGTAGCTTATGCAATATTTAATCTGCAAAAGAGTGGCAAGTTTTTTGTTGAGCATAGCACTGATATATACGAAGGTATGGTCGTAGGAATCCATTCTCGTGATAAGGACTTAGTGGTCAATGTTATGAAGGGTAAGCAATTAACCAATGTGCGTGCTTCAGGCACTGATGATGCAGTAGTATTAACTCCACCTATCAAACTAGACCTTGAGCAGGCACTAGAATTTATCGATGACGATGAGTTAGTGGAAGTTACACCAAACAATATTCGTATTCGTAAGAGGTTGTTAACAGAAAACTCTAGAAAAAGGGCAAGAAACCAAGCATAGTATTGCTCTTTAGTTGAAGATACTGGGGAAAATATATGTTATTATTGTTGCAATAAAGAAGACACAGTTGTTCAAAAAACCCCTAAATGATAGGTTTTATATTTAGGAATATTGTGTTAATATTATGCCTTTCAAAAATAATTCCAGTAGGTTAAACTAACAACATTTGTATTCTAATGTGAACTATGAATAGTTTTCTGTTATTTTTTATACGACAAAAAAGATTTGCCTTAGTTTTTACTGTCTTACTTATATCGATAGGACTTCTTTCTTTAACTAGTATTCAGAAAGATCAGCTACCTGCAATTGATTTAGAGGTATTAACTATAGTTACTGTATATCCTGGAGCTTCACCTGAGGATGTAGAACAGAATGTAACTAACCCTATTGAAGACGAAATATCGAACATATCTGGTATAGATAAATTTAGTTCTATCTCAAGAGAGGGCAGGTCATATATAGTGGTTACCCTATCACAAGACATTGACGATACTCAAGCTCTAAAGCAAGAAATAAAGGATGCAGTAAACAAGGTGCGTTCACTTCCAGATGAGGTCGTTGATCTTCCTGAAGTTATCGAAAATAAAACTTCAAGAATTAGCGTTTTAAAAATAAGCCTAGATGGTGATGGGGAATTGCCCTACGAACAGTTAAGAGATATAACTGATGACCTTGCTAACAATATTAAGCTTATTGATGGTGTATCTGAGGTATCGAAGGAGGGCTATCTAGATCGTGAGATAAAAATAAAGCTAAATCCAGAAAAGCTTAATCGATATAACATATCACTAAATCAAGTAATAAGTGCTATAGAAAAGCGCAATAACAGGTATACAGTTGGCTTGAATAGGAGCTTTGAGGACGAGAAGAATATAGTCGTATTGGCTAATTTTAATCAAGCAGAGTCCGTCAGCGATGTAATCATTAAGTCTACCTTTGATGGTCCAGTTATTAGATTAAAAGATATTGCGGATATATCTATTAGTAATGTAGAAGAGAAAACAATAACTAGAATTAACAGTAAAAAAGGGTTTGTTATAAATATTCGTAAGCAAGAAAAAGCTGACGCTATTACGACTGTTGACCTTATAAAATCTAAAATACTTAAACTAAAAGACAAGTACCCAAAAAGCTTAAAGTTATTTTATACACAGGATCTTTCTGAAAGGGTAAGGAATAGGCTAGATATTGTAGTCAAAAATGGCTTGATAGGTCTGGGAATGGTACTTATAGTTCTTGGCTTGTTTTTATCATTAAAGACAGCATTTTGGGTTGCTATAAGTATCCCCGTAACTCTACTTGGTGCTGTAGCTTTATTAGCATTTAGTGGCGAAACAATCAACCAGATATCTTTAGCAGCTATGATATTGGTTCTAGGCATTGTTGTTGACGATAGTATCATTGTTGGCGAAAGTATCCACCATCATAAGCAGTTAGGGGAAGATAAGATTTCAGCAACTTTGCACGGCTTTAAAAAAGTAATAATGCCTGTTGTTACAACCATACTAACAACCATTATAGCTTTCTCATCAATGCTATTGATGGGGGGCACTATGGGTAAGTTTATTTATTTAATTCCACTAGTGGTTATATTTGCTTTGACCTTATCTTTTTTAGAAATTTCAGTTGCTCTTCCTGCTCATTTGGCTGGATCACATGAAAAGGTTAAGACAAAGTATTGGTTTAAGCCTGTTGAGAATATATTTGAAAAGGTTGTCAAGTTACTGCTAAAGATACGATACCTTATCGTAGTTTTATTTGTTGGAGTACTTGTATGGACAGGAAATTTTGCTTATAACAATATGAAGTTTGTTATATTCCCTGCGGTTGGTGTTGATACAATCGATGCTCGTTTGGTGATGCCTATCGGCAGCTCTTTAGAGCTAACCGAATCAGTAGCCGAGAAAGTTGAGCAGCTAGTGTATGACGTTGTAGGGAGCGATTTAGAGTCAGTCACAACTGAAATTGGGAAAACACTTTCAAATAAGGCAGCATTTAAAATTTCTCTTGTTCCTGCCGGTAAGCAAAAAAACACATCTCACAAAATAATTAGGCAATTAAATAAAAGATCAAAAAAAATAACCGAGGCAGAAAAGATAAAATTTTCAGTAAGAAGACCGGGCCCACCCCAAGGTAAAGATGTAGAAATAAATTTGGTTGGAAATGACAATGAGCAAAGAAGGGCAGCGGCTAATAGTGTAGAGGAAATCCTTTCATCACTGAGTGGAGTTGACAATATAAATAGAGATGACGACCCAGGAAAATCCAGAGTAGAAGTTGTCCTTGACTATGAAAAGATGTCTCGACTAAAGATTGACTTTGTGGTTCTTAGGACTTACCTTAAGACGGCATTCACTGGTACAGATATAACCAATATACGTCAAGGCCAAAGCAATGTTAATTTCAGAGTCTATTTGGGTGATAACAGAGACCCTGATAGCCTAATTAAGTTATTAAAAATAAATAATTCAAATGGTCGTTTGGTCCCACTAACAAAGTTTATTAAGATAAGAGAAATACCTGGGGAGCCAGACTTTAATCACTTTGATGGCCAGAGGTCAGTTACTGTCAGTGCTGCTGTTGATGATGAAATAACAACCTCTCAGGGTGTGGTAGCTTTAGTAACAAAGCAGCTCGATTTAAAAAATAAATTTCCATCTATCAGAATTATGATTACTGGTGGTGCCGAAGAGACCATGAAGTCTATGGCAAATTTCCAGAAAGCTTTCATTGTAGCTATTTTTGGAATCTTCCTTCTTTTAGCGTTACTTTTTAATTCATATTCACAGCCAATGCTAGTATTAACTGTCATCCCTTTCTCTGCTGTTGGTGTTATATGGGCTTTTTTCTTGCATGGAGAGGTGTTAAGTTTCTTTTCCCTTCTTGGTGGCTTGGCTCTAGTTGGAATTATTGTAAATGATTCTCTTGTAATGGTTTCTCACCTTAATTATCTAAAGCATAAGTATGAAGATACAATGCTACCAGTTGAGTGGGTTGCTCAAGGTGCAAGAGATCGTCTAAGGGCAGTAGTCCTTACAACACTAACCACTTTGGCAGGAGTCATGCCTTTAGCTTATGGAATCGGCGGTACCGATCATCTATTAATGCCAATGGCTCTCTCTTTAGGTTATGGGCTATTGTTTGGTACACTTATGACGCTTATACTTTTGCCTTGTCTATATTTAATTAACTATAAGTTTATTAAATGGATAGCTGGATTTAGAAAAACTTCTGAGGCTTAAGAGTAATGCTGATTAGATCCAAGCATGCTCATCATTGCAAGCCTTATGTTTGATGTTAAGGGGATGATTTATATAGTTAAATTAGTTGAATGTAGGAATCTTAGCCAATAAAGGTTTTATTACTTATTTTGTAGGGCCTGACGAATCAACTGTTCAGTGGTTAGAGATTCATCTTTAATGGATGATAGCATCTTTTCTACTTCCCTAGTTTTAAAGCCCAACGCTTGGAGAGCTTGAGATGCTTGCTTGTTGTTAGGGTTTGAGGCGCTTCTTGCAGATATTTGTTGGTTATTTGAGCCACTTAAGGTTAGTTTTTCAAGCCTGTCACTTAGCTCTACAATTAGTTTTTGAGCTGTTTTTTTGCCTATCCCTGGTGTTTTTGCTAATAATACATCATCTTCATCTGATACCGCACTTATAAGTGATGCAACAGTTAGATGGGACATAATTGCTAAGGCAACCTTAGGGCCAACGCCATTCACTCTGATGAGCTCTCTAAAAATTGTTTTTTCATCTTTGGTAATAAAGCCAAAAAGGGTATGAGCGTCTTCTTTTACATGTAGATGTGTATGTAAATCTATAGAGATCCCTTCTCCAATTTCATAAAAAGTTGACATAGGACATAAAACTTCATACCCAATACCATTCACGTCAATTAAGATTTCCGGAGGGTTTTTTTCTAAAATATTTCCTTTTAATCTTCCAATCATATCCAAGAATATTTTTTTAAGTACTGTTTTTCAAATGATTTTATTTCATCTTTGTATTGCAAGGTTAAGCCAATATCATCTAGACCTTCTAGTAGACGCCTTTTTCTCTCAGCATCTATTTCAAATTTTACAGTTTTTTCATTAAAAGTTACTGTCTGAGTATTTAAGTCTACACTTATTTCGCTATTGGTTTTAAAGAGCTGATCCATTACGTGGTCGCTTTGAATTATTGGAAGTATCCCATTTTTAAAGCAATTGTTATAAAAGATGTCAGCAAAGCTGGGCGCAATTATTACCTTGAATCCGTAGTCTTCAAGAGCCCAAGGTGCATGTTCTCTTGACGAACCACAACCAAAATTGGTGCGCGCTAGTAGTATTTTTGCGCCTCTATATTCTGGCTTGTTTAGAACAAAACTGGGGTTTATAGGTCTTTTAGAGTTGTCCATTCCAACCTCCCCATGGTCAAGATAACGCCACTCATCAAAAAGGTTAGGCCCAAACCCAGACCTTTTGATTGATTTTAAAAACTGTTTTGGAATTATAGCGTCAGTGTCAACATTGGCGCGATCTAAAGGAGCAGCTATTGAAGTTATTGTGGTAAATTTTTCCATAAATTACTCCTCTATGTCAGAAAAGTGCCCTGCAATAGCGCTAGCAGCAGCGATAGCGGGACTTACTAGGTGAGTAAAAGATCCCTGACCTTGGCGCCCTTCAAAGTTACGGTTGGATGTTGATGCACATCTTTCGCCTGGCTCTAACTTGTCTGCGTTCATGGCTAGACACATTGAGCATCCTGATTCTCGCCACTCGAAACCGGCTTCAGTGAATATTTTATCCAGACCTTCATCCTCTGCCTTTTGTTTAATAAGTCCTGAGCCAGGTACTACTAGCGCAAGCTTAATATTCTTGGCAATATGTTTGCCCTTTGCTACTTCGGCTGCTGCCCTTAAATCTTCAATTCTAGAGTTTGTGCAAGAGCCAATAAATACCTTGTCTATTTCAACAGAGTTAATGGCAGTGTTGGCCTTAAGGTTAATATAATTAAGGGCATTCTTTGTACTTTCTGCCTTGACAGGATCAGTAATATTTTTAGGGTCAGGTATTGTTCCATTAATATCGATTACCATTTCAGGAGACGTGCCCCATGTAACTTGTGGGCTAATATTTTCTGTATTAAAGACGATAGTTTTATCGAATTTAGCATCACAATCTGAATGTAGGGTTTGCCAATACTCGACAGCATTATCCCAATCCCTATCCTTTGGACTAAAAGGTCTACCTTTAACGTAATCGATGGTTTTGTTATCAACAGCTACCATTCCTACCCTTGCGCCTGCTTCAATTGCCATATTACACAGTGTCATTCTGCCTTCAATTGACATGTCACGTATACATTCCCCTGCAAATTCAATTGCAAATCCAGTACCCCCAGCTGTTCCTATTTGACCAATAATGTATAGTGCAACATCCTTGGCACTGACGTTACGTTTAAGCTTCCCATTCACTTCAATTTTAAGGTTTTTTGATTTGGACTGCCACAAACATCCTGTTGCCAATACATGCTCAACTTCACTAGTACCAATACCAAAAGCAAGAGCACCCAAGGCTCCGTGAGTAGATGTGTGTGAGTCTCCACAAACTATACTCATTCCAGGAAGAGTCACTCCTTGTTCAGGCCCAATAACATGCACAATACCTTGACGAACGTCATTCATTGTTATTTCGTTAATCCCAAATTCTTTACAGTTTTTATCCAAGGTCTCTACCTGTAATTTAGAAACAGGGTCAATGATAGAGCTTATTCCAGAAGATCTTTCCGTTGTAGGTACGTTATGGTCAGGTACAGCTATATTGGCGTTAATTCTCCATGGCTTTCTATTAGCCATAGTTAAGCCGTCAAAGGCCTGCGGCGAGGTAACCTCATGGATAAGTTGCCGGTCAATATAAATAAGCACGGTTGAATCATGTTCACGCACGATATGAGCACTCATTAATTTATCATAAAGCGTTTTAGACATTTATTGTAGTTACAAGTTTTAATTGATTAAAATAAGATATTTTACATTTGTAAAAGGACTTTAAATCAGTATATGTGCGGTATTTGTGGCCAGTTAAGATTTGACAATAATTCGGTTAATTCTAACTCACTAAATCTAATGATGGATAAAATTGCCAGACGCGGACCTGATTCAAAGGGTCAGTGGATTGACAATAATGTAGGCTTTGGACACCAAAGACTTAGTATTATCGATCTCTCAAGCTTTGGCTCTCAGCCGATGGTAGATAAAACTCTTGATTTAGTATTGGTCTTTAATGGCACAATATATAACTACAGAGAACTTAGAAAGGCCTTGACAAATAAAGGCTACAAATTCTTTTCTCACTCTGACACAGAAGTAATAATTAAGGCTTATCATTTTTGGGGGGAGGGCTGCGTAAAAAAATTGGACGGCATGTTTGCCTTTTGCGTATGGGACAAGAAAAAAAATCAATTATTTATTGCACGTGACCGTATGGGAATAAAGCCTCTCTACTATAGCATTACTGACAAGGCCTTCAGTTTTGCTTCAAATACACAAGCTCTTATGTCTATTGGAGCTGATAATAGTATTAACTCATTGGCTCTCCAGCAACAATTATCGCTCCATGCAGTGATTCCAGCTCCGAACACTATTTTGAATGGAATTAAAAAAATAAAGCCAGGAACAACAATCACTATTGACTCTAATTTCAAAGTGAATGAAAAGACTTATTGGTATCCAAATGCAACCAGACCAGAAGAAAACCATACCGATGAACAATATATTGAGCGCACACATGAATTACTCACTGATGCTGTAATAAAAAGGATGAGCGCTTCAGATGTGCCAATCGGCGTACTGCTTTCTGGAGGTTTAGACTCTTCTTTGTTGGTTGGCTTGCTCAAAGAGGCAGGGCATGAATATGTCCGTACATTTTCAATTGGGTTCGAAGATATTGGGGACGAGGTAGGTTCAGAATTTGAATACTCTGATCAAATTGTAGACAGATTTAATACCCATCACAAAAAATACGTAATAAGCAATAGTCAGGTTCTACCAAGACTAGCAGACGCCATATCAAATATGGCAGAACCAATGGTAGGCCAAGATGCAGTTGCATTTTATTTACTCTCTGAGAAGGTATCTAAGCATATCAAGGTTGTACTATCAGGGCAGGGCGCAGATGAGGCGTTTGGAGGGTACTTTTGGTATCCAAGAATGCAGTCCGAATCAGGTTCTGAGTATGAACGCTTTGCCAAGCACTATATAGATAGAACGTATGAGGAATACTTACTAACCGTAAATAGCAAATATCATACCGGTAACCATGCTATGGATTGGCTTAATAAAGAGTTCTCTAAGTCAAATGCCGATGAGTTTATGGACAAGGTCTTTCGTACCGACATAACTCGTTTGATTGTGGACGATCCAGTTAAAAGGGTAGACAACATGACGATGGCCTGGGGCCTTGAAGCTAGGGTTCCATTTATGGATTATAAGTTAATAGAGCATGCACTAAGCATGCCACCAAATTTAAAAATGCGTGAAGAAGGCAAACATCCGTTAAAGGAAATAGCCAGAGGGCTATTACCAGATAGCGTTATTGATCGCAAGAAGGGGTATTTTCCTATGCCTGCGCTTAAGTATGTACAAGGCGAGTTTTTAGAATTTATGTCTGATATACTCACCTCTAGTAAATGCCTAAATCGTGCTATTTTTAACCAAAATTTTATACAAAATATTATTAACGAACCACAAAAATACATGACAGCGCTTAACGGATCAAGGCTTTGGCATCTGGCTTTATTGGAGTACTGGTTACAGATCAATGTAGATGAGTAAGATAGTTATACATACAGATGGCGGATGTAGAGGAAATCCTGGAATAGGGGGGTGGGGTGTATGGCTGAGATACGAAGGTAAAGACAAAAAACTCAAGGGCTCAGAGTTAAATACTACTAATAACCGTATGGAGCTTACAGCAGCTATTAAAGCTTTAGAGGCGATTAAATCGAAAAATATTGATATTGATTTGTTTACTGATTCCAAGTACGTTATGTCAGGAATCAACGAATGGATAATTAACTGGAAGTCTCGTGGCTGGAAAACAGCCAACAAAAAAACGGTCAAGAACGTTGATCTATGGAAAAAATTAGATCAATTAAATAATGAACATAGTGTTGTTTGGCATTGGGTTAAAGGGCATAGCGGAGATGAAGGTAATGAGATGGCAGACAGACTTGCAAATGAAGCAATGGATATTGCTTCAAATTAATCTTATATATTTACATAATGGATTAATAACAATCTAGCCCATAATATATTTGCATACACTCATACCCATAAGGTAATATAACCCCATAGCCTCTATGGACTATTGTTAACTTATGATATATTATGGATAATTTAATCAAATATATATTTCGGGGATTCGATGAAAAAAGTACTTCTTTTACTTGTATTTATGACAGGTTATTTTGCTAGTGTTGGAGTTTTGTCACACGGCAAAGATCCAGTCTTGAGTGATAATCCTACAGAAGAACAGATGCAATTAGTGCGTGATGGCGCGAGAGATTTATGTGAAAACGTAGACGATGATAATGAGCGTGAAATGTGTGTTATGGATTACTTTGCTGAGCATAATTTAGAAGAAGAGCCAAGTTGTGACTAGTCCAACTATTGAATGCCTTTTAAAATAATTAGAAAGAATTTTCAATGTAAGTTACATTGTTAATAATAAAGCGCCCTTAGGGCTTTTATAACCAAAAAAATGAGGAATAAATATGAAACTTAAATCATTAGTTATAAGTGCTGCATCTGTAGCATTATTAGCATCCACAGCAGTAACCGCTAAGCCAGTTGGCATAGTTTCTGGTGTTATGGATGTAGCTGGTATTTCTAGAAATCAAGATAATACAAATACTATTCATTCAGCGTTCACAAAGACTTCACGTCCTTGTCCGCCGTTCTGTATACAGCCAACTCACCCGTTTGCTCCAGCTTCGGTTGACACTGTAACTGAACTAGACATGATACATGCTGCACGCGATCTTGCTGGTGGTGACACTTCAGTAATGGTAATTGACGCTCGTACTCCGGCTTGGACTAAAGCTGATAAGGGTGGAACAATTAAAGGTGCTGTTAACATTCCATTCAACACAATCAACTCTAAGGCTTTAGCTAAAGATCCTATGGCTGTTGTTGAGATCTTAACAGATCAAATGGGTGTTGCTGATATGGATGGCGTACTAGACTTTTCTGGTGCTAAGACTTTGTACTTGTTCTGTAATGGTTTGTGGTGTGGTCAATCACCTGCAGCTATCAGAGCATTGCTACAGATTGGTTACCCAGAAAGCAAGCTTAAGTACTACCGTGGTGGTATGAACTCATGGCATTCTCTTGGTCTTTCGACTGAAGCATTGTAAAACAGTTGCAAGGGGTGCCTAGGTACCCCTTATTCTTTTATTGGAGAGATAATTATGAATAAAATATTTTTTCTAGTTTTTACATTGTTTACAATTACAGGAATTCAGGCTGGCGATTCTATGCCTAGTACGCATAACTGGAATATTGGTTCTACTAATGCTGCGGTTCATGCACACAGGGTAGCTTCTAGTAAGCCGGTTGGTATTGTTTCTGGTGTTTTGGATGTTGCTGGTATTTCGCGTAATGCGTGGAATGGTAATAAAATACATTCGGCATTTACAAAGACTTCACGTCCATGTCCGCCGTTCTGTATTCAACCAACTCACCCGTTTGCTCCGGCACCGGTTGATACTGTGACTGAGTTAGATGTTATCCATGCTGCACGTGATGTAGCTGGTGGCGATACTTCAGTAATGGTAATTGATGCTCGTACTCCGGCTTGGACTAAAGCGGAAAAAGGTGGCACAATTCCACATTCAGTCAACATTCCATTCAACACAATCAACTCTAAGGCTTTAGCTAAAGACCCTATGGCTGTTGTTGAGATCTTAACAGATCAATTTGGTGTTGCTGATATGGATGGCGTACTAGACTTTTCTGGTGCTAAGACGTTGTACTTGTTCTGTAATGGTTTGTGGTGTGGTCAATCACCTGCAGCTATCAGAGCATTGCTACAGATTGGTTACCCTGCAAGCAAGCTTAAGTACTACCGTGGCGGCATGAACTCATGGCAGTCACTAGGATTAAGCACTGTGGGTAGATAATTGATTAAATTCAATAAGCAAAAAAAAGGGATGCTTATGGCTTCCCTTTTTTTTACATTAATTTCATCTGTGTCAGCAGAGACTCTGAGTGAGCGTTGGTACAGAATTGGTTTCGAGTACTCCCAGCAAGGTATGAACGATGACGCCTTTAGGTGGATGATAAAGTCTGCAGATGCTGGCGATGCCGCTGCACAGAACAATATTGGGTTGAGTTATCTGCACGGACTAGGGGTAGAAAAAGACGCCAAGAAGGCTTTCTATTGGTTTGAAAGATCAGCTAACCAGGGTCTGCTTTATGCACAGAGCGAACTGGCTATGCTGTATTACCTTGGTTCCGGGGTTGATATGAATAAGTCTATGGCGCTTGATTGGTGGTTACTTGCTGCAAAACAGAATGATGAATATGCCCAATTCAATTTAGCTTCACTGTATTTAGAGTTGAACGATATCCAAAAGGCCTACTATTGGTTTACAATTGCCAATAACAATAAACATCCCGACGCCCAAGACGCATTAGATAAACTGAGAGAAATGTATGTTGAATAAATTTAATTTTTGTTGTTGTTTTTTATTGCAACTTTTTTTTGTCCACTCTGTATTTGCTACAACACAACACTTTGTTGATACAAGTGACCGAGATATGATATTAGAGCACTATAACGAGTTTACAAAGAATACTCCAGATTTTGAAAGAGAGGAACGCATCATAAATGAGATAGAGGACTCAGTAATGGACGGTGACGTTGAATACTTATCTCTAACAGATGATGAAGAGGTGTTCAGTATCTACACTGAATCTGAGCTTGATGACACCAAGGGAGGGGTCA
Organism: Gammaproteobacteria bacterium; assembly: GCA_030739975.1. GTDB lineage: Bacteria > Pseudomonadota > Gammaproteobacteria > PS1 > Pseudothioglobaceae > SZUA-1055. The sequence goes on from JASLYC010000018.1 coordinate 28,720, forward strand.
TTGTCATTCACTCAAGGGGCCACCACGCTAACTGGTCAAGCGTTATTAAACCTGTCCGTGTTGAACTGACTGAGAGAGGCTGGAGTACTCTATCAGTACAGATGCCTGTTCTAGATAAGAATGCAAAGTATTATGATTATGTGCCAATCTTCCCATATGCACACCAACGTATTAGTGCCGCGATTGACTTTTTTAAAGAACAAGATATAAATAACATAGTTATAGTTGCACATGGCTGTGGTGCTCATATGTCTATGAGTTATATTGACAAGTATGGTAATTCTGATATTTCAGCCTATGTTGGCATTGGAATGGGCGCAACTGACTACAAACAAAAAATTATCAGGCAGTTTCCGTTAGCAAAAATGGATATGCCGATACTAGATATTTTTGGCGAAAAAGACTATCCTGGGGTTGTTAGGCTGGCAAAACAAAGAAAACCATTGCTTAACAAAGGTAACAATAGAAATCTGCAATTGCTTGTAGAGAATGCTGACCATTATTACCAAGAGCGCGATACTGTCAAGTTATTGGTAGAGAAAATAGGTAATTGGCTGGATAATATCAACTAGAAATCAGGTAATCGAGTTCAGTTTGAGAAAAATCCGCTAACTTTCTTGCTTCAAAATTGAACGGGCCTCTTAATTTTGGCCCTACATGTTTTTTTAAAAGTTTGTCAAATGTGTTTAAAGGTTCAAGTCCTCTTTGTTTGCACAATGAATTGAACCAGTAGTTACCAATTTTTACATGTCCAATTTCATCTGCAAAGATGATATCTAATATATCCGACATTTTAGTAAACTTAGAGTTTTTGAATTTCTTTTGAATTTTAGGGGTGACATCTAATCCTCTTGCTTCAAGAACTCTAGGCACTAATGCCATCCTACTAAGTACATCGTAGTCTGTTTCATAAGTCATAGTCCATAGACCGTTATGAGCACTGAAGTCGCCATAGTTATAACCTAATTCATTAAAATAATTATTAATTAGTTTGAAGTGTTTAGCCTCTTCAAAGGCAACCCTTATCCAATCTTTATAGAATTTTTCAGGCATAGACCTGAACCTGTAAACAGAGTCAAGTGCTAGATTTATTGCATTAAATTCAATATGACAGATAGCATGTATGGTTTTGATCATGCCAACATTTGAATTGTCACGTTTTGGCACATTTTGGAACCTAACAAGGTTGGGTTTTGGTGGCCTTCCAGGCTCTTTAATTTTGTGTAGATGGTGATTTATCTTGTAATTTAAGTCTTCATTTAGGCTATCGAAATAGAGTTTATTGGTTAGCTCAATTTTTTCATCTATATTACAACTCATAAGTGCACTGTGGGCTAACTCAAATGGATTCATTTGTGTTTACCTGGATATATATTCTCTATCGACCATTCCCCTATATGGGTGCGAATCAGCCTAAGCACAGGAAAACCCAACTTGGCGCTCATCCTTCTTAGCTGCCTATTTCTGCCTTCAGTTAGTTTAACTTCGAGCCAAGAGGTAGGTATATTTTTTCTAAACCTGATAGGCGGTTTTCTCGGCCATAGCCATTCTGGTTCTGGTATTTCTCTAGCTCTAGCTTTTTTGGTGAGCCCATCTTTTAGATAAACGCCAGAACATAGTTTGTCTATTGCCGAACTAGTTATTTGTCCTTCAACTTGAGCAACGTATGTTTTTTCTTTGTTAAATTTTGGATTAGAAATCTGATTTTGTAGTTTGCCGTCATTTGTCAATACAACCAATCCCTCAGAATCCTTGTCAAGTCTTCCAGCTGGATAGATGTTTTTTATTTCTATGTAATCAGAAAGGTTTTTATTTTCGCCACTAAACTGGCAAAGAATCCCAAATGGTTTGTTAAATAATACAATTTGTCTATCCATAAACATATTTAGCTCTTTTAACAAAAGCATCTAACTGAGAATTAGCTATAGAGCTAAATATAGGTGAAATAGCTACATCTACCAATTTTGAAGAAAAATCAAACTGCAATTGTAGCTCGACTTTGCAGGCGCTATTGTTAAGCTTAGTGAATTTCCAATAACCAGATAGATGACTAAATGGCCCATCTTTAAGCTGCATATCTATGCGTTTATTAGGTGTAAGCTTGTTTATCGTGGTGAAGCTTTGATTAAATGCGCTCTTATTTATCTTGACTGAGGCTGTAACTTGATCTTCAGTTTGATTTAAAATAGAAGTACTGGTGCACCAGTCTAGAAACTCTGGATATCTATCAACCTGGTTTACTAGTTGATACATTTCTTTGCAAGAGTAAGGTACGATGGCACTTTTTGAAATATTATGCATATACAAAGATCTTTATGGTCAACAAATCTAAAAAAATAAAAAAAATTTCAAATACTATTGCTGTTAATAAAAAAGCAAGGCATGACTATTTTATCGAACAATCGCTAGAAGCTGGACTATCTTTAGAGGGTTGGGAAGTTAAAAGTTTGAGAGAAGGGAAGGCACAAATTAAAGAAAGTTATGTTATCTTAAAAGATAATGAAATGTTTTTATTTGGTGCTCACTTTTCTCCTTTAAATAGTGCATCAACACATATCTTGACAGATCCTACAAGGCTTCGTAAATTACTTTTAAATAGGCTAGAAATTAATCGCATCAGGGACAAGGTTAATCAAAAAGGTGCAACTGTAGTCCCCTTGAAACTATACTGGGCTAGAGGCAAAGTCAAACTAGAGATTGGATTAGCAAAAGGCAAGAAGTCTCATGACAAGCGTCAAGATATTAAAGAGAGAGACTGGAATAGAGACAAACAAAGAGCCCTTAAAGATAAAAATATTCCAAGATAGAATAAAGTTTAGTTGTGATATTTGTTAAATATCTATAAATAGCACGTTTTTTTAATAATTTGTTTACTTTAATGAGATATATTCCTTATAATTGTAGATGTCGAATGTTGGAGGTTGGCTTTTAATGATTCGTTTTAATACACTTACCTCCTTAATAATGCCCTTTGACATTTGGTATCCAAGAATAATTAAACATAAAGGAGAAAAAAATGAATAAATCAGAGTTAATAGATGCAATAGCATCTTCAGCTAATCTTTCCAAAGCAGATGCAGGCAGAGCTCTAAATGCGGCCACTGATGCTATAACTGGTGCAATGGCTAGTGGTAACGGAGTCCAGTTGACTGGATTTGGTAGTTTCGTTGTTAGAGATCGTGCAGCTCGTACAGGTCGTAATCCTCAAACTGGGGCTGCAATTCAAATAGCGGCATCAAAGGTTGCGGCGTTCAAGGCAGGTAAAGCATTAAAAGACGCAGTTAATAACTAATTGATTCTTTAGAAATTATAAAAAAGGGCATCCATAAGGGATGCCTTTTTTTTATAAGGCAATAAATCTATATAAATACCATTAGTATTTAATAGCTCAACAATATCGTTATGATAAAATACCCGCTTTATTTTATTATAGTGGAGATAAACTAATGGAACGCACTCTATCAATCATTAAACCAGACGCAGTTGCGAAAAACGTTATTGGTCAAATTTATTCTCGCTTTGAAGAGGCTGGATTTAGAATTGTGGCCGCAAAAATGTTGCACTTAGATGACGAGCTTGCTGGGGGCTTTTATGAAGTCCATAAGGAGCGACCATTTTATAATGACCTTGTAGATTTTATGACCTCAGGCCCAGTAATGGTACAAGTTCTTGAAGCGGAAAATGCTGTTATTAAGCACCGTGAAATTATGGGTGCAACTAACCCTAAAGAGGCTCAAGCAGGCACTATACGTGCTGATTTTGCAGAATCTTTAGATGAAAATGCTGTCCATGGTTCTGACTCACTAGAGAATGCAGCTATTGAGATCGAATATTTCTTTGGTAGTGACGGAGTCTGCCCAAGAACACGTTAGTTTGTTTGTATTATTTTTTAAAACAGCGCGGTCATTCTGCGCTGTTTTAGTTTAAGATACTTGGAATGTTAGAAAAAAATAATCTTTTAGGATTTACCCAGCAACAACTAAATGAGTTCTTTTCACAAATAGGTGAAAAACCATACAGAACAAGGCAGCTGATGCAATGGGTTTACCATAAAGAGGTGTATAACTTTAATGACATGCTTAACCTTAGTAAAAATTTAAGGTCAAAGTTATGTTCCCTTGCCAGTCTAGATTTGCCTAAAGTATCCAAGCAAAATTTTGCTTCAGATGGGGTAATAAAGTGGTTATTAGACCTTGGCTGTAATAACCAGATTGAAATGGTTTATATTCCAGAAAATGACAGAGGTACGTTGTGTATTTCGTCTCAAGTTGGCTGCTCTTTGGCTTGCACATTCTGTTCTACTGGTATGCAGGGCTTTAATCGCAACCTAAAAACTGAAGAAATTATTGCGCAAGTGGTCATTGCAAAACAGTATTTGAGTGACAACAATAAAAACATATCTAACGTTGTTTTTATGGGTATGGGTGAACCCTTACTAAATGAAAAGGCTGTTTTTGATGCTTGCAATATATTGCTAGATGATATGGCCTTTGGGCTTTCAAGGCGTAAAGTTACAATATCTACCTCAGGTGTTGTTCCTGCACTTATAAGGATGGCGCAAAAAACACCAGTAAGTTTAGCGATATCTCTACATGCACCCGATGACGAATTGAGAGATATATTGGTACCAATAAATCAAAAGTATCCGATAAAGTCTCTTCTAGAGGCCTGCAATAATTATCTTAATTCTGGTGATCAGCAGCGCCACATTCTAATTGAATATGTTATGCTTGATGGTATAAATGATACTTTTGAACATGCAAATAAATTAGTAAAATTATTAAAAGGTATGCCGACTAAAGTTAATTTGATTCCATTTAATACATTCGAAAAAACACAATATAAAACATCAAAAACGGCTACAATTAAACATTTTCAAGATATTTTACATAAATCTGGTATTCGTACTATGACTAGGCGTACCCGAGGAGAGGGCGTTGATGCGGCATGTGGTCAACTTGCGGGAAAAGTTATAGATAAAAGCAATAGATCATTAAAAAATAATGGACGGAATTGACTACTACCCATACCACAGCAAGATAAAGTATAAGCCAAAATTATTGATAATCTTTATATTATTGATTGCTTTGCTTGTCTCTTATATGTTGTTTACCAAAGAAAAAGTAATAACTAATGATGAGCCCGGTCTTATATTTATTAGTGAGCCAAAAAAAATATTACCTAACGATATTAAAGCAAGTAAAGTTGAGGAAGTGAATGTTAGTGCAATTCAAGAAACGATATATGAAATAGAACAGCTAGACGAAGTATCGCAGGTTCATAATAAATTATCTGACAAACAACAATAAGTATGAAGCCAATTCATAAAATTACTAGAAGAAAATCAAAACAAATTTTTGTTGGAGATGTCGCTGTAGGTGGAGACGCTCCAATTTCAGTTCAAAGTATGACTAACACAAATACTTGTGATATTGACTCTACTGTTAGCCAAATTAATGCAATAGCTAGTGCAGGTGCCGATATGGTCCGTGTATCTGTACCCACAATGGATGCTGCAGAGTCTTTTAAAGAAATAAAAAAACTGTCAAATATTCCTATTATTGCAGACATACATTTTGATTATAAAATTGCTCTAAAGGTTGCCAAGTATGGTGCAGACTGTTTACGAATTAATCCAGGCAATATAGGCAGAGAAGACCGTATTAAGGAAGTTGTTGAATCTGCAAAAGACAACAATATACCTATACGAATAGGTGTTAATGCTGGATCATTAGAGAAAGATTTACAGAAAAAATATATTGAGCCAACTCCAGAAGCAATGGTAGAGTCTGCTTTTAGACATATTGATATATTGAACAGGCTAAACTTTGATAACTATAAGTTGTCTCTGAAAGCTTCAGATGTTTTTATGACAGTATTTGCATATAGACAGTTATCCTCACAAATAGATAACCCTCTACACTTGGGAATTACAGAGGCTGGTTCATTTCGTTCTGGTACTGTTAAATCTTCTATTGGCTTAGGTATGTTACTTGCAGATGGGATAGGAGATACAATACGTGTATCTTTGGCGTCTGACCCGGTAAATGAAGTTAAGGTAGGTTTTGACATATTGAAGTCCCTTAATTTGCGAAAAAAAGGGGTAAATTTGATTGCCTGCCCGTCATGCTCTAGGCAGAAATTTGATGTTATCTCTGTAGTTAATGAACTTGAATCCAGACTAGAAGATATAACCGAGCCTATAGATGTGGCAGTTATTGGTTGTGTTGTTAATGGCCCTGGAGAAGCAAAAGAGGTCTCTATTGGTTTAACTGGAGGTAGTCCAAATCTTCTTTATGTTGACGGCAAGACCCATTCAAAAATTAGCAATAAATCTTTAGTTGATGAACTTGAAAAACAAATTAGAGGAAAGATTAATACCTTCTAAGTTTTCTTTTATTGCGCATATTTCTGTAAATTAATTGTACTATCCAATATCCAAGCAATGAACCTATAATTGAGAATAACAGATTTCCAAGTAAGAATGGCTGCCAAATAGGACCAAATACTTCGCCAACTCTATTTAACATTTCTAATATGTCACCCTTACCTTGGTACACATATTGGATAGATTGCATAAAGTTTTTTTCAATTGGAGTGTCCAATATCATGGCACCCAGTTTATATGCTAAATAGAAGATAAATGGCATTGTTATAGGATTAGAAATCCATACTAAAGCTATAGATATTGGCAGGTTTGCTGAAAATATTATTGCACTTGGTGCTGCGATAAGCATTTGAAATGGTACTGGAATAAATGTGCAAAATAGACCAACAGCAAATGCCTTAGATATTGAGCGTCTATTAAAATTCCAAAGACTAGGGTCATGTAGATGCTTAGAAAGCCAGCCCAGATTTTTATGGCTTTTTATTTCTGAGGCCTTTGGGCTAAATCTTTTTAGGGTTTTTTTCATTTTTCTGCAGCATTTACTATAGTTTCAGAGTTAATTCCATACAAAGCGTAAAGTTCATTTTGGGTTCCTTGCTCACTGAACTCGTCTGGAAGACCAAGAATAGTTAACGGTGTTTTTATGTTGTTCCTCTGTAAGCATTCACTAATCGCACTTCCAGCTCCTCCACTAACTACATTATCTTCAATGGAAATCAGTCTTTCGTGATTTAAAGATAATTCTTTAATTAATTTTTCATCTAAAGGCTTAATAAATCTCATATCAACAAGAGTTGCATTTATTTTTTCTGCTGCAATCAATGCCTCTTGCATAGTCGTTCCGAAAGATAAAATGGCATTTTTTACACCTTTTTTGATGATTTTGGCTTTCCCAATTTCTATTACATCTGAAGACTGGTATTCAGCTTGCTGGGATTGACTTCTTGGGTATCTTACACAGACTGGACCTTCAGTAATAAATGCAGTATTCAGCATTTTGTACATTTCTTGAGCGTCACTAGGCGCCATAATTACTAAATTTGGAATACACCTTAAAAAGCTTAAGTCAAAACTTCCAGAATGTGTTGCTCCGTCAGCACCTACTAATCCTGCACGGTCAATTGCAAAAACCACATTAAGATTCTGTAGGGCAATATCATGAATAAGTTGATCGTATCCCCTCTGCAAAAAAGTAGAATAAATCGCAACAATTGGTTTAAGGCCCTTCGTTGCTATACCGCCAGCAAAAGTTATTGCATGCTGTTCCGCTATACCTACATCGAAGTATTGGTTAGGGAATTTTTCTACAAATTTCATCATTCCTGAACCCGCAGACATGGCAGGAGTTATAGCTATTAAATGTTTATCATTTGATGCCTTATCGATAAGCCATTCTCCGAAAACTTCGCTATAGCTAGGCAAAGACGAGCTACCTGAAGATGATGGAGATATGCCGTGAAACTTTTGTGGGTCTTTCTCAGCAGTTTCCAGCCCTTGCCCTTTTTTGGTAATCACATGCAGCATTCTTGGGTGGTTTTGGTCTTTGAGGTTTTGTAGAGTTTTAATTAATGAAGATATGTCATGACCATCAATAGGGCCAAAATAATTAATCCCAAGCTCTTCAAACAATGTGCCAGGTAATATCATTCCTTTTAAATGCTCTTCTGACCTTTTAGCAAGCTCATGCATTAATGGCATTTTCTCTAGAAAACCTAGAGACTTAGATTTCATTGTTGAATACACCTTTCCTGACATTAGTCTGGTTAGATATTTACTCATTGCCCCAACATTTTTGGAAATACTCATATCGTTATCATTTAAGATAATCAAAATATCTGCATCACTATCGCCTGCATGATTTAGGGCCTCGAAGGACATACCACCAGTTAGAGCTCCATCACCAATAATAGCTATAGATTTATTGTCTTTGCCTTTTATCTTATTTGCGACTGCAATTCCAAGAGCGCTACTGATAGATGTGCTTGAATGTCCAGCACCAAAAGCATCATGCTCACTTTCAGAAATTTTGGTAAAGCCTGAGATTCCATCTTTTTGCCTTAAGGTATGCATTCTACTATGCCTACCAGTAAGAATTTTATGTGTGTATGCCTGGTGTCCAACGTCAAAAACAAGACTATCTTCAGGTGTATCAAAGACATAATGCAGGGCAATAGTTAGCTCAATGGTTCCAAGGTTTGGAGCCAAGTGGCCACCTGTTTTTTGGACGTTTTCAATTAAAAACTCACGAATCTCACTCGCTAAAGATTGGAGTTGCTCTATGTCGAGCTTTTTAATATCTACTGGTGAATTAATATTTTCGAGCACTAACTTGTCTACCTATAAAAAACAACATTATACTTCATAGGGATATTAAATTACCAAGACGGTCTGCGAATTTTTTTGGTAGAGTCTTTTTGAATGTTTTTACTTTTAATTTTAATTCTTTCATCAAAATTTCTAGCAATAAATCCCAGCTCTGGGTTTATCTCTTGCATCGGTATCCATACACGATAGCCACTACCTTTTGCCACCTCTATATCTTCTTTGTGTTCGGTAGTTATTGATTCAACTGTAGTATTAAAACAGCCACTAGGAAGGATAACTTCAATTGAATCACCAACACTGAATTTATTTTTAGCTTCAATGAACGCCATACCATTTTTATAGTCTAGAATTTCGCCAACAACTTGTTGCTTGTTTGATCTTGAGTAATTATCAAAGTATGTTTGTAATTCTTCTGGCTGATGGCGACGATAAAAACCATCGGTATAACCCCTATTTGCTAGATTTTCTAATACACCAAATGCATCAGGATTGAATTCCCTGCCAGCTACAGCATCGTCTATCGCTTGTGAGTATACTTGGGCTGTACGTGCTGCATAGTAGTGAGACTTAGTGCGACCTTCAATCTTTAATGAATCAATACCCATAGTGGTTAGAGTATGTACATGCTCAATTGCTCTTAGATCTTTCGAATTCATTATATAAGTACCATGCTCGTCTTCATAAGCCGGCATTAACTCTCCAGGCCTTCCTTCTTCCTCCAAAAGTACAACCTTGTCTGTTTCATTTTTTATTTCAATCGCTTTAATGTCGCCTTCAATGGTTTCTTTTGCTTCAGTAACATCATACTTCCAACGACAAGAGTTAGTGCAAGAGCCTTGATTGGGATCTCTATGGTTGAAATATCCAGATAAAAGACATCTTCCAGAATAAGCAATACATAATGCGCCATGAACAAACACTTCAAGCTCTATATCTTGACATTCCTGACGGATTTCTTTGATCTCATCTAGGGATAGTTCACGAGAAAGAATAATGCGACTAATTCCTGAACTTTTCCAGAATTTTACTGTTGCGTAATTGATGGTATTGGCTTGCACAGATAAATGTATCACTTGATCAGGAAATTTCTCTTTGACCATCATAATAAGTCCAGGATCTGCCATAATAAGGGCGTCAGGACTAAGCTCAATTATTGGCTCAATGTCCTTCATATAGGTTTTAATTTTGCTATTATGAGGGATAATATTTGAGGCAACAAAGAATTTTTTATCGCTCTTGTGCGCCTCTATAATCCCCTTTTTTAGGGTATCAAAATCAAATGAGTTATTTCTAACTCGTAAACTATATCTGGGTTGACCAGCATAAACTGCATCAGCACCATATGCGTATGCATAATGCATATGTTTTAAACTTCCTGCTGGCGAAAGTAGTTCTGGTCTATTCATGAAATGCATTTTATCACGAGAGGCCTGTAAATACCCTCATGTATAATGTCCATTCCATGTATTTAAGAAGCGACATAACAAGATTAAAAGAAGATTTAACTATTAATGCTAAATTGCTAGGTCACGAGTTAATCCTGAAAACTAGATGGGGTGTTTTTAGCCCTAGAGCTATAGATGAGGGGACTTTGCTGTTTATGAAGTATCTAGACATAAATGAGCATGATAAGTGCCTAGATTTAGGATGCGGATATGGACCAATTGGGTTGGCGGTAGCTAAGTCTTGTAAGAATGGTGAGGTACACATGGTTGATAAGGATTTTGTTGCAATTGAGCTATCAATTATCAATGCAAAATTAAATAAAATTAATAATGCCCATGCTTACTTGTCAGATGCATTTTTAAATGTAAATAAAAAAGAATACTTTGACCAGGTATTGTCTAATGTGCCTGCCAAAGTAGGAAGAGAGCAGTTAAGTATTATTTTGTATGATGCTTACGATTCGCTTAAGCCAGGGGGCAAGATTACCTTTGTTACAATTAATGGTTTAAGAGATTTTGTAAAAAATAACTTTAGGTCAGTTTTTGGAAACTACAAGAAACTCAAGCAAGGACAAAAGTACACTATATCTCAGGCTACTAAAGTGCAGTAATATAAAATATGAAGCATAATAAGAGTAAAATGTTAAGCTATTTTTAAACAGATTAATTGGAGTATTAATAATGGATGTAATGGAAAAAATTCAACAGCAAGTAGATAGTGCTGCGATAGTTATATATATGAAAGGAACACCGCAATTTCCACAGTGTGGTTTTTCTGCAAGAGCTGCACAAACTCTAGCTTCCACCGGGGTTGAATTTGCTTACGTAAATATTTTTGAAGACCAAGAGGTATTCCAAAGCCTTCCAGAATTTGCAGATTGGCCAACTTTTCCACAAATTTACTTTAATTCAGAGTTAGTAGGGGGTGGAGATATCATTATTGAGATGGCTGAAATGAATAGTCTCAAAGGTGCCATGGAAGAAGCTGTAGAGAAATTTAATAGCAATTAAGCGTTATAAGCTATGAAGTTTATAGCCGTTCTCTTTTAGCCACTTTATACTGTTCTTATATTCAGGCAATATACTGGCAACTAAAGCCCAAAACATCTTTGAATGGTTCTTATATACTGTATGAGCTAGCTCATGCACAATGACGTAGTCAATTACAGCTACAGGAGCCATTATTAATAGATAGTTAAGGTTTATGTTGTTTTCTTTACTGCATGAACCCCACAAGGTTTTCTGAGCCTTTATTCTAACCTTATTGTATTTAAGCTGGAAAGTATCAGCATAATAGTTGAGCCTTGGAATTGCTATTTTTGTGAATGCAGATTTATACCACTTCAAGAAATCTTCTTTATCGCCTATAGAAGAAATAAATGATTTACCATCAAATAGCAATGCTTTGATTTGTTTAGATAAAATTAGAGGATAGAGATTTCCAAGGTATAAAAAATCTTCATTTTCAATATATCTATGTTTTGAGACAATATTTGACTGCGATAATGCAATCTTATTGTTTATCCATTCAGACTTTTCACAAATAAATTTTTCAATCTCCTTGTTGCTTAATCTATGGGGGCTACGAACTATTAGTTGTGCTTTCTTGTTAATTTGAAGGCTAAGAGTTTTTCTCTTTGAGCGAACTAGCTTGTATTTAATGTTTTGATTATTAGTCAATCCAAGACCTTGCATTTTCAAACATTCTCATCCAAGGGCTACGTTCATCCCAGCCATCAGGGTGCCAGGAGTTTTGTACGGCCCTAAAAACTCTTTCAGGGTGTGGCATCATAATAGTAACTTGTCCTGAGTCATTACAAACCCCAGCAATAGCATTTTCTGAGCCATTTGGATTGTGGGGATATTGCTGAGTAGAGTTACCAAAATGGTCAACATATTTGAGAGCTAAATTACTGTCAGATTGATTGGCGTTAAATTTTACTCTTCCCTCACCGTGAGCTATTGCAATAGGCATTATTGAACCAGCCATATCCTTTAGAAAAATAGATTTTGATTTCTGAACTTTTACAGACGAAAAGCGTGCCTCGAATTGTTCTGATTTGTTACGGTTAAAGGTAGGCCAGTTATCAGATCCAGGAATGATATCGGTTATATTAGACATCATCTGGCAACCGTTACATATTCCCAGTGCGAAGCTGTCAGAACGATCAAAGAAAGCACTAAAGTCATCTTTAGCTCTGTTGTTGTATAGTATAGAGTTTGCCCAACCTCTACCTGCACCCAAAACATCCCCATAAGAGAATCCACCACAAGCAACTAGACCATTGAATTGCTTGAGTGAAGTGCGGCCTGAGAGTATATCGCTCATATGTACATCAACTGCTTCGAATTCAGCCTTAGAGAATGCAGCGGCCATTTCAATCTGACCGTTAATCCCTTGCTCTCTGAGTACAGCTATTCTTGGCTTTATTTTTGTTTTTATATATGGTGAAACAATTGACTCATTTATGTCAAAAGATAGAGCAGTCTTTATGCCTTTAGTATCTTCTGATACTCCAGTGAATTCCTGCTCAGCACATTCTGGATTGTCCCTCAGTCTGGCAATTTCGTAGGAGGTTGATGACCATATTGATTGTAATTCAGAGCGTTTAGCTTGATATACTAACTTTTTGTTTGATTTAATAATAATTTCGTCAGTATCATTTATTGTTGCTATTTTTCTTGTACAGGCTAACAAACCAACATCTGAAAGCATACTAAGTACAGTCTTTTTGTTTTCATTATCAACCTGAATAACACACCCAAGTTCTTCATTGAAGAGTTCAGTTATAGCATCCTCACTGACATCTATTGTAAGACCAAGATGAGAGCAAAAGGCCATTTCTAATAATGTTACAATCGCACCACCATCACTCCTATCGTGGTACGAGCTTATTAGGTTTTTTTTATTAAATAGGTTAATAATAGAGAAAAAGCTACTAAATAGTCTGCTGTCATCTAAATTAGGCGCTATATCGCCAACCTGATTATATACTTGGGCGAGACATGAACCTCCCATCCTATTCTTCTTAAAACCCAAGTCAATTAATAGTAGCTCTGACCCTTTGATGTTTTTGAGCAAGGGTGTTTTTTGTAATCTGGCGTCTGGAGTTTTGGAGAATGCACTAATAATAAGTGACAATGGTGCTGTTACAGATTTGCTTTTACCTTCTTCAAGCCAAGAACTCTTCATTGACATTGAGTCCTTGCCTACCGGTACAGTTAAACCAAGTTCAGGGCATAGTTCCATTCCAACAGCCTCAACAGCATCAAATAGTTTGGCATCTTCGCCAGGGTGGCCACTAGCAGCCATCCAGTTAGCTGATAGACTAATGTCTTTTATGTCTTCAATATATGCCGATAACATGTTTGTAAGTGATTCACCAATACTCATTCTTGCTGCAGACTTAGCATCACAAAGCGCTACTGGAGTTTTTTCTCCTATAGACATAACTTCACCCTGATAGCCAATATAGTCTGCTAAAGATATAGCACAGTCAGATACTGGGACTTGCCAAGGGCCAACAAGCTGATCCCTAGCGACCATTCCTGTGACTGAACGATCCCCTATAGTTATAAGAAAGTTTTTGCTAGCAACTGTAGGTAGTTTAAGTATGCGTTTAATTGCCCCATCTATTGTAATTTTTGATGTATCTAGTGAGGCTAATTCATTATTAATAGAAACTGCAACTTTGTTGGTCTTTGGAGGGTCGCCTAAAAGAACCTTCATTGGCATATCTATAGGCCTATCTTTGAAATAATCGTCCGTTAAAATTAAGTCCTGGTTTTCAGTAGCAGTTCCTAATACTGCGAATGGAGCCCTTGCTCTCTTACAAATTTTTGAAAAAACATCTATGTTTTCTTCTTCAATTGCTAATACATAGCGTTCTTGTGATTCGTTACACCAAACTTCAAGTGGAGACATCTGTCTGTCGTCGTTAGGCACCATTCTTAATTCAAATATACCGCCCCTGTTTGAGTCATTTACTAGTTCTGGTAGACCATTAGATAAGCCACCTGCACCAATATCATGGATAGAAACGATTGGGTTATTGTTACCCATATTGATACAGCTATCAATAACTTCTTGAGCTCTTCTTTGCATTTCAGGATTTGCTCGCTGAACTGAAGCAAAATCAAGGTCTTCACTCTGTTCACCACTACCCACTGATGAAGCTGCACCTCCACCTAAACCAATTAGCATTGCAGGACCTCCTAATACAACCAACTTGCAACCGACCGGTATCTCACCTTTTTTGATGTGTTGTTCTTGTATATGTCCCATACCACCGGCAAGCATAATAGGCTTGTGGTATCCACGCACATCACCATCATTCGATAGCTGTTCGTAGGTTCTAAAGTATCCCAAAGTATTAGGTCGACCAAACTCGTTGTTAAA
>JASLYC010000019.1 GCA_030739975.1 Gammaproteobacteria bacterium
CTCATACTCTACGTGTGCAGTTGAGATTGTAATACCGCGCTCTCTTTCTTCAGGAGCGTTATCAATATCAGCGTAATCCTTAAATTCACCGCCTCTTGCTTCAGCCATCACTTTAGTGATTGCTGCAGTTAGTGTAGTCTTGCCATGGTCAACGTGACCGATTGTGCCCACGTTTACGTGTGGTTTGGTTCTTTCGAATTTTTCTTTTGACATTTTTATTCTCCTTAGTGAATAAATTTATTTATTTAATTTTTCGATTACTTCATCAGCAACATTTCTTGGTGCCGCGGAGTATTTTTCAAACTCCATCGAGTAGCTTGCACGTCCTTGTGACATTGATCGTAAATCTGTAGCATAGCCAAACATCTCGGCTAATGGAACGCTTGCTTTAATCTCTTTCCCTGCTGGAGTATCGTCCATAGAGCTCACCACACCACGTCTGCGATTTAAATCTCCCATAACATCGCCCATGTAATCTTCTGGTGTAGAGACATCAACAGTCATCATTGGCTCAAGTAGTTGTGGGTTGGCCATCTTGACGCCCTCACTTAGACATTTTGATGCCGCAATCTTAAAAGCCATTTCATTTGAGTCAACATCATGGTAAGAGCCGTCAAAAACAGACACTTTCATGTCTACTAATGGGAATCCAGCTAACACACCATTCTCCATCTGCTCTTGTATACCTTTATTAACTGCAGGAATGTATTCCTTAGGAATAACGCCGCCCTTGATTTCATCAACAAATTCATATCCAGCTCCAGGCTCTTGCGGCTCAATACGAAGGTATACGTGTCCATATTGTCCACGACCTCCAGATTGTTTTGCAAATTTATGCTGATGTTCAACCATAGAAGTAATAGACTCACGATATGCAACTTGAGGCGCTCCTACATTACATTCAACATCAAATTCACGTTTCATTCTGTCAACGATAATGTCTAGGTGCAACTCTCCCATACCGGCAATGATAGTTTGACCAGATTCTTCATCAGAAGAAACTCTAAAAGAAGGGTCTTCATGAGCTAATTTACCCAAGGCAATACCCATCTTCTCCTGGTCTGCTTTTGTTTTTGGCTCTACTGCTACTGCAATCACAGGCTCAGGAAACTCCATTCTTTCAAGAATTATTTTGTTATTCATGTCACATAATGTATCGCCCGTAGTTACATCTTTTAACCCAATTGCTGCTGCTATATCGCCAGCACGTACCTCTTTAATCTCTTCTCTGTCATTAGAATGCATTTGCACAATACGTCCGATACGTTCTTTCTTTCCTCTTGACGAGTTATAAACAAAGTCTCCAGACTTAAGGACCCCTGAATAAACCCTGAAGAATGTTAGGTTTCCAACAAATGGATCGGTTGCTATTTTAAATGCTAGTGCTGCAAAGGGCTCTTTGTCATCAGCATTTCTTGGTGCAACTGTTTCGTTTGCGTCATCGAGTATTCCAGAGATAGATTCAACTTCTAGTGGTGATGGCATATACATAATCATTGCGTCTAGGACAGCTTGAACACCTTTGTTTTTAAAGGCTGAACCACAGAACATTGGAATAATTTCATTGTTAATAGTTTGCAACCGAATACCTTCTCTAATCTCATCAGCATTTAGGTCGCCTTCTTCCAAATATTTTTCCATCAAATCTTCAGTGGCTTCAGCAGCAGACTCAACCATATATTCTCTCTTTTCGTTTGCAAGATCTACAAGGTCAGCAGGGATGTCTTTAATATCATAGGTTGCACCCTGATCAGCCTCATTCCAGAATATAGCTTTCATTAAAATTAAATCTACAACTCCTTCAAACTTTTCCTCTGCACCAATAGCAATTTGCATTGGAACTGGGTTTCCTCCTAGTCGTGTTTTTACTTGATCACAAACACGAAGAAAATCTGCTCCTGAACGATCCATCTTGTTAACGAAGCCGATACGTGGAACATTATATTTATTGGCTTGCCTCCAAACAGTTTCAGATTGTGGCTCAACTCCTCCAACTGCACAAAAAACGGCGCAAGCGCCGTCTAATACTTTCAAAGATCTCTCTACCTCAATAGTGAAATCTACGTGTCCTGGAGTGTCAATAATGTTAATACGATGATCTTCAAACTGACTGTCCATTCCTTTCCAGAAGCATGTTGTTGCAGCAGATGTTATAGTTATGCCGCGCTCTTGCTCTTGCTCCATCCAGTCCATTGTTGCGCCACCATCATGGACTTCGCCAATTTTGTGAGTACGCCCTGTATATAGTAATATACGTTCAGTTGTTGTAGTTTTTCCGGCATCAATGTGTGCCATAATTCCAACATTACGATAACGAGATAGTGGGGTTGTTCTTGCCATTTTATTATTAGTCCTTTAAAACTTTTCTACCAGCGGAAGTGAGCAAATGCTTTGTTAGCTTCTGCCATCCTGTGAGTGTCTTCTTTCTTTTTGAATGCTGTGCCGCGGTTTTGCACAGCATCTAAAACCTCACCAGCTAGTCTAAGGTTCATACCCTTTTCACCTCTCTTACGTGACGCCTCAATTATCCAACGCATAGCTAAAGCTATCTTACGGTCAGACCTAACTTCAACTGGAACTTGGTAAGTTGAACCACCAACACGACGAGATTTGATTTCTACTTGTGGTCCAATATTATCTAGAGCCTTTTTGAATGTCTCTATTGGCTCTGCATTACCTTTCGATTCAATTGTGTCTAGTGCATCATATACAATTTTTTCAGCGACGGATTTTTTACCGTCAAGCATTAATATATTTACAAACTTAGCTAAAACTAAATCACCAAACTTAGGGTCTGGCAGTATTTCTCTTTTAGGTGCGGATCTTCTTCTCATAATATTTCTCTTTTTTTAATTATTTTTTAGGCTTCTTAGTTCCGTATTTAGAACGACCCTGCATTCTGCCATCAACGCCTGTAGTATCTAGGGCTCCCCTAACTGTATGGTAACGAACACCAGGAAGATCTTTAACACGACCACCACGAATAAGTATTACCGAGTGCTCTTGCAGGTTATGACCCTCTCCACCAATATAGGTTGTAACTTCAGCTGAATTAGTTAGTCTTACACGAGCAACTTTTCGAAGGGCCGAGTTAGGCTTTTTTGGTGTTGTTGTGTAAACACGAGTACAAACACCGCGCTTTTGAGGGCAGCTATCTAGTGCTGGCACATCACTCTTCATAACCTTCTTTTTACGTGGATTACGAACTAACTGATTAATAGTTGACATAAATACAATTTCTCCAAAATTCTATAACTTTTAAATTAAATTTTAAATGTTTATTTGTTTATTCTTACCCTACGATTTTGCAGGGGCAATAAACCGGTGAATTATACTTTGACATAAGAGTCCATGTCAACTAGACTTAACCTTTTTTTATGTAGAAACTTTAATTAGTGATTTCAGTAAATATTCACTTGAAAGATTTAGCATCTCAAATACATCATTGAAACGACCTTCGTAGTAAGGATCAGGCACACTTTGCCCTTTAGAATCAGGCATATTATCCAACATTAATGAAATCTTGTTCTGGCATTCTACTGGGCATTCAGATATTAGATTATCAAGGTTAGAAGAGTCCATAGCAATAATATAATCATAATAGTAAAAATCACTTTCATGAACCTGGCGTGCTTTTTGACTAGATAAGTCAACCCCATATCTAATCGCACATTTTTGTGATCTTATGTCTGGACTCTGCCCTATATGGTAGGCATGAGTACCAGCAGAATCAACTTCAAACAAATGCTCAGCATCAAACTTTTCTAATTGTTTCCTGAAGGCTCCTTCTGCAGTTGGCGATCTACAAATATTACCCATACATACAAAAAGAATTTTATATTTAGTCATGTTTTTTATATCAATATTTTGTTATTAAATTATAATCAGCTTCTAATCTATGGATATTTTATAATTTAACATATCAATTAAACAAGGAGATTTTAATGGAGCTTGAAATATACCAAAATATGCTTCTAATGGTGCTTTTAACAGCTTTTATTATGGGGTGGGTGGTGTCAAAAACTGATTTCTGTACTATGGGTGCAGTTTCAGATTGGGTTAATATGGGGTCAACCTTGAGGCTAAGATCTTGGTCTCTGGCTATTTTAATTGCAATGCTATTTACTACTATTTTGAATTACTTTGGTTTAATTGATATGTCTTTAACCCAAAACAATGAAACCTCAAACCCTCCATACAATACTCCAGTATTTGCCTGGCTACGTTATGTTTTAGGTGGATTTATTTTTGGTATTGGAATGACTATTGGATCTGGCTGTGGAAACAAAACATTTGTCCGTATAGGTGGTGGAAATTTAAAATCAATAGTTATTATGATAACCATGTCTATTGGAGCCTATCTAATGATTTTTACAAATTTTGGATACAATGTATTTTTACAATGGACTGGAGTATTTGATGTGGATTTAACAAATTTAGACATAAATAGTCAAGACCTCGGGACATTAAGCGCTGCTATTTTGCCAACCGACGCATACAACAATAAGATTATTCTTGGTTTATTAATATCAATTACAGGGCTCTGGTTTTTGTTTAGTAAAAAAGACTTCAGGTCTGATAAACACATCATAACAAGCGGCATTGTAATAGGGGTATGCGTTTCAATTGTTTGGTATTTAACTGCCGGCAGTATGGGGCAAGAACTTTTAGAGGAAGCAGAAATGATTGATGATGTACCTTTTGGGCTTGGAGCCCAGTCCCTAACTTTTACCTCCCCATATGCACATTTAGTGCAATTAATTAACACTAATTTTGATTTAGTTTATCTAACTTTTCCTTTAGCGGGTGGAACTGGAGTATTGCTTGGCTCATTTGCTTACTCAATTATTAATCGATCTTTTCGTATAGAATGGTTTAACTCTATAGCAGATTTTATTAATCATCTTTTGAGTGGTTTTTTGATGGGTATTGGGGGTGTTCTGGCGATGGGTTGCACTGTAGGGCAAGGAATAACAGGTGTTTCTACTTTATCTTTGGGTTCTTTTATTGCACTAGGCTCAATTATTTTTGGTTCAGCGCTTACAATGAAAATAAGGTACTATAAATTAGTTTATGAAAAAGAAGCAAATATTTTTACCGCAATAATGGCAAGTTTAGCAGATATGAAAGTAATTCCAAACAGATGGAGACATTTAGATCATGTCTAAGAGTTTAATTAACACTGCAAAACAGGTTCTAGATATAGAAATAAATTCTCTTAAGGACTTACAAAAAAGGATAGACAGTACTTTTCTTGATGCGTGTAATCTAGTAAATAAATGTGATGGCAAAGTTGTATTAATTGGTATGGGTAAATCCGGTCATATTGGTAATAAAATTGCAGCCACTCTAGCTTCTACTGGAACTCCATCTTTTGCGGTGCACCCTGCTGAAGCCGGGCATGGAGATCTTGGAATGATTACCCCTGGAGATGTAGTTATTGCAATATCTTATTCTGGAGAATCTGAAGAAATAATTACACTAGTTCCTATCATTCAAAGGCTTAACATACCAATCATTGCTATGACTGGAAATGTCAACTCTTCAATTTCCAAAGTATGTGATGTTCATCTTGATATAAGCGTTGAAAAGGAGGCGTGTCCCCACAACCTAGCCCCCACATCATCTACAACCGTTACTCTTGCTATGGGCGATGCACTGGCAATAAGTTTGCTTACTAGCAAAGGTTTTGGTGCAAATGATTTTGCACGTTCTCACCCCTCTGGCGCATTAGGCAGAAAACTATTAACGCTTGTAAAAGACATAATGAAGAGTGGCGATGATATACCTATCGTGGGTCCTAAAACCAGCATGATAGATGCTCTACTAGTGATGAGTGAGAAGGCCCTGGGAATGGTCCTAATTACTAATAAAAAAAAGCTTTTAGGTATTTTTACTGATGGCGACTTAAGACGTGTACTAGAAAATAAAAACAATATTAGTGAATTATTGATAGAGGACGTTATGACTTCTAATTGCAAATCAATTTCGGTAGATAAGCCAGCTGTATTAGCAGTTAAGATTATGGATGAATGTAAATTAAATTCACTCCCTGTTATTGATGATGGTAAGGTTGTTGGTGCAATTAATACTCACACATTAATGCAAGCCAGGATTATTTAACCAATAACTCTCTCAATCCCCCACCAAAAACCGATTATCGAAATTATCACAGAAACTGGAATTATTAGTACTTGCCTGTAATGATTTGGAAAAATTTTTTTATTTATTAAAACTGTTAATAGTACACAAATAACTATAGCGATTTGTGCTAGCTCAACACCAACATTAAAACCTATAAGTGTTACCAAGAAAGAATCTGGCTCCATATCAAAATTTTTAAGCATGCTAGCAAAGCCCAAACCATGGATAAGTCCAAACAAAAACACAATTAAACTTTTGCGCATTATTGATTGATTGCCAAATATATTTTCAATTGCCACATAACTAATTGAAAATGCAATAACTGGCTCAACAAAATTAGCTGGCATTTCAATTAAGCCATACATTGCCATACCTAGGGTCAAGGTATGTGCAACAGTGAAAGCTGTTACTAGGAGTAATAATCTTTTTAACAAAAATGTGGAAAGTGCCATACCAACTATAAATAACAAATGATCCCAGCCATGTGGCGCTACATGATCGAAACCAATTGAAATAAATTGCAGTAATTTTTGAGTGATATTAATTGGTTCCGATTCATAAATGGCTATTTTCCCACTAGAACCTCCATCTCTCAGCCATATCCAATCATTCCATGTGTATTCATTTTTTTTATACACTCTATAACGCAAAGCGCTATCGCCATATACCTTTCCGTACTGCCAAGAAATAGTTTTGGGCCATTCGTCGAGCTCTACATAATATTTTAGTGTTGATTTTCTTGGTCTTTTCTTGTATCCAACTATATCTATTTTGGCTGAATGAAAGTTTAACTTTTGTTTAACTTCATTTACAGAAAATATAATGTCTTCTGTGTATTTAGGCTGGAAGATATCAAATTTTTGTTTAAGCTCTACAGGCTGAAGAGCTCTAAGCTCATCATATTTATCTGAGTTAGGTGCATCTAAGGTGTTCTTGTACTTTGTACCTATGCCAGTTATTGCTCCTTCGATACTAAGATCTATACTTACTTCGACAGCCCTATCCGGAAAAATTGATATCTCCACAAGAGCTGGCTTTACTACATCAGCGCTGACATAGAAACTCCAAAAAACCAAGACTAAAAAAATATTTCTCATCTATACATTATAAAAAAGGCTCCAACTAGTGGAGCCATTTTTTTTATCTAAACAATAGGCTAAATCAAATCGCCAGAATAGTTTTCAATTCCTGGATTTTCTTTTACGCCTTTAATAGTTGGATGGTTTACTTTAGTTAGATTGAGGTGTTTCTGTTTACGTAAATAATCTGCAGCTACATCCCACATCAGTCGACCATTACCTATAGAGCTGACCTGAGCCCAACCAGCTACCTTGTATAGCTTGTTTGGATCTACTGGAGTTCCGTCATCATCCTTGATATTGCTAATACGCTCACCTAAAGATGCTGCAGGGTCAATAGTGTAATCTAGTCCGCCCATGCGAACCATGTCTCCACCAGATTGCAAGTAGGGATCCTGTACAAACAAGTTCTCAGCAATACCTTCAAGAATGTCTCTTATTTGAGAGCCTGCCATCTCACTAACGTTAGTTTCTCCATAAGTCATAGATGTATTAGTCATCAAATCCTCCATTGTGACTTTGTGCCCAGCTATAACGGAAGTTCCCCATCGAACACCAGCTGACATAGCAAAATCAGCATTATGCTCTTCACGCAATGAATTAACTAACACTTGATCCCAGGTTCCCATAAAGTTTCCACGACGATAAAGTGTCTGTTCAGTTGTACATAATTCTTCAGACAAAATTTCGTTATAAGTTTTGCCGACCCTATTTGGATTATTTGACATTGTAGAGCTTCGAGCTTCAACAACATTTTCATCGTACTTAGTGCTACGCATCTTATTAATATAAGAAACCATCTCTGCATCTGGTTTTATCAGATTGGTAATTATTGGCAACATTTTGTAGTTGTATCCTGAAACTTTGTGGTCTCTAATATCTAAATCCATAACGCCAATATATTTTCCAGAACATCCGGCATTTGTTACTACGGTATATCCGCCAGCATTCTTTACTTCGATTGGCTTAGGCATGCCATCATGCGTATGACCTCCAAATATCGCATCAATTCCAATTACTCGTGAAGCCATTTTTAGATCTACGTCCATGCCATTGTGTGAAACAACTATTACAGCATCAGGGTTTTCATTCTCACGAATATCCTCCACAAGCTCACTCATTTCATCTTCGCGCAGACCAAAAGACCAGTCTGGAAAGAAGTATTTTTGCGGGTTAGCGTTAGATGTTCTAGGAAAAGCTTGGCCTATAACAGCAATCCTGTGGCCTCCTACATTTTTTATTACATATGGCTTAAATGGTATGCCCTCATCTTCATCAAACAAACCTCGTCCGTCATACTTTTCAGTCATAGAAATATATTCATCTTCCATAAGTGCGTCTTCTAATATTCTTACATTCTGACCTAAAAAGTCGCCCTTAAAAAAACCAATATTTTTTAATACTTCATTCTCTTTATAAGTAAACTCCCAATGACCTACCATAACATCAACGCCTAAAATATTACAGGCCTCTACCATATCTGCGCCCCTTGTCCAGAGTGATGTTCCGGAGCCTTGCCAGGTGTCTCCTCCATCCAAGGTTAATGTATTTTGCCTACCTCCAGCAGACTCACGTAATGACTCTAGGACGCTTTTTATTTGTCCGAAACCTCCTGTTTTTCCGTACTTAATAGCAAGTTCCTCAAAATTATTATATGTAAATGCGTACGCTTCAGCAGAACCGGGCTTCACTCCTATTTCTTTCAACAAGTTGTTACCGACAACATGAGGCAACTTACCAAATGTTTCTCCAAAACCTAGATTTACGTTTGGCTCACGAAAATAATTTGGCAATAGGTTGCCGTGAACATCGGTTATATGTAGTATACGTGCGCTGCCTGTTTTAGGCATTTCGTACATGTTTTCTTGACCAAACAGACTGGTTTTGTTAGCATATCCGGTACCTATTAAACCTGCAGCCGAACCCGCACCCAAAATTTTAACAAACTCTCTGCGTGTTAATGACATCTTATCTCCTTGTGATAAATTTCATTATCAACTACATGATACCAAATACAAGGAATATTTGTTACAAGGCAAAAAATAATTTAATCCAAGCTTTATTTATTTAGCATAATAATAAAAAAATCATATAATATACTTATGAACATTTCTCAACTACTAATAGGCATAATTGATACAAAAATAAACTTAGAAGTTGATGGCATTTGTATGAATACAGAAAATGCCCATGCTGGAGATTTATTTATAGCACTACAAGGTGAAAGTTGCCATGGTATCAAATATATTGAGTCAGCAATTGAAAAGGGTTGTGTAGCTGTTTTAGTTGATTCACAAGACATCGAATGTGGTATTCCTTCAATCAGAATTGATGGCTTAGAAAGTCGTTTAGAAGAGATAGCATCGTCTTTTTATAAAAATGCAAAAAAAGTAAAATTAATAGGAATAACTGGAACAAATGGTAAAACCTCTGTTGGTTATTTTATATCGCAGATGCTAACTAAATTGGAAGTTAATAACGGCTTTATTGGTACGCTTGGAATTTCAAATTACCAAGATAAACACAACAATAGCTCTAACACTACACCTGATATTATTACACTTTACAGAACTCTAGAGCAGTACTACAAAGACAATATAAATATAGCAGTGCTAGAAGTTTCATCGCACAGCATTTCTCAAAAAAGAATTGCCGGACTTAATTTCATTCAAGCTATCTTTACCAATCTTAGCCAAGATCATCTTGATTACCATAAAACAATAAAAGAGTATCGACGTGTAAAAGGCGAGCTATTTAGTATTAATTCAATAAAATCTGTGATTATTAATAAAGATGATGATAATTGGCAGTACTTTTCAGACAAGTCTAAAGGAAAAAATATTGTCACATTTAGCCTATGTGATTTTGATAATAATACTATTACAGATAATGGTTTTTTATGTAAATTAGATAACTATATTTTTGAAGTTTCTTTACTAGGAGAATTCAACTTGTCTAATATGTTGGCCGCATTAAATAGCTTACAAGAGTTAGGCTTTAGCCGTGATAAAATTATCCCACTCTTACCTAAACTGTACTCTCCAACTGGCAGAATGCACAAAATAAAAAATATATCTGCTTGGGTAGATTATGCCCATACCCCAGATGCAATTTCTAACGCTTTATCTACACTAAAGAAACATTTTCCTAGCCACAAAGTGCGCGTAGTTTTTGGTTGTGGTGGCAATCGTGACAAGGGTAAGCGCGCTAAAATGGGAAAGATAGCATCGGAACTTGCAAACAGCATAATTCTAACTAATGACAACCCTAGGAATGAAGACCCAAACACAATTATCAACGAGATTATTAGTGGCATTAATGATAACTTTGAGGTCGAGGTTATTCTAGACAGAAGGCTTGCAATAGAAACTGCAATATCCACTTTAAAGGAGGATGAGTGTTTGCTTATTGCTGGCAAAGGTCATGAAACAGTTCAACAATTTAAAGACAAAACAATTGAAATTAACGATATAAAAATTGCGCAAAATGCTGCTATCTAATACACGAGATATATCGAAGGTTCTGGGTATCGATCTAGTTGGGAGTAAGAACAGTATATTTAAAGGGGTTTGTACTGATACAAGAAAAGACGTCAATGGCAAATTATTTGTAGCACTCGTTGGAAATAATTATGATGCCCATGACTATATAGAACAAGCTTATGAAAATGGTGCTGTTGCTGCTATTGTAAGCAAGAAAGTATCGACAAAGATGCCTCTCCTAGTAGTAAAGAGTACTGAAAATGCACTTAGCACTATTGCCAAATGGCACCTTAAAAATATTAACCCTATAGTAGTTGCAATTACTGGAAGTAACGGCAAAACCACTACTAAAAACCTATTAGCCAGCATACTTAACATAAAGAAACCAACACACGCAACTAAGGGAAATCTAAATAACAACTTGGGTGTACCAATAACAATTTTAGGTTTGGATAGCAAGCATAAATATGCTGTAATCGAAATGGGGGCTAACCATATTAACGAAATTAAGCATTTGCGTGAAATGGTTAATCCTGATATAGCGATAGTAACTAATACATTAGACGCTCATATAGGTGAGTTTGGAGGCCTCAAAAATTTGATAACTGCTAAGGGTGAAATTTACTCTAGTAACAGCCAAAATATTGTCAATAAAAATACTAACTTTAGAGGCGACATAAGTTTTGGAAATGGTGGAGATATTTTTGCAACAAATATTACCAAAAATAGTTTTGATTTAAATATTCATGATAAAAAAACACAAGTTGTTTTAAAGTTAATTGGAAAACACAATATTGAAAATGCACTTGCAGCTAGTGCTTGTGCTCACGCACTCGGGGTTGATATAAATACCATAAAACAAGGTCTCGAGGATACCTCGGCAGAAAGTGGAAGACTAACAATAATAAAAAACAAAAAACTCACTATTATTGATGACACATATAATGCAAGCCCTCAATCAATAAAGGCTGCAATAAAAACTCTGCTAGATTTTGAAGGCAGCAAGGTAGCAGTGCTTGGCTCTATGGCTGAGCTAGGCAGTGAATCAATAAAGTTTCATAACGAGATAGGAGAATTTGCTAAACAAAAAATTGACACCGTTTACTCTTATGGCGATTTGGCAATTAATTACAATGCTAGTCATTTTGATAGTCTAAATAAGCTTGCTAAACACATTATAGATAATCACAAAGGTTCAACTGTAATGATAAAGGGGTCGAGAATGGTTAGGTTAAATGATTTAGTGGAATTACTACAAAAATAACCACTAATTACTTGACCTTTTGTGAAAATATGGTGATAATTATGCGCTTTATAGCAGGCTCTTCATTATTCTAACTTTTCACAGAATCTTATGCGCTCGTAGCTCAACTGGATAGAGTACTCGGCTACGAACCGAGCGGTTGCAGGTTCGACTCCTGCCGAGCGCGCCAAATCTATTAGCTTTAACCAAATAGAATACGATACTCTGTTAGAATATCGTTAAATTCAAAGTAATTAAAGGCAGATTTGAAAATGATGACAATACCAAACATTCTAACGATTTCTAGAATATTATTAATTCCAGTAATTGTTATACTTTATTATTTCCAGCCAGCTTACTCTGAGGCTCCTATTTTTTCATGGTTTAATTTTTCACTGGTAGCCGCATACGCAGTTGTCAGCATTACTGACTATTTTGATGGTTTCTTGGCAAGAAAAATGGACATGACTTCAAAGTTAGGCGAGTTTTTAGACCCTGTTGCAGACAAACTTATGGTTTCAACCGCTCTAATATTGCTTGTTGACTATTACCCTGTTGAATCACATTGGTACATTACATTATCTGCAATAATAATAATAGCTCGTGAAATACTTGTTTCTGCTCTTAGAGAATGGATGGGCACAATCGGCAAAAGGTCAAACATTAATGTCTCTTGGATTGGAAAAGTAAAAACCTTCATGCAGATTTTTGCAATTTTATTTTTGCTATATCAGCAACCATTTTTTGGTTTGCCTAGCTTCGAAATTGGCATTATATTATTATTGACAGCGACATTTTTAACTCTTTGGTCAGGATTTATTTATCTAAAGTCAGGCATGAAAACATTGAAAGCATGATTGCTTTTTGTAAGCTAAATAAGCTTGACTCCTGACAAAAAGACACTATAATTTTAGCTTTGTAGGCGGGAATAGCTCAGCTGGTAGAGCATCACGTTGCCAACGTGAATGTCGCGAGTTCGAATCTCGTTTCCCGCTCCAAATTTTGTTATAAAAATTGGCCTGTTTGAACAGGCTTTTTATCTTTATGCGTTATTGGCTGGGTAGCAAAGCGGTTATGCAGGGGCCTGCAAAGCCTTATAGACCGGTTCGACTCCGGTCCCAGCCTCCATACCTCCTATAATTCATATTATTAAATACTTTTTATTGCTGAACCAAATACATATACAAAAAGGTTCCAGAAAAAATACTTAATAGTGAATTCTTTTTCCAAATATGAACCACAACAGTTACTACAATCGCGAATATTGTATTTAGACTTGTGGGGCTTGTAAAATCAACATTTTTCAAAACATACAAAACTAAAATACTCATAATCATTGGCGGTGTATATTTAGCTATATAACTCATCATCGGGTGTTTGCTTTGTTTTTGAAAAATCACAAAAGGTAGTAGTCTTGTAGTAACTGTTGCTACTGTCATGACTAAAATAAATACAATTAGATAACTATTATCAGCCATAAGATTTATTCTTGATAGCTCTTATAATTAATAGAATAGATAGGGACAATAAAATTGATCCAATAAGCATCTGATCTTTGAAAAAATACAGCACAAATATGGAGGACAATGTTGCAATTGCAAATGGCAGAATGTCCCTGATATTTTTCCATTGTTCGATAACCAAAACAATAAACAATGCTGTTAATGCAAAATCCATCCCCTGAGTATTAAATTCAACTACCCCACCAATTAATACTCCCAATGTGCAGCCCAGTACCCAGTATGCCTGATTAAACATAGTAATAAAAAAATAATAATCTTGCTCATTAACTTTGTTAGGAATTTTAATAGTTGTTACTAAAGAATAGGTCTCATCAGTCAATCCAAAAATTAAATATAGCTTTCTAAGGCCCCATTTTCCGTACTTATCCAGTATAGATAAACCATAAAAAATATGCCTAGAATTTAACATAAAAGTGGATATAAATACTTCAGTTAAACCTGCACCTGTAGAAAGCAACCCAATAGCCATAAACTGTGCCGCACCAGCAAAAATAAATAGCCCCATCAAGGTGGCAAAATACCAAGGATAGCCTAGATCTTGAAACAATAACCCAAATGTCATGCCCATTGGAACATAGCCGAACATAATTGGGGTCGTCTCTTTAAGAATATTTCTTATCATTATGTAGCTAAATCCCTACTTATGATATATAAAAAACACAAAATAATACAATATAATTTCACATAATGAAATAATTATATTTTTGATTTACTTGAGTGATTTTAGTCGCAAGCGTAAAGCATTGAGATTAATGAATCCCTCTGCATCTTTTTGATTATATGCCCCGCCATCATCTTCAAATGTGGCTATCTTTTCACTAAACAAACTATTGTCAGACTTTCTGCCTACTACAGCAACGACCCCTTTATAAAGTTTGAGGCGCACAACCCCATTAACTACTTCTTGGGTTTGATCTATTGCAGCTTGCAACATCTCCCTTTCAGGGGCAAACCAAAATCCGTTATAAATCATCTCTGCATACTTAGGCATAAGTTCATCTTTAAGGTGTGCCGCTTCTCGATCAAGTGTCAAAGATTCCATTGCACGATGAGCCTTCAACATAACGGTACCTGCTGGAGTTTCGTAACAGCCACGAGATTTCATTCCTACAAAGCGATTCTCAACAATATCATCCCTGCCAATTCCGTGTGCTCCAGCACGCTTATTCAAATCTTCCATGACACTTGAAGGGCTCATTGATTTGCCATTAATAGCCACAATATCGCCTCTTTCAAAAGTTAATTCTACATATTCTGGCTGGTCTGGAGCGTTCTCTGGAGAAACCGTCCAAAGCCACATATCTTCTTCTGGCTCATGCCACGGATTCTCTAAAATGTCACCCTCATAAGAAATATGTAATAAATTTGCATCCATAGAGTATGGAGACTTTTTTG
Source organism: Gammaproteobacteria bacterium (assembly GCA_030739975.1). Classification (GTDB taxonomy): domain Bacteria; phylum Pseudomonadota; class Gammaproteobacteria; order PS1; family Pseudothioglobaceae; genus SZUA-1055. The sequence goes on from JASLYC010000019.1 coordinate 14,867, forward strand.
ATTGCTTTTTATGATCAATTTTAATGCCATGCTCTTGCGCATAATTCATCAAACTTTCGCGCGAAGATAGGTCCCACTCCCTCCACGGAGCGATAACCCTTATATCTGAATTTAGAGAATATGCATTAAGTTCAAACCTAACCTGATCATTGCCCTTTCCGGTTGCCCCATGAGATATTGCATCAGCTCCAACTTCATCGGCAATTTCCACTAAGCGCTTTGATATTAAAGGCCGTGCAATAGATGTCCCTAATAAGTATTCGCCCTCATAAACAGTATTAGCGCGGAACATTGGGAAAACAAAATCACGCGCAAACTCTTCACGCAAATCTTCAATATATATCTCCTTAACCCCAGCTGCAATAGCCTTTGCGCGTGCTGGCTCTACCTCTTCTCCCTGACCAATGTCTGCAGTAAAAGTTACAACTTCACATTTATATGTATCCTGCAACCATTTAACAATAATGCTTGTGTCTAAACCGCCTGAATATGCTAATACAACTTTATCCATCTTTGCTTCCGTACTCGAATGTCTTGCTTAATAATACTTCAGAATGTTGATTCAATACATCAACAGTCCATTCACCTAGCCAAGTATGCCATAAATTTTTTGATGACCATACCCTCCAACGCTCCCCCTTTATATCAAAACTAATCTCCGCCATGACTTTGTTATTGTAGTGCCACCTATGGGTAATACTTTCACCAGTCAAATTACGTATATTAGTAAAAAAGTAGATTTTACCTAAAGAATTGTCCGCGTCAGCAATGATATTAACAGGCTGCCTGTTTTCAACATTTGTTGCAAAAACGGCTTGAGAAATATTATCGTGTGGCCATTCAGCCCTTGCAGAGCCAAATAGAAGGCATATTAATAACAGATGTAGAATTGTTTTCATGATTTAACCCAGTCTATTATATGTAAAAATACTTCATCATCACTAACATCTGCATCTGAATAGGCTCTACCACGAACAGAAATACCGGCCATATGTACATAATCTGGATCTCCACTTACCAGATGGTGCCAATCATAAAGGCTTTTCTTTTGGTATAACAATCTATAAGCACAAGTTGAAGGGAGCCAGTTAAACTTTTCACCCCAATCTGGTTGTATATTTAGGCAATCAGGTACATATTGCTTGCGCGACTCATAATGCTGACATCTGCAAGTTTCCTCATCTAGATAACGGCATACTACGTCAGTAAAAAAGACCTCATCTGTAGCCTCATCCTCGAACTTATGCAAACAGCAAAGTCCACAACCGTCACACAGCATTTCCCATTGTTCTTTGGTCATTTGCTCTAGAGTTAATTCCTCCCAATAGTTAAAACTTTCTTTTTCAGCTGCCATTATGTTCTTTTGATGGTACTAAACTTAGTAATAATCGATACTGTGTTAATAAATGTGAACATATATCTTTTTAATTTCTAGCTATTTTATTTGACTCAATAACCTATCTATACCGATAGCAACGCCAGAACATTGCGGGATTATATTTTGTATTTTTGACAAAAAATCATAATCAATACTGCATATTTTTTTGTCCATTAATTTTCTTTTATTGTTCTCCTTAATAAACCTTTGTCGGTATGTTTCTGGATCCTGAAGCTCATCATAACCATTGGCAATTTCTATTCCATTGAGATACAACTCAAATCTTAAAGCAATATCTCCATTAGTCTTTGCAAGTGCTGACTGACTTTTTGGGTAGTCATAAATAAAGCAAACCGGAATATGCTTTAATTTTGGCTCAATTAAATGGGTAAATAATAGCATCTGCAGGTCTTCAATAAATAGAAAGTCATTTGTTAATCCTAGCCCACTAGCAATATTTTTTAGTTGCTCAAAATCTACTTTGAGTATATCTATGTCTCCATAATCATTGAAAGCTTGTGAATAAGATATTTTTTCTGGCTTTATATTTACTCCAATACTGTTCAATAGATTTGCAATATCGTCCATAAGGTCATGAATCTCAAACCCTACCCTATAATACTCCAACATTGTGAACTCATTAAAATTGTTCTTGCCATGCTCATTGTCTCTGAAGGCTTGACATATCTGATAAATATCTCCACAATCTTCAGATAATAGCTTTTTCATCTCTAATTCTGGGGATGTGTGTAAATATTTAATAGTTTTTGGTCCAACCTCTGCATTTACTGTGGCACAGATACTGTCAATATATACATCAGTTGTAGGGTTATCGATGAGGGTGGAGGTTTGCACTTCAAGTAACCCCTGAGAGTCAAAAAAATTTCTAATTCTCTTAATTAACTGGCTTCTCTTAATAAGATATGCTTTATCTAACATCAAACGATCATTAATTTAGTAACTTAGAATAATCTTAATTTAATAAGTAGAATTAAAATTTACTAGCACTTGTTACGGGTCTAATTATACAATTTCTCAATAATTATGCCCTGCCCACATACTCATTTGTACGGGTGTCAACTTTAATACTTTCGCCAATACTAATGAATAATGGGACCTGAACAACTACACCTGTATTCAGTGTAGCTGGTTTGCCTCCAGTTCCTGCAGTATCACCCTTAAGGCCAGGATCTGTATCAACAACTTCGAGCGTGACATGGTTAGCTGGTGTTACAGATATCGGGTTATCGTTCCACAATGTCACTACACAGTTATCTTGCTCAACGAGATAATTTATTGCTTCTGCGATTGCTTTAGAGTCTAGAGCATATTGCTCAAAAGAGCTGGGATCCATAAAATGCCATGATTCGCCATCGGAGTATAAATACTGCATCTCTAATTCCATAACATCAGCACCCTCTAATGACTCCCCGGATTTAAATGTTTTCACTAGCGTCTTCCCTGTTATTAAGTCTTTAAACTTAACACGATTGAAGGCCTGGCCTTTGCCTGGCTTAACTATTTCATTGTTTACAATTGAACAAGGGTTGCCATCAAGAATTAATTTCAGGCCATTTTTAAATTGATTGGTTGAGTAGTTTGCCATTTGAATTTGTCAAAAATATATTATTATAAAAAAGTATTTTATGTAAAATTTATTTACTTGTATTTTACTCAAATTATCATAGTTATTCATGCACATACACGAATATCAGGCTAAAGAAATTTTTGGCCAATATGGCATTCAGACGCCACGTTCTGTTCTTATTAATAATTTATCTGAAGCTGAGTCTGCTTGCGAGTCTGTCGCTGGCAATGTTTGGGTAGTAAAAGCACAAGTTCATGCTGGCGGCAGAGGCAAGGGCGGAGGTGTTATCCTTGCTAGAAGTATAGATGAAGTTGAAAATGCATGCACCAACTTGCTTGGCTCAAACCTTGTAACACCTCAAACAGACTCAAAAGGTTTGCCCATTAATAAATTATTAATTGAGGGTGGACAGAATATTGAACGTGAATTATATCTAGGGTTGCTGGTAGACCGTCAAACTCAAAAAATTACCATTCTTGCTTCCACTGAGGGTGGCATGGATATAGAGAAAGTTGCAAGTGATACTCCTGACAAAATAATAAAATTTAGTGTTGACCCTTTAGGCACTTTGTCCGTTAAAGATTGTGAATATATAGCAAATAATCTTGACCTTAATGACGAATTAATCAATCAATTTTCTACAACTCTATTAGGGCTATATCAAATCTTCATAGAGAAGGATGTAAGCCTAATAGAGATTAACCCTCTTATAACAACAAAGGAAAATAAGTTGCTAGCCCTTGACGGAAAAATTGATTTTGATGATAACGCACTATACCGTCACGAAGATATTTTTGACTTGCGCGATACCTCACAAGAAGAAGAAAAAGAGATACTTGCAAGCGAACATCAACTTAACTATATATCTCTAGATGGAACTATTGGCTGTATGGTTAATGGAGCAGGTCTTGCTATGGCAACTATGGACTTGATTGGACATCACGGTGGCTCTCCTGCTAACTTTTTAGATGTGGGGGGCGGCACTACAGCTGAAAGAGTTGCAAAAGCATTCGAACTTATCCAAACTGAATCCAACGTTAAAGGAATACTGGTGAATATTTTTGGTGGCATCGTTCGTTGCGATCTTATCGCAGAAGGCATACTCCAAGCTATTGAAAAGGTTGGTCTTAAATTACCTATAGTAGTTAGACTTGAGGGCACAAATGCAAAAGAGGGTTTAGATTTACTAGGCAAATCTGAATTTAGTGTGCATACAGAGGCTGACCTCACGAAAGCAGCTATCAAAATTGTGGAGCTTTCAAAGTGAGCGTTTTAATTAATAAAAATACAAAAGTTATAACTCAAGGTTTTACTGGTAAACAGGGAACATTTCATTCTCAGCAATCGATAGCATATGGAACCAATTTTGTTGGTGGAGTTACGCCTGGAAAAGGTGGTCACACGCATCTTGATCTACCAGTATTTAACAGCGTAAGTGAGGCAATTAAAGAGTCAGGGGCTGACGCTACCATGATTTATGTCCCACCAAAATTTGCATATGCATCAGTTATAGAAGCTATAGAAGCTGAAATACCCGTTATTGCTTGCATTACAGAGGGGATTCCTGTTCAAGATATGATTAAAATTAAAGCCATCTTGGATAACTCAAACTCAACACTGATTGGACCCAACTGCCCTGGTGTTATAACTCCTGGAGAATGTAAACTTGGAATTATGCCTGGCAATATTCATATGCAAGGAAGTGTTGGTGTTGTGTCTCGTTCAGGAACACTTACTTATGAAGCTGTCCACCAAACTACAATTGCAAATCTAGGTCAGAGTACCTGTATAGGAATTGGTGGAGACCCGATACAAGGAATGAATTTCATTGACTGCTTGAAACTATTTGAGGATGATGAAGAAACTGAGTCCATAATTATGGTTGGAGAAATTGGTGGTAGCGCTGAAGAAGAGGCTGCTGAATATATCCAATCTAATGTAACTAAACCGGTGGTTTCTTATATTGCTGGACTGAGCGCACCAAAGGGTAAACGCATGGGTCATGCAGGTGCAGTAATAAGTGGTGGTAGCGGGAAGGCAGAAGACAAAATTTTAGCCCTTAAGAGGGCTGGAGCAGCAGTAGCTCCAACTCCAGCCCTTATGGGCTCAACATTATTAGAGTTGCTCAATAAGTAGTCAAAGCTCCTTGCCTAGTTTTTGATAAAAAACCTCAATACTCGGGAGAACGAGACTTGAATCTCGCTGTTTTTTACCCCACATCGGTTCAGGGAAATAGCTGTCATTCTCAAACCTTGCCATAATATGCCAATGCACCCTCGGTAAAATATTACCAAAGGAGGCTATATTAATTTTGCATATTGGACTAGTGATAATATTTTGTTGAGATGAACTCCTCAGCCCCTTTTTATTTTCATTGAAATAGCTAAGCATTAACTTTTCTGTTATATCAATTACCCTGAATATTTCAGTCTTTTCCTCACTACTGCAATGACTAAACTCTTTTATGTTGCGCTTAGTGAAAACTTTAACCCAGGGTATCTCACTAGGTTCATGCTCAACGGTTATTAAGCTATTTTCAAATATCATGCTGTCACCTGTATTCATTTTTTTTCATTGAGATCTCTCTAACAGCATCGCATCTCCGTAAGAAAAAAATCGATATTTTTGTTCTATCGCATGCCGATAAATTTGCATCAGCCTTTCATGCCCAATGAAAGCACTAACTAGCATTAATAAAGATGATTTAGGTAAATGAAAATTAGTAACCATCATATCGACAACTTTAAATTCAAAACCCGGATATATGAAAATATCTGTCTCACCTTTGCTAGCAACTAATTCTCCATTCGCAGCTACAGACTCTAGTGTGCGAACTGAGGTTGTTCCTATAGCAACAACCCTACCACCATTTGCTTTAGTTAGATTAATTTTATCAATAACGTCTTGGGAGATTTCAAAGTATTCACTGTGCATTACGTGGTCTTTAATTTCTTTTGTTTTTACTGGCTGAAATGTTCCAGCACCAACGTGCAGTGTAATAAAACAATTATCTATTCCTTGGCTATTTAAATCATTCAATAACTTTTTATCAAAATGTAGTCCAGCAGTCGGAGCTGCAACTGCACCGTCTCGAGCCGCATACACTGTCTGATATCTATTGGCGTCTGTTTCGTTATCCATCCTTTCAATATAAGGAGGTAGAGGAATATGACCTATGCAATTTAATAAATCATAGATGGAATCTGTCTCAAACTCGAGTGTATAAAAGTTTGCTTTTTTTTCTAGCACCTTAACATTTGTATCATTTTCAAGTTTTATAATGCTACCCAATTTAGGCGCTATACTTGCTCGTATCATTGCCAAAACGGAATTATTATTAATAATTCGCTCAATCATAATTTCAACTCTACCACCAGTCATTTTAGTGGCAAATAAGCGCGCAGGAATGACCCTAGTATTGTTCATTACTAGTAAATCATTAGGCCTTAAAAAGTTAGCTATTTGACTGAATTGTGCATCTATAATAGTTGAAAATGGCACTAAAAGTCTTGAATCTGTTCTACTCTTTTTTGGGTTCTGGGCTATTAGAGACTTGGGTAAGTCAAAATCATAATCACTTAATCTCATGCTGGTCAAAATATTCCAATACTTGGTAAGATGCACTCACTATAGCCCTTGGAGTAATTGTGGCGCCTGTAAATGAATCAAAAGCACCGCCATCTCGCTTAACTTTCCATTTTGATTTTGGAGGATTTGATAGAGAGAGGCCAGTAAACTGATCAATCCAGTTTGATTTTCTTATGTCAATTTTATCTCCTAGTCCAGGAGTTTCTTTGTGCGCTATAACCCTTACACCTAAAAGATTGTTGTCTTTATCTACTCCAGTTAAAAGCCTTATATCGCCGTTATAGCCATTTGGGTAGGTGTGCTCAATAAGATATGCAAATACTACTTCGTTTATCTTTGCAGGATAGATATTTATATCTTGTTGAACGCCATGAATATGTATATTTTTTGAAAATTTGTCTTGCAATATATCGTTGTTATAGCCACTAACTAGCTCCCCCAGCCTTTTAATTAGTAACTGCTCTTCGTTGTATTTTATTTGATCTTTGGTAGAATCCTGCGTTAAAGAAACAAAGAATATACTTACGGCAGTAAATATTAGTAGCAGTAATCCAGACTTAATAATTGGTCTTTGGTTCATTTTCCAAAAACCTTTGGCTTGGTATAACTGTCAATAAGAGGTACGGCAATATTAATAAGCAACACTGCGAAAGCAACCCCATCTGGATAGCCACCAAACACCCTAATAATTACCACCAACATACCAATAAGAAATCCATAAATCAATCTACCTTTAGGTGTAGTGCTTGAAGAGACTGGGTCAGTTGCAATAAAAAATGCTCCTAACATTGACGCACCCAACATTAAATGAAGTTGTGGTGGTAGGTATATATTATCGTCAATCAAGAATAATAGCCCAGCAGTTGCAAATATACCAAGAATAAAAGCTGTCGGGATTTGCCAATAAATTATTTTTCTAATCAATAGGTACAATCCACCAACCAGAAAGCCTGCATTAATCCAAGATTGACTCAATGAATAAATATCTAAATTTTCAATATGAGTGCCTAAAGATATTTGCATTTTGACCTCATCAAGCTTAGTGGCGCCAGTAAGAATATCAACAGAAGATATATTAAAAATTGCATTAATACTTTGCTCTATATTTACATAATCACTGCCCCAGGTTGTCATCTGAAGTGGATACGAAATCAATAAAAAGGCATACCCCAGCATTGCCGGATTAAAAGGGTTATTGCCTAGCCCACCGTATATCTGTTTACCAAAAATAATTGCGAAAGTCACCCCGACAACTATAATCCACCATGGGGCCATAGTTGGAATGGATATCGCTAATAATATTGCTGTCAATATAGCTGAGCCATCAGCTATGGTAGGCTTAACTGGTAGTCCTCTAAAACTTAAAAATACTGACTCAGAAACCAAAGCCGTTACGATACCCAGCACTATTTGTATCAATACACCCCAACCAAAAAAATAAAAAGAAGCACCCACACCTAAACCAAGTGCGTAGATCACTTGTCTCATAACTTGACTAGTATTTAGTTCGCCACTATTCATTTATTTTATTTTTTTTATTTGTGTTTACTCGTTCCATTGCTTTGGTTATTTTATCTTTCTGCGACTTTTCTTTTGCCATTTTCTCTTTAATTGCCTTCTTCTTAGCTTCCATCATTTGTGCGCGTTCAGTTTTGTTTCGCTCTAGTCGAAACTCTCTGTACTCAAACCTTTCTCTAGCAATATTGGCTTTCCTTTTTTCTTCTGATGTATTTCTATGTAGAGCTTTGGCAAAAGAGAAATATTCGACTAAAGGTATATTGCTAGGACAAACATAAGAGCAGCAAGCACACTCAATACAATCAAAAAGACTATACTCAACAGCCTTATCTGTCTTTTCACTCTTAGAATACCAGTAAAGCTGCTGAGGCAACAAGCCAACTGGACATGCCTGATTACATGAACCGCAACGTATGCATTCTCTAGCAGTATCCTTAGCTACACGGTTATTGATAAAAATACAATTACAAGTTTTGCTTATTGGAACATCAGTACTAGGAACATCAATTCCCATCATCATCCCTCCCATACGAACATCGTGCTTAAGTTTGTTAGGGCTGGATAAAGAGACAATATCCTCAAAAGATGAGCCCAATCTGGCTTCATAATTATAAGGCTTAGATACTCCACTACCTGTAACTGTTACAATCCTAGAAACTAGCGGTTTGCCTTCAATAATAATATCAAATATAGCCTTTACAGTTGCCACATTTAAACAAACAATACCGACATCTATAGCAAAATCTCCAGAAGGTATCTCTTTATCAAGTATGGTCTTGGTGAGTAATTTTTCAGATCCAGAAGTATACTTAGTCGGCACATGAGCAATGCTAATTCGGTCATTATTGTTATTTATTAGTAAGGAATTATAGGCATCAGGTTTGTCATTTTCAATCGCAATGATTGCTCTCTCTGCACCACAAATATGTAGCAAAATTTCAACTCCTTTTATAACTTGGCTGGGATAGTTTTGCATCAAAGCATCGTCACACATTATTCCTGGCTCACACTCAGTTCCATTAACTATTATTGTGCTACAGTTTTGCGATAATCCCAACTTAATGTGTGTGGGGAAACCAGCCCCACCCATTCCCACAATGCCTGCATAGTGAATTTTCTCAATCAGCAAAGATTGTGGATATTTCCAATAATCTTTTGTCGAATTTTCATCTTTTACCCACTCATCTTTGCCATCAGACTGAATAGTAATGCACTGAGTTTTAAAGCCAGATTTATGAGGAATGAGATGATCATCTATTGCTGTAACTTGGCCAGAAACAGTTGCATGTATTGGTACAGAATTAAAGTCATCATTACTAGCAATAACCTGTCCTGTCAATACAAGATCTCCTACCTTGACGCATGGGGTAGCCTTTTCTGTCATTCTTTCATTGAGCGGCAAGATTACTTTGTTTGGAAGTGTTGTTTTTTTTATTCCAACATCATCAATCGGGTATGGGTTAGAGATAAAAACACCACCTTTGTATAAATCACTATACATTTGCAACCTCAGTAATATCTGGAACAAAGTTACGCATTGTTGGTATAACTTCAACCATATCAATACAATCAACTGGACAGACAGGGATACATAAGTCACACCCTGTACATTCATCAGCAATCACTGTAGTCATAACTTTGCTTGAACCAACAAAAGCATCTACAGGGCATGCCTGTATACAAAGTGTACAGCCTATACATATCTTTTCATCGACAACAGCAACACGCTTGGGCTTTGTTTCGCCATGTTCGTCATTAAGATTCATTGTCTCTATATCCAATAGCTCTGCTAGAGCATCCACCCCTTCTTGACCTCCAGGGGGGCATTGATTTATTTTCGCCTCACCTTTTGCTATAGCTTCAGCATATGGTCTACAACCAGGATAATCACATTGGCCACACTGTGTTTGTGGGAGTATTGCGTCAATCTGATCAACTAGTGGGTTACCCTCTATTTTAAATTTAATAGCTGCATAGCCTAATATAAGCCCCAACAATAAAGCTAGAGACGAGAAAAGAAAGATTGAGTCAAACACTTCTTAAACCAAGCCAATAAAACCCATAAATGCCATCGACATCAGCCCAGCAGTTATGAGCGCGATTGGCACCCCTTGGAAAATAGTTGGAACGTTCGCTAGCTCTATTCTTTCACGAATAGCGGAAAACAAAACCAAAACAAATGAAAAACCAACAGCTGCACCAAAACCATACACTCCAGATGCAAGAAAACTATTATTTTGTCCAACATTTAGTAAGGCAACACCTAAAACAGCACAATTAGTAGTAATCAACGGCAAAAACACGCCTAATGATTGATGCAAAATAGGTGAAGTTTTATTGACTACCAGCTCTGTAAATCCTACAACTGCTGCAATTGTAACGATAAAAGCTATTGTCCTTAAATACTCAAGGTCAAAGGGCATCAAAATATAAGTATTAATTAGATAGCTAAATATACTTGCAAGTGTCAACACAAAGGTTGTAGCAAAACCCATACCTATAGCAGTATCAATCCTCTTTGAAACTCCCATGAAAGGGCAAAGCCCTAAAAACTTAACTAATACGAAGTTGTTTACTAATATAGTGCTAACTAAAATTAAGACGTATTCATTCATCATTGTAATGATGATTTTAACCTATAAATAACTATCATTTAACTCATAGAATTTTGCCTAATCACTATTTTAGTGTTTGCCAATTCTTATCATAAAGCTGGCAGGTAGTAAAATTATTTATTCGAGATGTAATTTATACATTTATCCAGCCTTTATAGAGCTCTGTTCTGTCTTCTATTTAGGCTGCATTGTGATTTCTTTAGTTGCTCTGTATTTATAATTAAATTATACTTGGCTAAGCTCTAAGTCCTTATTAGCAACTGCACTTAAATATACAAATGACGGACCAATACAGTATTTCCTATCCATTCTGCGTGAGATATAACCAAAATCGATAAGAGTTTGTAAATTTCTATATGTTGTTGTTATATTGAAATTAGTTTTTTCACTTATCTCATCTAAAGACATACTTGAATTTTCCGTAGAAAAACAAGAAAGTATATATAAGCACTTCTCTATTGAATTATATTTTTTATTCATTTCGTTTATTGACATTTAGCTAATCATTTAATAAATACATATATGTATTTAACTTTTGGTGCAGTGCACCATTTGTTGCAGTGCACAATATATAGTGTTTGTGACTAAATGTCAAGTAAAATCAAAAAAAATCCCTCACTTCTAGCAATAGTAATTATCTTTATATATATTAACCATCATTAATTTTTCCTGTTTCCTGCTATTGTTTTGTCATATATAGATAATTAAAATTTAAATATTGGCCTCTACAGATATTTGTTCTAGACTATTTTTTTGTCGCTTCAAAGGTCGAGTATGTATGCCGCACTCACCTCCGCACTTGCTAGAACCAACCCATCTACCACTACGTTCATCGCCAGTTGATATAGCAGTACAAGGTGTACACCCTAAAGACCTGTAGCCATCTCTGTATAATTCATTAACCTTTACACTGTTCATTGCTAGATATTGCCAGATCTCTCTCTCTTCCCAGATTAATATAGGGTTTAGCTTTGTCAGGCCTGTATCTCTTAACTCAATTTCTCGATAATCTGTTCTTGTTCTGCCTTCAGTACAACGAAGTCCGGTAACCCAGCATTCAGATTGGAAATGCTCTAATGCTTCTCTAGTAGGTTCAACCTTAAATATTTCACAACACCCATCTGGATCGGTCTTATAAAGATTATCGACCTTACTGTCGCTTTGAAAAATTTTAGTTTCAGGGTAACGGTCCACAAAATATTGCATATATTGTTTCGTTTCTTTTGGCTTGTATGGTGTAGTTACAATAAAACCTTTAATATCGGAAGAGACTTGTTTTGCTAAATCCCAAACAACACAAGAATCCTTACCTAGACTGTTTGCAACTATCAAGTTGTCTCCATATTCATTATATGCATCATTTATTAAATCCAAAGAGCGCTCAATTTTTTGATTCAATGTCAACCCATTGACTAGTTTAAATACGTCTTCACTTGTAGTTATATTTTGTTCTTTCATTTTTTCCTTTATTTGTTTTAATTAATAATAATATTTCACTGTATAAGAAGCTTCAGGTCTCCGCCTTCGCAGTCCTACCAAATGAAACACGGTTCCACACTCTTTCATGTCCATAATACAAAAACATCTTTGTAAACACTTCTATACCTGCAATGGCACCTGCCCATGTCAATTTACCTGTAATATACCAAGATATTATAAAAGTATCCGTAGTTGCAATTACCCTCCAAGAGGTTGTCTTTAATGCTGTTCTGTATGATTTCTCAAACATAATTATTTACCCAAATTTGTGTTGTTCAATTAGTCCAGAGTTATTCTCTGCAGCCTGATAACATATACTGAAGTCTATCGCATAGTCTTCGTTGTATTGCTTGTACTCTGGCAATAATTCATAAGAATCAATGCCTGACCTGAAGATAAATTGCAAATGATCAATATGAACGTTAAGGGCTCGTATTTCTCCTTGATAGCCTAACCTTTTCTTTAGTAATTTAACTTGAGAATAACTTCTGCCGTCATCGAAGTTGTTAAAATCAAATGCAACCAATGGAGCCTGTTTAAGTGTTACAAACAGAGACTCGACGTCGTCAGTTGGGCGGACAAGAATGCCATTAGTTTCATTTGAATCTCCACTTTTTTCTATGAGCCATTGTTCGATATGTAGTAATTTATATGTCTTCTCTTTGCTATTAAGCATACACAGCCTCCTTAAATAATTTGATTCCAATTCTATTAAATAATTGATTAAAGTTTTCGCCTTGTTGTTTATTATTTACGTAAACATTAACTATCTTCTCTACTGCATCTACAACATCGACAGATGCAATAGCTCTACCCAATTTCTTACCTAACTTGGTGTCATTTTTTGTTCTGCCTCCTAAGGTAATTTGGTAGTAGTCTTCTTTTCCCTTATTCAGTCCTAATAAACCAATATCAGCTACGTGATGATGTGCACATGAATTTTCACAGCCTGATATGTGGAGATTCAGCTCTCCAATCTCGAACAATAGTCCGTTCTCTATAAACCTATTCTGAATTCTTTTAGATACTGGTATCGAGACAGCTTTTGCCAATGAACAATAGTCCGCCCCAGGGCAAGAAACAATATGGGCGAATGTTGAATTATGTGGACTAGACAAATCAAACATCTCTAACTGTTGCCATAACTCATACAGATCCTCGTTTCTTACATATGGAAAAACTATGTCCTGATTTTTTGTTGTTCTGACCTCATTAAGGCTATATTTTGATGCCAGAGCTGACAAATGTCTTAATTGGTCAGAATCTATATTTCCTGGAGCAGAACCAATTTGAGTTAGAGAAACAGAAACTATAGAGTAGCCCTTAACCTTATTGTCAGATACATTGTTGCTTTTCCAGATAGTGTAATTAAAGTCAACCCTTTGTTCTATATTTTTACTTGTGATTGGCTTTATTGGCGCTATAAAATCTTTTTTAATTTTGTCTAGTTTAGATATGTTTAACTTAATCTCATCATCATCTCTTGACGATAACCAGTCTTTTTCAACTAAATCGTGAAATTTTTCTATGCCTAACCTTTTTACTAGGAACTTTATCCTTAACCTTTTGTCATTATCTCTCTTGCCGTAAAGGTTATATACCCGTAAAACTGATTCTATATAACTCAATATATCTATTTCTGGAACGAAAGACTTTATTTTTGGGGCAAGCATAGGCGCTGCCCCTAGGCCACCACCAGCATATACACTAAACCCTAGCTCGTGCTTATCGTTAAGAACCAATTGAAGCCCTAAATCATTGAACTGTATGCCAATCTCGTCATTCTCTGAGCCATTTATTGCAATTTTGAATTTCCCTGGGAGCCAAGAAAACTCAGGGTGTAGAGTGAACCATTGCCTGATTAATTCGCAATATGGTCTTGCATCAGCCACCTCATCCTTTCTTATGCCAGATAGAGGATCAGCAGAGATATTTCTAACTGTCTTGCCGCTACTCTGTATTGCGTGCATATTGACCTTTGCAAGGTCTGCTATTATTGAATTTATCTGTGATAAATCTATCCAATTAAACTGTATATTTTGTCTGGTTGTGAAATGACCATATCCCCTATCATATTTATCAGCTATAAGACCCAATTGATTTAATTGCTTAGAATTTAATGAGCCATACGGTATAAGCACTCGCAACATATATGCATGTAACTCCTGATATAGTCCGTTCCTTAATCTGATGCTTCTAAATTGATCATCGCTTAGCTCATTATCAAAATATCTTGTTACTTGTTTTTTGAATTGATTATGCCTCTGATCTATAAATTTAGTGTCATTGTCATGGTATTTATACATGGTTTTGTTTGGCTTTATAATTTATCAAAGGGGAATATATATAAAATATTCTAATAAAATTGATTTTTGTAATAAAAAAATAATGAAATTATTTAATATAGCTAAATAAATAGTATATTATTCTATTTATTTAATTATTAACAGAATATTATTATGGACAAATTAGACAGAATCATACTGGACCTGCTGCAAAAAAATTCAGACTTAACCATTCAAGAAATTTCTAAATCTGTGTATCTCTCAACTACTCCTTGCTGGCAAAGAATTAAAAGACTAAAGGAGCGTGGTTTTATTCAAAAAACTGTAGCTATTCTCGACCCTAAAATGGCTGAATTAAATACTACAGTATTTGTGTTTGTCACTATTGAGAATCATGATAAAGATAAACTAGAATTATTCTCAAGAGTGGTATCAATGATGCCAGAAATAGTGGAATGCCATAGGCTAAGTGGCTCTATTGACTACCTCTTAAAAGTAATAATTAAAGATATTGAGGGCTATGACTTGTTTTACAAGGGATTAATAACAAAGGTCTCGTTTCTAAATGTTACATCTAACTTTGTAATAGAGAGAATGAAGCAGACAACTGAAATTCCAATAAATGTTGATTTAGATAAATAGATATTTCTTAAGCGAGCACCTTAAACATACCAAAAGAGCTTATACATAGTAAAGCTCCGCCTACCCATTTTTTAAATAACTGGTCATTATTGATAATCTTTTGATGGGTAAAAATACCTAATACATGCCCTATAGCTGCAACAGGTATTAAGTACAATGAGAATTGCCAATCTATACTAACCCCAACAACAACAAATGCAGTCATCTTAATTCCAACTAAAATAATCCACAGAACGAACATCGTATTTCTTAGCATTGATTTATCTACAAAACGCATATAGACTGCAACTATCAAAGGTGCTCCTGTCAATGATGTTCCTGAAATATACCCTCCAATAACAAGAAATACCTTATCAAGCCAGGATTTGTTTGAACTTATTTTTTTATCTAAAATCCAATTAATTGCATAAAAAATTGTTACGCAATAAATAAAAATAACTATAACTTTTGTTGGCAAGTTAAGAAGCCCAATAACTCCAATAAGTGTTGGTGGAATAATCCAAACTAGTGTCCTTTTTAGGTATCCCCAGTCAACACTATCAAGGGAACTAAAAAGAGTAAGCGAGGTAAAGAAAAACAGATGCATACCAATAATGGGCAGCCAATATACTGGTGAGCCGCCTATCAACAACAATAATGGTAACCCCAGAGCTGCCCCGCCAAAACCCAAGCCAGTCCTAACAAAACCGGTCCATACAAAGATTAGTCCAATTAAAATTAGGCTTGAATTATCAAAACTCATTGTTTTTAGATGTTAACTGATAATTTTTGCTAATTTTGTAGCGCTCATTTGCACTAAAGATAAGTCCTTGCCCTCGACCATAACCCTAACAACTGGCTCTGTTCCAGATGCTCTAATGAGCACTCTGCCGTCATCTCCGAGCTCTTTTTCAACTTCTTGCTGAAGATTAATTAAATCTTTATTGGTTGACAAATCGAGTCCTTTTTTGGTTTGTATATTAATCAAGACTTGTGGAAATTTTTCCATTTCAGATTTTAATTGTGAAAGGGTTTTGTTGCTTTTTGCAATAACCTCAAGCACCTGTAAGGCAGAAATGATACCGTCACCAGAGGTAGTTTTTTCTAGGCATATAATGTGACCTGACCCTTCCCCACCAAGCGAAGATTCATTCTTTTGCATCTCATCCATAACAAAACGGTCGCCAATAGCTGCCTCTATAAAGTTAATATCTAAAGAACTTAGGGCCTGTCTCATTCCCAGATTAGACATCTTAGTGCCAACTACTGTATTATTTTTTAGTCTATTTTGCTCTTTCCAGGCCTTGGCAATAATAAACACAATCTCATCACCGTCAACTAAAACTCCATCACTATCAACCATTACTAAACGGTCACCGTCGCCGTCAAAAGCAATCCCTAAGTCAGCTCCCAACTCTACTACTTTGTGTTGAAGATTTGTAGTTTCGGTGGCTCCACAATCAAGATTAATGTTAAAACCGTCTGGAGAGTTATTAATTATGGTTATATTTGCACCAAATTCTGAAAATATGTCTTCTGCAATATGATAAGTTGCCCCGTTAGCGCAATCTATAACTATGCTGATTCCGCTAAGATTTACTGAATCATCGATAGTAGATTTACAAAATTCTATATACCTGCCCAATGACTGCTCCCTTCTGCGTGCTTTACCGATAAATGAACTACCCACACTCACCATAGGTTCGGCAAATTTTTTCTCAATCTTGTGCTGATATTTGTCGCACATTTTAAAGCCTTTCGAGGAGAAAAACTTTACCCCATTATCTTCGAAATGATTATGTGATGCGCTTATAACAACCCCTGCACTAGCGTTATAGGCTTTTGTTAGATGTGCAACAGCAGGTGTTGGCATAGGCCCTAACAAGCTAACATCTACTCCTGCTGATAAAAAGCCAGCCTCAAGTGCAGACTCGAACATATAGCCAGAAACCCTAGTATCTTTGCCGATAACAACGCTTGCCTTGCCGTCCTCTGCAAGTACAGATCCTACAGCCCAACCCAGCTTTAAAAAGAAATCTGCAGTTATTGGGTTAACGCCTACCTCACCACGGATACCGTCAGTACCAAAATATTGAGTCAAAACTACTCCTTTAAATCGTTAACACTTTCTAAAATATTAAGTGCATCTCTTGTTTCCATAACATCATGTACACGAACAATGCTTGCACCATTTTGTACTGCCATAATAGCTGCAACAACACTTCCAATAATTCTATCGTTTACTGCTCTATCATTAAGTAAAGAGCCAATCATAGATTTACGAGATATGCCAACCATTAATGGTAATTTTAAACTGTTAAACTCTTCAAGTCTTTTAAGTATCTCTAAATTATGATTTAATGTTTTGCCAAAACCAAAACCTGGGTCAATGATTATGTTCTCATTATTAATGCCAGATTTCAAACATTCATCTATCTTCTGGCTAAAAAAATCTTTTATCTCATCAACCACATCAACATAAGTAGGGCTATCTTGCATTGTTCTTGGCATGCCCTTCATATGCATCAAGCAGACCTTGACCCCCAAAGAGGATGCCATTGAAATTGCTCCATCGGCACTCAAAGCAGATACATCATTAATAATACTTGCTCCAGCAACTACCGCTTTTTCCATTACTTCAGGCTTTGAGGTATCTATAGATATTGGAATATTGATTTGGTTTTTAATTTCTTTGATTATAGGTATTACTCTACCCAATTCCTCTTCGGTTGTTGCTGGATTTGAGCCTGGTCTTGTTGATTCTCCACCAATATCAATTATATCGGCCCCCTGATCAACCATTATTTTTGCCCTTTCTATGGCATTTTCAATGCCTAGATATTGACCGCCATCAGAAAAAGAATCGGGCGTGATATTTAGCACGCCCATAATAACTGTTTTAGATTTGTGCATTACTGCAATTTTATTTAAGCGATCTGTTCTGTGCCGCCGCCTAATGGATTTTGTTTAGGTTTATTGTCTGGTTTATCTGAACCATCTGCGCCTGAACCTAGTTCAGTAGAAACAACATCAGAATCAGTTATAACGGCTGCTTCACGCATATCCTTCCGATTCATTAGGTCATCAATTTGTTCTTTATCGATAGTCTCAAACTCAATTAATGCTTTTGCCATTGAATGCAAAATATCAATGTTTTCTTCTAATAATTTAGTCGCTATTTTATAGTTTCCATCTATGACTTTGCGAATCTCTTTGTCAATACTATTAAATGTATCGTCAGATATATGTTTATGCTTAGTAACTTGCCTTCCAAGAAAAACTTCGCCCTCATCCTCGCCATAGGCCATAGGCCCCATAACCTCAGACATACCCCAAAGTTTAACCATCTTGTGGACTATTTCGGTTGCGCGCTCGATATCATTACTGGCTCCTGTAGTTACAGCATCTGCGCCATAAATTAATTCCTCTGCTATACGGCCACCAAATAAGGATGCGACTTGAGAATTTAATTTACGCTTAGAAATACTGTATGCATCTTTTTCAGGCAGAAACATAGTTACGCCCAATGCTCTACCTCTAGGAATAATGCTTACCTTGTAGACTGGGTCGTGCTCAGGCATAAGTCTACCTACAATAGCGTGACCCGCTTCATGATAAGCTGTCATCTCTTTTTCAGATTCGTCCATAGCTAAGGTTTTACGCTCAGAACCCATCATAATCTTGTCTTTAGCTTTTTCAAACTCCTGCATGCCAACTAAATTTTTTCCTTTTGAAGCTGCTAGTAGTGCTGCCTCATTACACAGGTTAGCTAAATCTGCACCAGAAAATCCAGGTGTACCTTTTGCTATATTGGCTGACTTGACGTTCTTCGCTATAGGCAGCTTTCGCATATGCACCTGTAAAATTGCGTCCCTACCGTTAATGTCAGGAAGTCCAACCATGACCTGTCTATCAAAACGTCCAGGTCTTAGTAGTGCAGGATCAAGAACATCAGGCCTGTTGGTTGCGGCAATAACTATAATCCCTTCGTTCCCCTCGAAACCGTCCATCTCGACCAACATCTGGTTCAATGTCTGCTCGCGCTCATCGTGACCGCCACCCATACCAGCGCCACGCTGCCTACCAACAGCATCAATTTCATCAATAAAAATTATGCATGGTGCATTTTTTTTAGCTTGCTCGAACATGTCACGAACTCTTGACGCTCCAACACCAACAAACATTTCTACAAAGTCTGATCCTGAGATAAAGAAAAATGGCACATCGGCTTCTCCAGCAATCGCCTTGGCTAGAAGAGTTTTACCTGTACCCGGAGGTCCAACCATTAGCACTCCTTTAGGTATTTTTCCGCCAACCTT